>JBMOGN010000017.1:0-28075 GCA_049318345.1 Rubrivivax sp. | reverse complement strand
AGCGCGAGCAGACGCTCAACCAGCTGCTGGCCGAGCTCGACGGCTTCGACAGCTCAGCCGGACTCGTGCTGCTGGCGGCCACGAACCGGCCGGAGATCCTCGACCCGGCGCTGCTGCGTGCCGGGCGCTTCGACCGGCAGGTGCTGGTGGACCGGCCCGACAAGTCCGGGCGCGTGCAGATCCTGCAGGTGCACGTGCGCGGCCTGCAGCTCGAGCCCGGGCTCGACCTGGCGCAGGTGGCTGCGCTGACCACGGGCTTCTCTGGTGCGGACCTGGCCACGCTGTGCAACGAGGCGGCGCTGGCGGCCACGCGGCGCGAGGCGCAGGCGGTGGGGCTGGCGGATTTCACGGTGGCGGTGGAGCGCATCGTGGCCGGGCTGGAGAAGCGCAGCCGCGTGCTCGGCGCGCGCGAGCGCGAGGTCATCGCCTTTCACGAGATGGGGCACGCCCTGGTGGCGCTGAGCCTGCCCGGTGCGGACACCGTGCACAAGGTGTCGATCATCCCGCGCGGCATCGGCGCGCTGGGCTACACCATCCAGCGCCCGAGCGAGGACCGCTACGTGCAGACGCGCGAGGAGCTCGAGCAGCGCATCATGGTGCTGCTGGGCGGGCGCGCGGCGGAGAAGCTGCACTTCGGCCACCTGTCCACCGGGGCGGCCGACGACCTGGCCCGCGCCACCGACATCGCGCGCGACATGGCCATGCGCCACGGCATGGTGGAGGCGCTGGGCTACGTGGCCTACGAGGCGCCGGCCCCGCGCTTCCTGGACCTGCCCTGGAGCGCCGAGGCCGGCAATGCGCCGCGCCACGGCGAGCACACACGCCAGCGCATCGACGAAGCCGTGCGCGGCATCGTCATGGACGCCTTCGCCCGCGCCAGCGAGCTGCTGCAGGCGCGCCGCGCCGCGCTGGAGCGGGGTGCGAAGGAGCTGCTCGTGCGCGAGACGCTCGACGAGGCGGCGCTCAAGGAGGTGCTGGGCATCGCGTAAAGTCCTCCGCACCCGTTGGCATCCCGCCGCGGGGCCCCACGCGAGACCGCCCATGACCACCCTGCGCAGCCTCCTGGACGCCGGCCACTTCATCGTGGCCCCCGGCGTGTACGACATGTTCTCCGCACGCCTGGCCGACGGCATGGGCTTTCATGCCCTGTACATGACGGGCTACGGCGTGTCGGCCTCGTACCTGGGCGTGCCCGACGCGGGTCTGGTCACCTACACCGACATGGTCGGCCGCGCCCGCACCATTGCCCAGGGCATCACTCGCCCGCTCATCGCCGACGCCGACACCGGCTTCGGCGGCCTGCTGAACATCCGCCACACGGTGCGCGGCTACGAGGAGGCGGGCGTGCAGGCGATCCAGATCGAGGACCAGGAGATGCCCAAGAAGTGCGGCCACACGCCCGACCGCCGCGTGGTGCCGCTGGCCGACGCCGTGCGCCGTATCGAGGTGGCGGTGCAGGCGCGCCGCTCCAGCGACTGCCTCATCGTCGCGCGCACCGACGCGCGCACGGCGCTCGGGCTGGACGAGGCGATCCGGCGCGGGCGCGCCTTCGCGCAGGCCGGGGCGGACATCGTCTTCATCGAGTCGCCGGAGAGCCGGGAGGAGTTCGAGCGCGTGGGCCAGGAGCTGGCGGGCTGTGGCGCACGCCTCATCGCCAACATGGTGCCCACCGGGCGCTCGCCCGAGCTGGACGCGGCCACGCTGCGCAGCCTGGGCTTCTCGCTGGCAATCTGGCCGGCGGTGTGCATGGCCGCGGCCTGCGCGGCGATGGACGCTGCGCTGCGGCACCTGGCCATGGCGGGCACGAGCGCGGGCAGCGGCGTACCGATGCACACCATGGCGCAGCTGCACCGGCTCACCGGCTTCGAGGATGTCTGGGCCTTCGAGAAGCGCTGGGCCGATCCGGCCTGAGGGCCCGATCAGGGTGCGCCGAGCGCCCCGCCCCGCGCGCGGATGAGCGCCTGGCGCTGCTCGATCTGCTCCACCAGCTTCAGGTGCGCCATGTCCACGAGCGTGCCGGCGTCGGCCACCGCGCCCTGGCCCTCGGCGGTGGTGCGTGCCAGCAGCTCGCGCACGCGTTGCGCCCACTGCAGCTCCTGCGGGCTGGGTGAGTACACCTCGTTGGCAGCGGCGATCTGCGAAGGGTGGATGGCCCACTTGCCCTCGAAGCCCAGCGCGGCGGCGCGCTGCGCGCAGGCACGGTAGCCGGCCTCGTCGCGGAAGTCGGTGTACGGGCCGTCCACCGGGCGCAGGCCGTGGGCGCGACAGGCGTTGGCGATGCGCGCCAGCGCGAAGTGCCACTGGTCGTTCCAGTGTGCGGGGCGGCTGCCGTCGGGCTGGGGGTCGGTGAGCACGGCGTAGCGCGCGCTCGGGCGGCCGAAGACGGCGTCGCGGGTGCCCAGGTCCACGGTGTAGTCGCCCACGCCGAAGATCATCGCCTCCAGCCGCGGGCTGGCCGCGGCGATGGCCTCGGCATTCGCCACGCCGCGCGCCGACTCGATCAGCACCTCCAGCCCGATGGGCCCGCGTACGCCGCGCAGCGCGGGGTTCTCGCGCTCCACGAGCGTGAGCAGCTGGTCGACGAACTGCACGTCGAAGGCCGAGCCGGCCTTGGGCAGCAGGATCAGGTCCAGGCGCGGCGCGCGCCGCGCCACCTCCACGATGTCCTCCAGCGCCCAGGGCGTGTCCAGGCCGTTGACGCGCACGGCCACCGTCCTGGCGCCCCAGTCCACGCCGTTCAGGGCCTGGATCGCCTGCGCCCGGGCCTGCGCCTTGTGGGCCGGGGCCACCGCGTCTTCCAGGTCGAGGAAGACGGCGTCGGCGGCGCTGGCGGCGGCCTTCTCGAAGAAGTGCGGCCGCGTGGCCGGCACGGCGAGCTCGCTGCGCTGCAGCCGCACGCGCCGGGTGAGGGGAGGAGAGCCGACGACGGGTCCGGGGTGCATGGCGGGCAGGGAATGAGGAATGAGGGAGGAAGACGCAGGGCGGGCGTTCAAAGGGGGATCAGCCGCCCGCGCGCGCAGTGATGCGGGCGGCGCGCCTGAGCAGCTTGCGGGCCGGCTCGACGAGGTCCACGGCGACGAAGACGCCGCCTGCCAGCGCGGTGCCCGTGCCGCGGGCCTGGGCCTCGTCCCAGGCCCGCAGCAGCTGCTGGGCGTGCAGAACCTCCTCGGCCGTGGGCGCAAAGACCGCGTTGACGACCGGCACCTGCACGGGATGGAACACGACCTTGCCGGCAAAGCCCAGTTCGCGTGCAGCCTGCGCGTCGGCACGCGTGGCCGCCTCGTCGCGCAGGTCCTCGAAGTAGGCGGCGTCGATAGCCTGCGCGCCCACGGCAGCGGCGGCTGCGGCCACCACCGAGCGCGGATGCAGCAGGCCCAGCGGCGTGCGGGCGCCGCCGGTGGCGGCGGTGTAGTCGCCCGAGCCGAAGAAGAGCCCTGTGGTGCGCGGGCTCGCCTCGGCGATGTCCAGCGCCCGCAGCATGCCGCGCGGCGTCTCCAGCGTGAGCACGAACTGCAGCGCCGCGGGGCTGCCGGCCGGCAGCAGCGCTTCCAGGGCCTGCACCTCGTGCGCCGACTCGACCTTCGGGACGAAGAGGGCATCGATGTCGTGCAGCGGGAGCGCCGCGAGGTCCTCGGCAGCCAGCCCGCTGGGCAGCGCGTTCAGGCGCACGCAGATCTCGACTTCCCGCGCCCGGGCCCGGGCCGAGGCGTCGCGCAGCACCGCGGCGACGGCGGTACGTGCAGCCGCCTTCTGCTCGGGCGGCACCCCGTCCTCGAGGTCGAAGACCACCGCGTCGGCGCCGCAGGCCAGGGCCTTGTGCAGCCGCTCGGGCCGGTGCCCGGGCGTCATCAGCATCGAGCGGCGCAGGCGCGGCTCAGCGGCGCCCACGGCCGTCCTCCACCCCATGCGCGCGAAACCGCGTGCGCTGCACGTAGCGGCCCGCGGGGTAGTGACCGATGCCGATGGTCAGCACGCTGCCCCGGGCATCGGAATAAAAGCGCGAGATGCGGATCGCGGCGTGGCCCGCGGGCACGCGCAGCGCGCGTGCCATCTCCGGCGGCAGGCTCGCCGCGGTGATCTCCTGCATCACGTCCACCACCCGCACCCCGTGGCGAGCCTCCACGAGCGAGTAGATCGGCTGGCGCAGCAGCTTGCGCCGGCCGATCGCGCCGGCCAGCTCCGGCGGCAGAAAGGCCTGCAGGTAGTTCAGCGGCTCCTTCTGCCCGGGCACATGGCGCAGCAGCCGGAACTCCACCCAGGGCCGGCCCGGTTCGCAGCGCAGCTGCGCCGCCAGCGCCTCATCGGCGCGCACGGCGTCGCGCGAGAGCACCTGCATCTCGGTGGCGCCGACAAACTGCAGCAGCTCCCCGACGTTGCGGATGGCGCTGAAGAAGCGCGGCGCTTCGGAGCGGTCCTGCACGATCGTGCCCACCCCCGCGCGCGAGGCGATCACGCCGTCGTCCTTGAGCTCGCGCAGGGCCTGTCGCACCGTGTGGCGGCTCACGCCGAAGCGTGTGGCCAGCTCGTCTTCCGTCGGCAGCGTGCTGCCCGCCGGGTGGCGGCCGGCGTCGATGTCTCCCAGGAGCGATTGCGCGAGCGCCCGGTACAGGGGCAGCCGCGGGGCCGGGGCGTCGGAGGTGCTCTTCTTCATGCCTGCATGCGGAGGGAGTCGGGCGCGGGCTGCGGGCTTGCTGCCGGCTCCAGGGCCGCACTCTTGCGCAAAGGCGGCCCGCTCGGGTCTTGGGAAAACCCTGTGACCGCCGGCCTGTCGTCGGCGTAATGTACGGACATTCCACCGACTTGTACGGACAATACGCGTGCTCGATTCGACCCCCGGCTCCCCCGAAACCAGCGGATCCGGCCCGGTTCCCGGGCCTGGCGCCCTGGCCGGCGTGCGCGTGGTGGACATCTCCAACTTCCTGGCCGCGCCGCTGTGCTCGATGTTCCTCGCGGACTTCGGCGCACAGGTGATCAAGGTCGAGCGCCCGGGCGCCGGTGACGAGGTGCGCCGCTGGGGCGAGGTGAAGAACGGGGTGGGCCTGTACTACAAGGCCGTGAACCGCGGCAAGCTCTCCGTGACGGCCGACCTGCGCACGCCCTTCGGCGTGGAGGTGGTCAAGCGCCTGGTGGCCGATGCGGACATCCTCGTGGAGAACTACCGCACCGGCACGCTGGAGAAGTGGGGCCTCGGGCCCGAGGTGCTGCACGCCGTCAACCCGGGGCTGATCATCGTGCGCATCACGGGCTTCGGCCAGACCGGGCCCTTCAGCCGCCGCCCGGGCTTCGGCACCAACGCCGAGGCCTACTCGGGCTACTCCTACATCTCCGGCTACCCCGACCGCCCGCCGCTGCTGCCGGGCTTCGGCCTGGCGGATTCCACCACCGGGCTGATGGCCGCCTACCTGGCCAGCGTGGCGCTGCACGAGAAGCGGCGCAGCGGGCGCGGCCAGGTGATCGACCTGGCGCTGTACGAGACCTTGCTGACCTTGCTGGGCCCGCAGGTCGTCAACTACGACCAGCTCGGCCTGGTGCAGGAGCGCGCCGCCTCGCGGCTGCCCTTCACGGCCCCGCGCAACATCTTCCGCACGCGCGACGGCAAGTACATCTCGGTGGGCGGCAGCGCGCAGTCGATCTTCGAGCGGCTGTGCGTAGCCCTGGAGGTGCCTCACCTCCCGCAGGACCCGCGCTTTGCCGACAACCGCCTGCGGCTGAAGAACGTGGATGCGCTGGACGAGGCGCTGCAGGAAGCCATCGGCCGCTTCGACCGCGACGAGCTCATGCGCCGTTTCATCGAGCTGGAAGCCGCGATCTCGCCCGTCAACAGCGTGGCCGAGGTGCTGGCCGACGCGCACGTGCAGGCGCGCGGCAACATCGTCTCGCTGCCCGACGAGGAGCTCGGCGGGCCGCTGCGCATGCAGAACGTGGTGGGCCACCTCTCGCGCACACCCGGGGCCATCCGCCACACCGGGCCGCGCCTGGGTACGCACAACCGCCAGGTGCTGGTGGACCTGCTGGGCTTTTCCGAGGACGAGGTGCGGGCACAGGGGCTGGAGCTCGACCCGGCCGGGGCGTCGATGCAAGGGGCCGCGCCATGAGCGTCTTTCGCAGCTTCCTCTTCGCTCCGGGCAACCACGCGCGCCGCGTGGAGAAGTGCCTGACGCTGGGGGCCGACGCGGTCATCCTCGACCTGGAAGACGCGGTGGCCATCGCCGAGAAGCCGGCCACGCGCGCGGTGGTGGTGCAGGCCCTGCAGCGGCCGCGCCGGGGCCTGGGCTACGTGCGCGTGAACGCGCTGTCCACCGAGTGGAGCCACGGAGACTTCCAGGCTGTGGTGGCCCCTGGCGTGGACGGGATCGTGCTGCCCAAGGTCGAGCGCGCCAGCGACGTGCTCACCGCCGAGTGGCTGCTGCGCTCGCTCGAGCACGACCGTGGCCTGCCCGTGGGCGGCATCGACCTCATGCCCATCGTCGAGACGGGCCTGGGCTTCACGCATCTGCGCGAGATCCTGCGCGCGGGCACGCGTGTGCGCCGCGTGGCCTTCGGTGCGGGCGACTTCACGCTGGACATCGCGCTGCAGTGGAGCGCCGGCGAGGGCGAGCTGCTGCCCTACCGCAGCGCCTTCGTGGTGGAGTCGCGCGCCGCCGGTCTGGAGCCACCGGTGGACACGGTGTGGATCCGCCTGCAGGACGCGCCCGGTTTCGCGGCTTCGGTGCGCCAGGCGCGTGACCTGGGCTTCCAGGGGAAGATGTGCATCCACCCGGACCAGGTCCCGGTGGTCAACGACTTCTTCCGTCCGGGTGAGGCCGAGCTCGAGCACGCCCGGCGCGTCATCGAGGCCTTCGCCGAGGCCGAGCGCCAGGGGCTGGCGGCCATCCAGGTCGAGGGCCGCTTCATCGACTACCCCATCGTGTACCTCGCGCAGCGGCTGCTCGCGCGTGCCGAGGCGATCGAGCGTGCCGAGGCCGCCGGGCGTGCAGCCCTGGCCGGCCACGCCGGATGAGCCCGCCCCTTCCACCCACCGACCAGCCCGACGGAGCTCCCTTGCCCGAGATCCCCGCAATCGAACCGATGGACGACATCCGCATCCTGGATGTCTCGAGCTTTCTGGCCGGCCCCTACTGCTCCACGCAGCTGGCGGAGTTCGGGGCCGAGGTGTGGAAGGTGGAGCTGCCGCGCATGGACGACGCGCTGCGGCGCTTCGGCACCATCACCGAGTCCGGCGACTCGCTGCCGTGGCTGTCGGAGTGCCGCAACAAGAAGTCCATCACGCTGGACATGCGCACGCCCGAGGGCGCGGCCATCCTCAAGCGCCTGGTGGGGATGGTGGACGTGATGGTGGAGAACTTCCAGCCCGGCACCCTGGAGAAGTGGGGCCTGGGCTGGGAGACGCTGCGCGAGATCAACCCGCGTCTGGTGATGGTGCGCATCTCCGGCTACGGCCAGACCGGCCCCTACCGCGACCGGCCGGGCTTCGGGCGCATCGGCAATGCCTTCGGCGGGCTGTCCTTCCTCGCCGGCTACCCCGACCGTGCGCCCGTCACCCCAGGGTCGGCCACCATTCCCGACTATCTCACGGGCCTGTACGGCGCACTGGGCGTGATGTTCGCGCTCAAGGCGCGCGAGCGCACCGGGCGCGGGCAGCTCATCGACATTGGGCTGTACGAGTCGATCTTCCGCATCCTCGACGAGCTCGCCCCGGCCTATGCGCTCAAGGGCTTCGTGCGCCAGCGCATGGGCCCTGGCACGGTCAACGTCGTGCCCCACAGCCACTACCCGACGAAGGATGGCCGCTGGCTGGCCATCGCCTGCACCAACGACAAGATCTACCAGCGCCTGGCCGAGGCGATGGGCGAGCCGGAGAAGGGCGAGCCGCAGAACTGGGGCACGCTGGCCCACCGCGAGCGCGACCGCGAGCAGGTCGACGCGCACGTCACGCAGTGGACGATGCAGCACGACCGCGCGGAGCTGCTGCGCATCTGCGAGCAGGCGCAGGTGCCCTGCGGCCCGGTGTACTCCATCGACGAGATCTTCGAGGACCCGCACTACGCCGCGCGCGGCAACATCGTGCGCGTCAAGGACGACCGCGTGGGCGAGCTGGCCATCCCCAACCTCGTGCCGCGTCTGTCGGACACCCCTGGCCACGTGAAGTGGCTCGGCCCGCGCAAGGGCGAGCACAACGACGAGGTCTACAAGGGCCTGCTCGGCCTGGCCGACGACGAGCTCGCGCGGCTGCGCGAGGCCGGCGTGCTGTAGGCGCCACGAGCCGGCCCCGGATCCCCCCGACATCGCCCAGGCTTCCACCATGCCCTTGCTCGAACTCCTGCTCGGCGGCTTGATGCTCGGTGGCCTGTACGCGCTCATGGCGTGCGGGCTGAACCTCATCTTCGGCGTGATGCGCGTCATCAACTTCGCGCACGGCGAGCTCATGGCCATCGGTGCGCTGTCCACCGTCACCCTCGTGGGCGCGCTCAAGCTCTCGCTCGTCCTGGCCATCGTCCTGGTGCCGCTGCTCACGGCGCTCATCGGGCTGGCCATGCACCGCCTCGTGCTGCAGCGCCTGGCCGACGTGCCGATGATCATGTCGCTGCTGGCCACCTACGCCATCTCCACGATTCTGGTCAACGGCGCCATCCTCACCTGGGGAGGCGGCTACCAGGGGCTGCCTGGCGTGCTGTCGGGCTCGGTGCAGGTGCTGGGGGTGGCCGTGCCGCTGTCGCGGCTGGTGGCCTTCTCCGTGGCACTGGCCGTCAGCCTGGGCGTGTGGTGGGTGCTGGAGAAGACGCGCTTCGGCCGCGCCGTGCGCTCGGTCTCGCAGGCGCCGGAGCTCGCGGAGATCTCCGGCATTTCCATCGAACGCATCCGCAACGCCACCTTCGCCCTGGGCGCGGGCATGGCCGGCCTGGCCGGGGTGCTGATGGCGCCGACCATCGCCTCCGACCCGCAGCTCGGCACGCGCTTCCTCATCAAGGCCTTCGCCGTCATCATCGTCGGCGGCATGGGCAGCTACCCGGGCGCCATCGCCGCGGCGCTGCTGCTGGGCGTCATCGAGGTCTTCGGCGGCTACTTCACCGGCGCGGTGATCGGCTCGGCGCTGCTGTACCTGTTGATGCTCCTGGTGCTGCTGGTGCGCCCGCGCGGCCTGCTCGGCGTGGGAGCGCGCACGTGAACCGCTCGCTCGTGCTCATCATCGCGCTGGCTGCGGCGGCGCTCGCGGTACCCACCTTTGGCAGCGAGTACGCGCTGTCTTTCACGATCCAGCTGCTCGTCTTCACCACGCTGGCCTACTCCTGGAACCTCATCGGCGGCTACGCCGGCTACACGCACTTCGGGCAGGTGTGCTTCTTCGGCCTGGGCGGCTACGTGGGGGCGCTGCTCGTGCACAAGCTGGGCGTGCCCTGGTACCTCGCGGTGCCGCTGGCGGCGCTGTCCGGCGCGCTGCTGGCCACACCGCTGGGCATGGCGATGCTGCGCCTGAAGGGCCCGTACTTCGCCATCGGCATGTTCGGCCTGACGCGGGTGATGGAGTCGCTCGTGCTGGGCTTCGACGGCCTCACGCAGGGCGGCACGGGCCTGTACCTCAAGCCGCTGGACGACCTGCGGCCGGTGTACTACGTGCTCGTGGGCGTGGCCGTGATCATGGTGGTGGCCACCTGGCGCCTGGACAACTCGCGCCTGGGCCTGAAGCTGCTGGCCATCCGAGAGGACGAGCAGGCGGCCGAGGCGCTGGGGGTGCGCACCTCCCGGCTGAAGATCGGCACCTTCGTCGCCTCGGCCGTGGCGCCGGCTGCGGTGGGCGCGCTCAACGCGGTGTACCTGGCCTTCATCGACCCGCCCACGGCCTTCTCGCCGGTGATGGAGCTCACCACCATCGCCATCGTGCTGCTCGGTGGCATGGGCACGGTGCTCGGCCCGCTGGTGGGCGCGGTGGTGCTGTCGGTGTTCCACGAGCTGCTCTGGGCAAAGTTTCCCGAGTACTACCTGGCCATCGTGGGCGTGCTCATCCTGATGGCGGTGCTGTACATGCCGCGGGGCATCGTCAACCTGGCGATGAAGCGCGGCTGGCTCCCGCCCGGGCGCGGGCTCTTCAAGCGCCTGGCCGGCGAGCAGGCCCGGGCCGGTGCGCAGACGGGGGAGGGCGGCCGATGAACGACGACGCCATCCTCGTGGCCGATGGCCTGAGCAAGCGCTTCGACGGGCGCATTGCCCTGCACGAGGCGAGCCTGCGCGTGAAGCGCGGCTCGATCACCGGCGTGATCGGCCCCAACGGCTCGGGCAAGTCCACGCTCTTCAACATCATCGCCGGCACGCTGCGCGCCGACGCCGGGCGCGTGAGCATCCAGGGCCGCGACGTCACGGGCTTCTCGCCGGCGCAGATCTGCCACGCCGGCGTGGGCCGCACCTTCCAGATCAGCCGCCTATTCGCGGAGATGACGGTCACGGAGAACCTCGTGGCCGTGGCCCACGGCATCGACGACCGCGCCGCCGTGCGCCGCGCCGGCGAGCTCATGGAGTTCCTGGAGATCACGGCCATCGCCGACAAGTGGGGCTCGCAGCTGTCCTACGGCCAGCGCAAGCTCGTGGAGATCGCGCGCGCGCTCATGCTCAAGCCCGTGATCCTGCTGCTGGACGAGCCCTTCGCCGGCATCAACCCGCGCCTGCAGAACCGCATCGTCGACCACCTCAAGACGCTGTGCGCGCAGGGCGTGACCGTCTTCTTCATCGACCACGAGATGCGCATCGTGCTGTCGCAGTGCGACCTGGTCTACGTGCTGGCCGAGGGCTGCGTCATCGCCAGCGGCGCGCCCGACCAGGTGCGTGACGACCCCAAGGTGCACGAGGCCTACTTCTGAGAGTGCTCCCATGCTGCAGCTGCCCGGCACCCTGACCATCTCCGAAGTCGGCCCGCGCGACGGGCTGCAGAGCCTGCCGCGCTGGGTGGACACCGACACCAAGATCGCCATGATCGACCGCCTGTCCGACACGGGGCTGCCCGTGATCGAGATCACGGGCTTCGCGCGCGCCAGCGTCATTCCCAACCTGAAGGACGCCGAGGAGGTGTGCGCGCGCATCCGCCGCCGCCCGGGCACCGTCTACCGGGCCCTGGTGCCCAACGCGCGCGGCGCCGAGCGCGCGCGCGAATGCCGGCTCGACGAGCTGCTGGGCCTGATCACCGTCAGCGAGACCTACCTGCGCAAGAACCAGAACATGACGCTGGACGAGGCGGTGGAGCAGGCGCTGGCCTGCTTCCGCAGCGCCGAGTCCGCGGGCATGGGCTTCGTCATGGCGGTGGGCGTGGCGCTGTGGTGCGCCTACGAGGGGCTGATTCCGGAAGACCGCTCGGTGGGGCTGGTGCGGCGCCTGCGCGAAGGCGGCATCCGCCGCTTCTACATCGCCGGCTCCATGGGCATGGAAGACCCGGTCCAGGTGGGCTCCATCTTCCGGCGCTTGCACCGCGAGATGCCCGACTGCGAGTTCGGCTACCACGTGCACAACCTCTCCGGCGCGGGCACGGCCAATGTGCTGGCGGCGGTGGACGCGGGTGCCACCTTTATCGAGGGGTCCATCTGCGGCCTGGGCGGGGGGATTGCCATGCCCACCAGCGTGGCCGCGGTGGGCAACCTCCCCACCGAGGACCTGGTGGTGCTCTTCGAATCGATGGGGGTGCGCACCGGCGTGGACCCGCAGGCCATCGTCGCGGCCTCGCGCGACGTGGCCGCGCTGCTGGGCATCCAGCCCCACAGCCACAGCGCCCTGGTGGGCACCCGCGCCGAGCTGCTCGAGCAGGGCCGCGCCAATCCCCGTCACCACCCCGCCTGACCATGTTCATCCCCCCATGCCGCTGCGGCGGCGGCTCGTTCTTCACAAGGAGTGCCCCATGAAGCGTTTCCTTTCCTCGCTGTGCCTGCTTGCAGCCGCGGCACTGCCGGCCTGGGCGCAGGCGCCCGGTCCGATCCGCATCGGCATCGCGCTGTCGCAGACCGGCAACCTCGCCGACTCCTCGGCCCACTACTGGAAGGGCGTGGAGCTCTGGCGCGACCGCGTGAACGGCGGCGGCGGCCTGCTCGGCCGCAAGGTGGAGTTCGTGGTCTACGACGACCGCTCCGACGCCGCCACCTCGGCGCGCCTGTACGAGCGGCTCATCACCAGCGACAAGGTCGACCTGCTCATCTCCACCGTGGGCTCGGCGCAGGCTGCCACCGCCACCGCCGTGGCGGAGAAGCACAAGCGCATCATGATCAACGGCGGCGGTGCGTCGGAGTCCATCCACCAGCGCGGCTTCAAGTACATCTTCCAGACCGCCGCGCGCATCTCGGCCTACGTGGACGGCGTGGAGCCGATGATCAAGAAGCACGGCTTCAAGACCATGGCCTTCGTGGCCCGCGACTACGCCGCCGCGCGCGACATGGAGAAGGTGCTGAAGGTCTTTGCCGAGCGCAACGGCGTGAAGATCGTGCTGTCGGAGTACTTCCCCTCGGGCAACGTGGACTTCTCCTCGCAGATCGCGCGCGCCCGCCAGGCGCAGCCCGACCTGTGGGTGTCGGTGGGCTACCCGAACGAGGCCATCGAGATGATCCGCCAGTTCCGCGCCTCCAACTACATGCCCAAGATGTTCATCCACAACGGCGTGTCGCAGGAGGACTTCATCAAGGCCGCCGGAAAGGACGGCGAGGCGGCCATCGGCATGTCGCTGTACGAGCCCGAGCTGAAGACAACCGGCAACGCGCAGTTCGTCAAGGAATTCAAGGCCCGCTACAACTACGAGCCCGGCTACTACGCCTCCTTCGGCTACAACGCCGTGGTGGTGCTGGAGGCCGCGGTGAAGAAGGCCGGGTCGCTCGACCAGGAGGCCCTGCGCAAGGTGCTGTCGGAACTCAAGATGGACACTGTCATGGGCAAGCACGAGGTCGATCCGGCCACCGGCATGCAGATCGGCATCCGCGGGCTGCTCGTGCAGATCCAGGGCGGGCGCTCGGAGATCGTCTGGCCCGACGAGCTGCGCAACGCCGAGGCCAAGGTGCCGGCCCCGGGCTGGACCGGGCGCTGAACGCCGAACAGGGGGCCGCCGCGATGGATGCCGACACCGCGCACCCGCTGGAGCTGCGGGACCTCACCACGGGCTACGGCGACGTGCCCGTGGTGCGCCATGCCTCCATGCACTTCCCGCGCGGCCTGATCAGCACCATCATCGGCTCCAACGGTGCGGGCAAGTCCACCGTCATCAAGGCCGCTGCCGGGCTGCTGCGGGCCTGGACGGGCTCCGTGCTGGCGGGTGGCGTGGACATCACGGCCGAGCCCGCCTGGAAGCGCGTGGGCCGCGGCATCGGCTATGTGCCACAGGGCCGCGTGGTGGTGCCGGAGATGACGGTGCGCGACAACCTGGAGCTCGGTGCGCACATCCTCAAGGGCGACCGCGCGCGCATCGGCGCGGCCACCGAGCGCGTGACGCAGCTCTTTCCCGTGCTCGCGCAGCGTCTGGGCCAGCTGGCCGGCACCATGAGCGGCGGCGAGCAGCAGATGCTGGCCATCGGCCGCGCGCTGATGACGAGCCCGGGCACCCTGATCCTGGACGAGCCCTCGCTCGGGCTGTCGCCGAAGTTCGTCGACATCGTCTTCACGAAGCTGCAGGCGCTGCGCGAGGAGGGCCTGACGGTGGTGATGGTCGAGCAGAAGGCCTCGCGCGCGCTGGGCGTGTCCGACCGCGGCTACGTCATGCACCTGGGCA
Organism: Rubrivivax sp.; assembly: GCA_049318345.1. Lineage (GTDB taxonomy): Bacteria > Pseudomonadota > Gammaproteobacteria > Burkholderiales > Burkholderiaceae_C > Rubrivivax. The sequence goes on along the minus strand of JBMOGN010000017.1, from coordinate 14,352 downwards.
AGGTGGTGTACAGCGGGGCGTCGGCCGAACTGCTGGACAACGAGAATGTCCGTCGCCTCTTCCTCGGGCAGATCCCGGAGGAAGTGCAGGCCCTGGCCGGAGGCGACGCCGATGCCTGAGCCGGCGGCTGCGCTCGCACCGGCCCGGGTCGAGCTCGGCGCCGAGCAGGCGCTGCGCAGCCGGCGCTCGGTGCGCGCCTTCCTGCCCACGCCGGTTGCGCGCGCCACCGTGGAGGAACTCCTGGCGCTGGCCAGCCGCAGCGCCAGCGGCAGCAACATCCAGCCCTGGAAGGTGCACGTGTGCGCGGGCGAGGTGCGCGAGCGCCTGTCCGACACCATCCTGCAGGCGCTGGACCGCGACGGGCCCGACCGCTACCAGCGCGAGTGGAACTACTACCCGGTGAACTGGCGCGAGCCCTACATCGGCCGGCGCCGGCGCATCGGCTGGGGCCTGTACGGCCTGCTGGGCATCCCCAAGGGTGACTACGAGGCCACCGAGCGCCAGCGGCGCGAGAACTACCGCTTCTTCGGCGCGCCCGTGGGCCTGATGTTCACGCTCGACCAGGACCTGGAGATCGGCAGCTGGCTCGACCTGGGCATCTTCCTGGGCAGCCTCATGGTGGCCGCGCGCGCGCGCGGGCTGGACACCTGCGCCCAGGCTGCCTTCGCCGACTTCCACACCCTCATTCGCCCGGTCCTGGGCATCCCCGACAGCGAGATCGTCATCTGCGGCATGGCGCTGGGCCACGCCGACCCCGACGCCCCGGTGAACCGCCTGGTCACCGAGCGCGCACCCGTTGGCGACTTCGCCTCCTTCTGCGGCTTCGAGCCGGCGCAGGGCTGACGATGCAGGTGCAGGGCGTGGCCACCGTCTTCGGCGACGACGTGGACACCGACACCATCTACCCCGGCCGCTGGCTGGCGGTGCTGCGCCCCGAGGACCAGGCGCGCCATCTCTTCGAGAACCTGGGCGCCGAGGTGGGCGCGAAGGTGGCCGCTGGCGGGGTGGTGGTGGGCGGCTGGAACTTCGGCTGCGGCTCCTCGCGCGAGCACGCCGTCACGGCCATGATCGGCGCGGGCGTGCGGCTCGTGGTGGCGCGCTCGTTCTCGCGGCTGTTCTTCCGCAATGCCGTGAACAACGGCCTGGCGGTGGTGACGAGCCCCGAGGTGGCCGAGGCCATCCAGGACGGCGACGCGATACAGGCCGACCTGCGTGCAGGGCAGGCCACGGTGGCCGGCCGCACGATCGCCTTCACGCCCTGGCCCGCCGAGGTGCTGTCGATCCTGGAGGCGGGCGGGCTCTGGGCCGCGCGCGCCGGCGCGGGCAGCGCGCCTGTCGAGCCCGCGGCGGCGTCACCTGCCCCCGGCGTGGTGTCGTCGACAGGGCAGGGGACGCCCGCAAGTGCGCCGGGCCTCACGCTGGCCGAGAAGATCATGAGCCGGCTGGCCGGGCGCGAGGTGCGAGCCGGGCAGATGGTGGAGATCGGGCCGGACTGGACCTTCGCCCTGGACGACGGCATCGGCCTCATCGACCAGACCTTCCGCCTGCGCGGCGTGAAGGCGCTCGCGCATCCCGAGAAGATCGCGCTCTTCTACGACCACTACGCGCCTGCAGACACCCCGCTGCACGCGCATGTGCAGCGCGTGGGGCGGCAGCTCTTCGAGCGCTTCGGCCTGCCGCGCGAGCGCCTGTTCGATGTGGGGCAGGGCATTTCGCACCAGATCGCGGTGGAAAGCGGCCTCGTGCGCCCGGGCCAGATGGTCACGAACATGGACTCCCACACCCTGACCATCGGGGCGGTGGGCGCCGTGGGCTGCGGCATCGGCGGCGCGGAAATGGCCTGCCTGTGGGCCCACGGCAAGCTCTGGTTCAGGGTGCCGCACACCGTGCGCGTGGAGCTTCACGGGCAGCTGGCGCCGGGCCTGTACGCGAAGGACCTGGTGCTGGCGATGCTGAGCCGCATCACTGCGCGCGGGGCGCTGTACGACGCGATCGAGTTCCACGGCCCGGCGCTGGAGCGGCTGTCCATCCCCGAGCGCATGACGCTGTGCAACATGGGCATCGAGATGGGGGCGAAGTTCGCGGTCGTACCCGGCGATGCCGTCACGCGCGACCACTATGCGCGCCTGGGCGTGGAGGTGGGCGAGATGCCGCAGCCCGACGCGCACGCGCACTACCGGGCACACCACCGCTTCGACCTCTCGACCCTGGAGCCGCTGCTGGCCGTGCCGCCGCGCGTGGACCAGGTGGAGCCCGTCTCGGCCCACGCCGGGCAGCCCGTGCACCAGGCCTTTCTGGGCACCTGCACCAACGGCCGGCTGGAGGACCTGCAGGTGGCGGCCTGGATGCTGCGCGGCCGGCGCATCGCCCCGGGCGTGCGCCTGGTCGTCACGCCCGCCTCGCGCCAGGTGCACCTGGCGGCGCTGCGCGCGGGTGTCATCGAGACGCTGGTGGAGGCAGGCGCCACCGTGACAACGCCCGGCTGCGGAGCCTGCGCCGGCATGCACCAGGGCGTGCTGGCCGAGGACGAGGTGTGCATCTCCTCGTCCAGCCGCAACTTTCTCGGTCGCATGGGCCACCCCGGCTCGCGGGTGTTCCTGGGTTCGCCGGCCACGGTGGCGGCCAGCGCTCTCACGGGGCGGCTCACCGATCCGCGCGAGTTCCTGGCCTGAGCGCCCGGGGCGGTGGCCGTGCCTGAATCACCGCCCCCGGGCCCGAAGGACCCGTCAGCGAACCAGGGCCTGCAGGGTGCGGAACTGCGGATGACCGGCCTCTCGTACCCACTCGAAGCCCACCATCTCGCTGCTCACGAGCACCGCGCCGGCGCCCTCCAGGCGGCGCAGCGCGAGTTCGCGGTCGGCGCTGTTGCGCGAGCCGCAGGCATCGGCCACCACCCACACCGCCAGGCCGGCCGCGCGCAGGCCCAGCGCCGTCTGCAGCAGGCACACGTGCGCCTCGCAGCCGGCCACGACGAGCTGGTCCCGCCCGGCTGCGGCCGCCGCGCGCACCGGCTCGAGCAGCCCGTCGGCGCAGGCATCGAAGTGCGTCTTGGCCAGCACCTGCGCGCACAGCCCGCGCAGCGGTGCCAGCAGCGGGCCGAGCTTGTCCGGGCTCTGCTCGGTGCCTGTGCAGGGCACCTGCAGCGCCTGGGCGAGCTGCGCCAGGCGCAGCGCACGCGCGGCCACCTGCTCGCCGCCGGCGATGGCCGGCATGAGCCGCTGCTGGTGGTCCACCAGCACGAGCTGCGAACGCGCGGCCTGCAGCAGGCCGTTGGAGATCGTGTGCATGATCACGGATGCTAACCCCCGGAGACCTTCCATGAACGCTCCTGCCACCCCGAGCCTGATGTCCGGCGATGACTACCGGGAGTCGCTGCGGCGCCTGCGGCCGGTGGTCTACCTGGATGGCCGCCGCGTGGACAGCGTGGTGGACGAGCCCGGGCTGCGCCCTGGGGTCAACGCCATCGCCTACACCTACGACGCGGCGCTGCGCCCCGAGCACGCCCGGCTCATGACGGCGGTGCAGCACACGAGCGGGCACACGGTCAACCGCATGACCCACGTGGACACCGGCTCGGACGACCTGCTCAACAAGCTCGAGGCCGTGCGCCTGCTGTGCCAGGAGACGGGCTGCGCGCAGCGCTACCTCACGCACGACGCGCTCAACGCCATCTGGCAGGTCTGCGCGCGCATCGACGACGCCGCGGGTGCGCCCACCGGCCAGGGCGAGCGCACGCAGCGCTTCCTGGCCTACCTGCACCGCGTGCAGGACGAGGACCTGACGCTGGGCGTGGCCATGACCGATGCGAAGGGCGACCGCAGCCGCCGCCCGCACGAGCAGGCGCGCGCCGACACCTACGTGCACATCGTCGACCGCCACGCCGTGCGCGACGGCCGCCGCGGCATCGTCATCTCCGGCGCCAAGGCCATCGTCACCGGCGCGCCCTACATGCACGAGCTGCTCGTCATGCCCTGTCGCAACATGGGGCGCGAGGACGCCGACTTCGCCGTGTGTTGCGCCGTGCCGGTGGACGCGCCGGGGCTGACCATCGTCGCGCGTCCGGCCGGGCGCCCGGGCGAGAAGCCCGAGCACGGGCAGGCCCTGTTCAGCCGCAAGTACGGCCAGACCACCGCCGTGTGCCTCTTCGATCAGGTCTTCGTGCCCTGGGAGCGCGTGTTCGTGGCCGGCGAGTGGGAGCACTCGGGCCACGTCACCTACAGCTACGCCACGCACCACCGCCACACCTGCATCGCCGCTCGCGCCGGCTTCGGCGACCTGCTCATCGGCGCGGGCGCCCTCATGTGCGAGGCCAACGGTTTCGACCCGGGGCGCGAGACGCACCTGCGCGACCACATGGTGGAGCTCATCACCATCGTCGAGAGCTTCTACGCCTGCGGCGTGGCCGCCAGCGTGTACGCGCGGCGCGATGCGCACTGCGAGGTGATGATGCCCGATCCGGTCTTCGCCAACGTGGGCAAGCTGCTGCTGGCCACCAAGATCTACGACATGCACCGCCTGGCGCACTCGGTCAGCGGCGGCCTCATCGTCACGCTGCCCGGCCCCGAGGAGGACCACAACCCCGAGACGGCCGCGCGGCTGAGCGAGCTGCTGCAGGCCAGCCCCGACGTGCCCTACGACAAGCGCATCGAGGTGGCTCGCTTCATCGAGGACCTCACCGCCGGCTACCAGGGCGGCTGGTACAGCGTCATCAGCCTGCACGGGGGCGGCTCGCCCGCGGCCATGAAGCAGGAGATCTGGCGCCACTACCCCACGGGCTCGAAGGTGGACCTGGTGGAGCGGCTGCTCGAGCGCGGGGTGGCCACCGAGCCGGGCCGCGCCATCACCGCCAACCGCCAGCCCGGGCGCTGCTGCGACCGCGGCTGCACGGCGCCGGGCCAGCCGGTGATGGTGGACCTGCCGTCCGGCGGCGGCCGGGCCTGAGACGCGGCGCGGCGCGGAGCCCGGCGCCGCCTCAGCGCGGAGCCGGTGCGCCGCTCGCCAGGGCGTCCAGGCTGGCTGCCAGGGCTTCGCGCAGGCGCTGCCCTGGGGCCAGACCGAGCGCGCGCGCCGCCTCGTTGACGTGCGAGACCACGCCGTGCGCCCAGGCATCGCGGGCGTCGCCGATGCGCGCGCTCGTGTGCGCGACGGTGGCCGCCGCCTGCCCGGCGGCCTGCAGCATCGCCAGCGCGGCGATGCCCGCGTTGTCCTTGCCCACGCCCGCGTCGTTGAAGACCGCCAGGCGCAGCGGTGCAGCCAGGGCGAATCTGCCGAAACTCGTGCCGCCGTGCGAGCCCGACACCACCCATGCGCCCGCATCGCCCGGGCCGACCTCGGTGATGGTGTCCATCAGCAGCACCCGGCCGCTCGCGCCGCAGGGCAGCTCCTCGCGCGCGATCATCGTGGCCTGCGCCAGGGGCGGTGAGAGGGCGGCGGGGCGCTCAGCTGGGCACTCAGCTGGGTGTGTAGGCCAGCCGCACGTAGATGGGCGCGAAGGCCTCGGCCTGCGTCACCTCCACCAGGCGCTCCCGGCTGAGCTCCAGCAGCGCGATGAAGGTCACCACCAGCACCTGCGTGCCCTGCGCCGGGTCGAAGAGCTCGTGGAACTCCACGAAGCGGCGGCCCTGCAGGCGGCGCAGCGTCTGGCTCATGTGCTCGCGCACCGACAGCTGTTCGCGGCCCACGCGGTGATGCTGCACGAGGCGGGCGCGGCGCAGGATATCGGCCCACGCGGCGCGCAGCTCCTCGGGCTGCACGTCCGGAAAGCGCGGCTGCAGGCTCTGCTCGATGACGACCTGCGCGCGCAGGAAGTCGCGCCCGAGCAGCGGCAGCTCCTCCAGCCGGGCTGCGGCGAGCTTGATGCGCTCGTACTCCAGCAGCCGGCGTACGAGCTCGGCGCGCGGGTCCTCGGGCTCGCGGCCGTCCTCGCTCTTCTTCGGCGGCAGCAGCATGCGCGACTTGATCTCGATGAGCATGGCCGCCATCAGCAGGTACTCCGCCGCCAGCTCGAGGTTGCGTTCGCGGATCTGGTCGACGTACTCCAGGTACTGGCGCGTGACATCGGCCATCGGGATGTCCAGCACGTTGAAGTTCTGCCGGCGAATCAGGTACAGCAGCAGGTCCAGCGGACCCTGGAAGGCCTCGAGGAAGACTTCCAGCGCATCGGGCGGGATGTACAGGTCCTGCGGCAACTTGAACAGCGGCTCGCCGTACAGCCGCGCCAGCGCGACCTGGTCCACCACCTCCGGGCCCGTGGGCTGCTCAACGGGCGGCAGCAGCGCCTCGGCGGCCGCCGGGGCCTCGGGCACCGCCACCGGCTCAGCTCCGGGTCTGGTAGACGTAAGGCTGCTGCGGCACGCGCGCCTCGGTCCAGGCGGCCTGCGCCTGGCGGTCCACCGCCTTGTCCCACAGCAGGGCGCGACCGCGCTTCTGCTCATCCTCCAGCGTCGGGCGCTGCGTCTTGAGCTGCTCGATGAACTGGGTCACGTCGGAGGTGTAGGGCTTCCAGAACAGGGGCATGGCGACGGGGGCGTGAACGCGGGCAAACCCGGATTCTAGCGACCCGCCCGGCAAGCCAAGCTGGCCGCGTGCGCATGCATGACTCCCCGAGAGCCGCCCGGTGAGCGAGCCGGTTGCCACGAGCCGCTAGGAGCGGCCCCCGATATGTCCCTGTCCCACCCGGTCGCCCTGTTCCCGGCCTTGTTCTTCACCGTTGCGCTGCTGGTGACGACCGCCTACTTCCTGCTTGGCGGGCTGCCGCTGCTGGTCCTGCAGCACGACACGCCCACCGACGCGCGCTTCGTGCGCGGCTTCTTCAACGTCTACTACCGGGCCGCGCTGGCCACCTCGGCGGGTGCGGCGGCCAGCTACGCGCTGTCGAGCTGGTACCTGTTCGCGCTCGGGGCGGGGGTGATGGCGCTTGCGGTGCTGGCGCTGCGTCGGCGGTTCATTCCGGCCATGGAGCAGATCGGCGCGGCCATCCACAGCGGCGAGCGCGGGGCCATCGGCCGCTTCCGGCGCCTGCACTCGGCCGCCCTCCTGCTCAACCTCCTGCAACTCCTGGTCCTGGTCTGGAGCCTCATGAGGCTGCCCCTGTAGAGCCCGGACCCTGACCGCTGCCCTCCACCCATGACGATCGAACTCACGCGGGAAGACCGCGCCCAGGCCATCGCCTCCATCGAGCGCTACTTCGCCGAGCACATGGAAGAGCGCATCGGCAACGTCGCTGCCGGCGCCTTGCTGGGCTTCTTTCTCGAGGAAGTCGGCCCGGCGGTGTACAACCGCGCGGTGGCCGACGTGCAGGAGCGGCTGCTTGCCCGCGTCTCGGAGCTCGACTTCGAGGTGCACGAGGAAGAGTTTGCCTACTGGCGGCGCCGGGAGCGTGCGCCGCGCGCCCGTTGAACCCGCCCCATGCACATCGAAATCGACGACCTCAGCCGCCCGCAGATCCACGCCCTGCTCGAGGAGCACCTGGCGCACATGTACGCCGTCTCGCCGCCGGAGAGCGTGCACGCGCTGGACCTCGACGAGCTGCGCCAGCCCGGCATCACCTTCTGGTCGGCCTGGGACGGCCCGACGCTGCTGGGTTGCGGCGCGCTCAAGGAGCTCAGCCCGGATCACGGCGAGGTGAAGTCCATGCGCACGCCGCAGGCCCTGCGCCGCCGCGGCGCGGGGCGGGCGATGCTCGCCCACCTCATCGAGCAGGCGCGTGCGCGCGGCTACCGGCGCCTGAGCCTGGAAACGGGCTCGATGGAGGCCTTCCTGCCCGCCATCACGCTGTACCGCAGCTTCGGCTTCGAGGAATGCGAGCCCTTCGCCGACTATGTGCTCGACCCGAACAGCCTGTTCATGACGCGGGAGCTGTAGGGCGCGAGCCCACCGGGTCCGGCGGGCGGCGGGTTTGCGACAGGGGCCGCGACACCGGGGCTTGCGTACACTGCGGGCAGTCTTTTCCACGCCTGTTCAGGAACCCGACGATGTACGAATTCCTCCGCCGCCTCACGCCTCGGCAATTCGCCCTCGAGCAGCTGCCCATCTTCCTGGCGGCGCTGACGATTGCCGAGCTGTTCTACAAGTTCCGTAGCTTCCTGCTGGAGACGGCCGCCTTCCTCGTCACCTGGTACGTACTGGGTGCCGTGGTGGCAGGCGTCAAGGCGCTGATCGCCCGCTCCCGGGGCGAACAGGCCTCCTGAGCCCGCCGTTCCGGGCTCAGGCCCGGGGCAGGCCCACCGGCTCGACGCCCGCCTCGCGCAGCGCGAGGTTGAGCGCGGGCAGCTCCTCGTCCACCCAATGGCCCAGCCGGCCGAGTTCGGCATCCACGGCCGCCATGGTCTCTTCCGACACCTCGCGGGCCTGCTGTGTGGGCGCCTCGTCGGCGATGGCCACCACGCTGACGAGATCGCTCAGCGTGTCGTCCAGGCCCGCCTGGTGGCGCAGCACGTCGCGCGGGGACTCCCGCTTCACGTCGACCAGGGCCGCCTCGATGGCGCCCAGGCTGTCCAGGCCGGCGCGCAGGCGGGCGACCAGGGCCGCGTCGCCGCCGGCCACGCGCTCCTGCAGCAGGCGCAGCTGGCGCCGCACCTGCCGCAGCCGATTCACGCCCGCGTTCAGCGCGGCCCACTTCGCGTAGAGCTGCGTCAGCAGCGCAGCCTGCTGGTCGAAGGCACGCTGCGAGGCCTTCACGCGCGGATCCTTCACGACGGCAAACCCGGCTTCCAGGCGCTGCCCACCGGCCTCCAGCACCACCTTGTAGCGGCCCGGCGCCACGGTGGGGCCCGCGAGCTCGTCCTTCTCCTCGGCCAGCGGCCTGCGGCGGCGCTCCACGAGCGAGGCATCCAGCTTCACCGGCCCCTGGTGGCGCAGGTCCCACACATAGCGGTTCAGGCCCGGCTTGACGCCGGGCTTGCGCGCCGCGGAGCCATTGCCACCACTGCCGCCCTCGCTGCTGACCGTGCGCACCGTCTGCCCGCGGGCGTCCAGGAAGGCGAGCTTCACGCCGCCCTTGAAGCCCTCGGGCAGCCAGTAATGCACGAGCGCGCCGCTGGGCGGGCCTTCGCCCACGTCGAGGTAGGCGCGCGAGGTGCTGCCGTCGGGCCGCGTCACGGACTCGCTGGCCCCGCTGATGCCGAAGGCCGGGCTGTAGCTGATGCCGGCCTTGCCGTAGCCCGAGCCCGCGCTCCACGACAGCCGGGTGCGCACCGTGTCGCGCGGCGTGATGAGCTGCACCGCGCGGGCATCCTCGCGCAGCTGGCGCAGCGCCGAGAGGTCGTCCAGGATCCAGAACGAGCGTCCGTGCGTGGCGGCCACGAGGTCGCCGTGCTTGATCTTCAGGTCGTACACCGGCGCCACGGGCAGCCCGCCGCCCATGCGCGTCCAGTGGCGCCCGTCATCCAGGCTGAAGAAGATGCCCGTCTCGGTGCCCACGAACAGCAGCCCCGCACGCACCGGATCGGCGCGCACCACGCGCGTGATCTCGCCCTCGGGCAGGTCGCCATTGATCGACTGCCACGACTTGCCGCCGTTGGTGGTGCGGAAGAGGTACGGGCGGTAGTCGGCGAGCTTGTAGCGCGTGGCGCTCACGTAGACCGTGTCGGGGTCGTGCGCGGAGATCTCCACGCAGCCCACATAGGCCAGCTCCGGCATGCCCTTGGGCGTGACGTTCGTCCAGCGCTTGCCGTCGTCGCGCGTGACGTGCACCAGGCCGTCGTCGGTGGAGGCCCAGATCTCGCCCGCGCGGTGCGCCGACGGCGCCAGGCAGGCGCAGGTGGCGTGCACCTCCGCGCCGGCGGTGTCATGCGTGATCGGCCCGCCGGAGTGGCCCTGGCGCGACGGGTCGTTCAGGCTCAGGTCCGGGGAGATCGCCTCCCAGCTCGAGCCCTCGTCTCGCGTGCGGAAGACGCGGTTGCCCCCGGCGTACAGCGTCTTGGGGTCATGCGGCGCGAAGACGAGCGGGAAGGTCCAGGCGAAGCGGTACTTCAGGTCGCGCGGCGCCACGCCGCGTGACTTCTCCGGCCACACGTTCACGAGCCTGATCTGCCGCGTGCGGTGGTCGTAGCGCTGCAGCGCGCCGGCACCGCCGGGGCTGGAGCCCACGGCGCCGCAGTACACGATGTCGGGGTTGTCGGGGTGGACGACGATGAAGCCGCTCTCGCCCGTGCCCGGGTAGGTGCAGTCTCCCAGCGTGATCGTGCCCCACTCGGAGGCGCTGGGCACGGAAATCGAGGTGTTGTCCTGCTGCGTGCCGTAGACCCGGTAGGGGTACTGGTTGTCCACGTCCAGGCGGTAGAACTGTGCCGTCTTCTGGTTGTAGATGGACGACCAGGTGGCTCCGGCGTTGAAGGACACGCACGCGCCGCCGTCGTTGCCCTCGATCATCCGCTTCGGGTTGGCGGGGTCGATCCACAGGTCGTGGTTGTCGCCGTGCGGGGTGGTGACCTCGCTGAAGGACACCCCCCCGTCGGTGGAGCGCCACATCTGCAGGTTGGTGATGTAGACCGTGTCGGCGTGGCCGGGGTCGGCGAAGACGTGGGTGTAGTACCAGGGGCGGTGCATGAGGTCGCGGTTGGCGCTCACCTGCACCCAGTTGCTGCCGTGGTCGTCGCTGCGGTACAGGCCGGTCTTCTCGCCCTCGGCCTCCACCAGTGCGTACACGCGCCCGGCGCGCGCCGCCGAGGCGCTCACGCCATGCTTGCCCAGCAGGCCGCCGGGCAGCCCGCCGCGGCCCGAGAGCTCCTCCCAGGTGTCGCCGCCGTCCATCGAGCGCAGCAGCCCGCTGCCCGCGCCGCCGCTGTGCAGGTGCCAGAAGCTGCGCCGCGCCTGCCAGCAGCCCGCGTACAGGATGCGCGGGTTGGTGGGGTCCATGGACAGGTCCACCGCGCCGGCGTCCGCGCCGCGGTCCAGGATCTTCTTCCAGGTGCGCCCGCCGTCCTTCGAGCGGTACACGCCGCGCTCCGGGTTGGAGCCGAAGGCATCACCGAGGGCAGCCACGTAGACGAGGTCCGGGTCCTGCGGGTGCACGCAGATGCGGCCGATGTGGCGCGTCTGGCGCAGGCCCACGTGCTGCCAGCTGCGTCCGGCGTCGCTGGAGCGGTACACGCCGTCGCCGTAGGACACGTCGATGCGGATGGTCGTCTCGCCAGTGCCGGCGTAGATCACGTTGGGGTCGGAGGGGGCCACGGCCAGCGCGCCGATGGTGGCGCTGGTGAGCGAGCCGTCGGAGATGCAGCGCCAGTACACGCCGCCGTCCACGGTCTTCCACACGCCGCCCGCGCAAGCCCCGAAGTAGAAGGTCATCGGGTCCTTCGGGTCGCCGGCCACTGCCACGACGCGGCCGCCGCGCGGCGGGCCGATGCAGCGCCACTTCAGGGCCTCGAGCAGCGAGGCGTCGGCGGGGCGGGGAGTCTTCTTCTGGGCCAAGTCCGTCTCCTGTGGGGCCACCGGCCGCCGGTGGCTCGCGGGATTATGGACGGGCCGCGCCCTCGGAGACGGGAACCGCCGCGACGATGCCACCCGGGCCCAGCGCCTGCTCGAAGCCCGCGCGGCGCATGAGCGACAGCGGCTGCTCGTTGACCCGTGCCAGCACCAGCGCGGCCCCGCGCTGCGCGAGGGTGCGCTGCAGCTGCTGCAGCGCGTCCAGCCCGGAGGTGTCCATCGAGACCAGCCGGTGCATGTCCAGCACCACGCAGCCGGTGGCGGCGTCCACGCGTGCCGGGAGGTCTTCCACCTGTCCCACGGCGCCGAAGAAGAGCGAGCCGTACAGCTCGAAGGCCTGCGTCGCCTCGGGCAGCGTGGCGCGCGGCAGCTCGGTCACGCTGAAGAGCGTGCCCATGCGCCAGATGAAGAACACGCAGGCCAGCACCAGACCCACCTCGACGGCCACCGTGAGGTCGAAGACCACGGTCAGCACGAAGGTGCCGAAGAGCACCGTGCGGTAGGTGAGGTTGAACTGGCGCGCGCGTGCGAACTCGCGCCACTCGCCCATGTTCCAGGCCACGAAGAACAGGATGCCGGCCAGCGCGGCCAGCGGCACGTGTTCGGCCAGCGGGGCGGCGGCCAGCACCACCGCCAGCAGTGTGAGCGCGTGCACGATGCCGGCCACGGGGCTCGTGGCTCCCGCGCGCAGGTTGGTGACGGTGCGCGCGATGGTGCCGGTGGCCGGAATGCCGCCGAACAGCGGCGTCACGAGGTTGGCCACGCCCTGCGCCATGAGTTCCTGGTTGGGGTCGTGCCGCGGGTGGCGGGTGGACAGGTTGTCGGCCACGCGTGCGCACAGCAGCGACTCGATGGCCCCCAGCATCGCGATGGTCAGCGTGGGGATGACGAGCTGCTTGACACCGCCCCAGCTGAAATCCGGCAGCGCCAGGGCGGGCATGGCCTGCGGTATGCCGCCAAAGCGCGAGCCGATCGTCTCCACCGGCAGCGCGAGCAGCACCGTGGCGGCCGTGGCACCCGCCAGCGCCACCACCGTGCCGGGCACGAGCGCCAGGGTGCGCAGCAGCCGAGCCGGCAGCCCGCCCGACGAGGCGGGCAGGGCGTAGGACTTCGGCCACACCACCACCAGCGCCAGGCACGTCAGGCCGAGCGCGACCGCAACCGGGTTCACGCTCGGCAGCGCGGAGGCGAGCGTGGCGACCTGCGCGAAGAAGTCGGCCGGCATCTTCTGCACCTCCAGCCCGAGCAGGTCCTTCACCTGCGACAGCGCGATGAGCACGGCGATCCCGTTGGTGAAGCCGATGACGATGGAAACCGGGACGTAGCGCACGAGCGCACCCAGCCGCAGCAGCCCCATCAGGAACAGCAGCACGCCGGCCATCGAGGTGGCGATGAGCAGGTTGGCCAGCCCGTGGCGCTCGACGATGCCGTAGACGATGACGATGAAGGCCCCAGCCGGCCCGCCGATCTGCACCTGCGAGCCGCCCAGCGCGCTGATCAGCAGCCCCGCGATGATGGCCGTGAAAAGCCCCGCCTCGGGCTTGACGCCGCTGGCGATGGCAAAGGCCATGGCCAGCGGGAGCGCCACCACGCCCACCGTGACCCCTGCGCCCACGTCGGCCAGCAGCCGGGCGCGCGTGTAGCCCTGCAGCGCATCGAGCAGCCGGGGGCGGAAGCGGTGAAGCCGCAGGGAGGGCGCGGACATGCCCTGCAGTTGTACCACCGCCGCGGCGCCTGGCGGGTGCTCAGCGCACGCGCAGCCCGGGTGTGGCGCCTGGCCAGGGCTCGAGCACGAAGATGCCCGGGTTGGCCTTCTCGTCGGCGTGGCTGGCCGCCAGCACCATGCCCTGGGAGACGCCGAACTTCATCTTGCGCGGCGCGAGGTTGGCCACCACCACCGTGAGCTTGCCGGCGAGTTGCTCGGGTGCATAGGCCGAGCGGATGCCGGAGAACACGTTGCGCAGCACCGGCTGGCCGTCTTCACCCGTGCCCTCCCCGACGTCCAGCGTCAGGCGCAGCAGCTTGTCGCTGCCGGGCACCGTCTCGGCTGCGACGATGCGCGCGATGCGCAGGTCCACCTTGGCGAAGTCGGCGATGCCGACTTCCGCGGCCACGGGTTCGCCGCCCGGCCCGGCGGGCTGCGGCGGCGCCGCAGGCGCCTCGAAGAGCCGCTCCACCAGCGCGGCGTCGGCACGCTGCATGAGGTGCTGATAGGGAGAGATCGTGTGGCGGCCCAGCGCGCGTCTGGCGTCGGCCCAGGCCAGGGGGGCGACCTGCAGGAACTGCTCCACGCGCGCGGCCAGCGCCGGCAGCACCGGCTTGAGGTAGATGGTCAGCACGCGGAAGGCCTCGATGCACACCGAGCACACATCGTGCAGCGCGGCATCCTGGCCCGCCTGCTTGGCGATCTCCCAGGGCTTGTGCTGGTCCACGTACTCGTTCACGCGGTCGGCCAGCGCCATCACCTCGCGCAGCGCCTTGCCGAATTCGCGCGTCTCGTAGAGCTCGGCCACGGTGTCGGCATGGGCGCGCAGGCCGTCCAGCAGCACGCGGCCCTCCACGCCCAGGTCGTCCGACAGCCGCCCGCCGAAGCGCTTGGTGAGGAAGCCCGCGGCGCGGCTGGCGATGTTCACGTACTTGCCCACGAGGTCGCTGTTCACGCGCGCCACGAAGTCCTCGGGGTTGAAGTCGAGGTCCTCCACGCGGGCGTTGAGCTTGGCGGCGATGTAGTAGCGCAGCCACTGCGCGTCGAGCCCGAGCTCCAGGTACTTCAGGGGCGAGATGCCCGTGCCCCGGCTCTTGCTCATCTTCTCGTTGTTCACGGTGAGGTGGCCGTGCACGAAGATGTGGGCCGGGGTCTTGCGGCCGCTGAAGTGCAGCATCGCCGGCCAGAAGAGCGTGTGGAAGGTGACGATGTCCTTGCCG
>JBMOGN010000016.1:0-28810 GCA_049318345.1 Rubrivivax sp. | reverse complement strand
GTGGTGATGGGCATGGGCAAGAGCGGGCACGTGGGGCGCAAGATCGCCGCCACGCTGGCCTCCACCGGCACGCCGGCCTTCTTCGTCCACCCCGCGGAGGCCAGCCACGGCGACCTCGGCATGGTCACGCACGGCGACGTGGTGCTGGCCATCAGCAATTCCGGAGAGGTCGACGAGCTGGCCGCCATCCTGCCGGCGCTGCGCCGCATCGGCGTGACGCTCGTGGCCATGACGGGCCGGCCCGGCTCCACGCTCGCGCAGCACGCCGACATCGTGCTGTCCAGCGCCGTGGACCAGGAGGCCTGCCCGCTGAATCTCGCCCCCACCGCGAGCACCACGGCGCAGATGGCGCTGGGCGACGCGCTGGCGGTGGCGCTGCTGGACGCGCGCGGTTTCGTCGAGGAGGACTTCGCGCGCTCGCACCCCGGTGGCAGCCTCGGGCGCAAGCTGCTCATGCACGTGCGCGACCTCATGCGCAGCGGCACCGACGTGCCCGTGGTCGCGCCCGATGCGCCGCTGCCGCAGATGCTGCGCGAGATGAGCGCGCGCGGCCTGGGCTTCACGGCGGTGTCGGATGCCTCGCGCCGGCCGCTGGGCATCTTCACCGACGGCGACCTGCGTCGGCTCATCGAGCGCGGGGCGGACCTGCTCGCGCTGCGCGCCGGGGAGGTCATGCACACCGCCCCGCGCCTGGTGCGCGCCGACGCGCTGGCGGTGGAGGCGGCCGAGCTCATGGAGCAGCACCGCATCACCAGCGTCATCGTCGTGGACGCGCAGGGCTGCATCGTGGGCGCGCTCAACAGCAACGACCTGATGCGTGCGAAGGTCATCTGAACCGTCGATCCGGGCACGATGAAGCCGCACCTGAACTTTCCCGCGCCGCTGCTGCTCAAGGCACAGGGGCCCGACTTCGGCATGAGGGTCGCCTTCTTCGATGTCGACGGCGTGCTCACCGACGGGCGCATCTACATCGGCGAGCACGGCGAGACGGTCAAGGCCTTCTCCACGCTGGACGGCCACGGGCTGAAGCTGCTGCGCGCCGGCGGCATCGAGCCGGTGGTGATCACGGGCCGGGACTCGGCGGCCGTGCGCCGCCGTGTGGCCGACCTCGGCCTGGCGCATGCCTTCTACGGCGTGCAGGACAAGCTCGCGGCGGCCGAGGCGCTGCTGCGCACGCTGGGCTGCGGCTGGGAGCAGGTGGCAGCCATCGGCGACGACTGGCCCGACCTGCCGCTGCTCGTGCGCGCGGGCTTTGCCTGCGCGCCGGCCAACGCCCACATCGAGGTGCGCGCGGTGGCCCACCATGTCACGGCCGCGCCTGGCGGGCACGGCGCCGCGCGCGAGTTCTGCGACCTGCTGCTGGTGGCCGCCGGCCGCTACGCGGGCCTGCTCGCCGGCCACCTCGGCTCGCTGGACACGCGCTGAGCCGCGCGGCCCCGCCAACCCTCCACCGGCCATGACCCAGCGCGGCATCGAACTCGAGCTGCCCGACCTGCCCGAGGTCCCCATCCGCCTGGGCTCACCGCCGAGCTCGGGCGGGCCGCGCTCGCGCGTGCCCCTCGCCCAGCGCCTGCGCGAGGCTTTCGGCACGTGGTTGCCGCTGATCATGATGGCGTTGCTGGCGCTGGGCACCTGGTGGCTCGTCAAGAACTCCCCCGGCCCGCTGCCCGCCCGCGACAAGCCGGCGGTGCGGGCCGAGCCCGACTACGCCATGGAGGGCTTCCTCGTGCGCCGCTTCGACGCCCAGGGTGAGCAGAAGGTGCGCGTGGAGGGCCGGCTCATGCGCCACTACGCCGACCCGCAAGAGCGCGTGGAGATCGACGATGCGCGCATCACCGCTCGCGCGCCGGACGGCCGCACGGCCGTGCTCACCGCACAGCGCGGGCGCTCGGACGCCCGCGGCGAGGAGGTGCAGCTGCTGGGGCAGGTGCGCATCGCCAGCGTCACGGCCCAGGGCGAGGCGCTCCTCGTGCAGGGCGAGGCCATCACGCTGTCCGGCCCGAGCCAGCGCGCCCGCTCGACCACACCCGTGCAGATCCAGGTCGGCGCCAGCGCGATGAGCGCCGCGGCCATGGACTACGACCACCTCGCGCACCGCTTGCAGCTGCAGGGCCCGATCCAGGGCCGCTTCGTGCGGCCCCCCGCGCCCTGATCGGCCCTGCAGCGTGTCCACGCCCCTGGCCTTCATCACCGGCGCGTCCAGCGGCATCGGCCTGGCGCTGGCCGAGCAGTACGCCCGCCGCGGCTGGCGCCTGGCGCTGGTGGCGCGGCGCGGCGAGCTCGTGCAGGCCTGGGCCGACGAGGCCGGCCTGGGGCCCGACCGCGTGCGCGTGTACACGGCCGACGTGGCCGACGCCGCCTCCATCGAGGCCGCCGGGCGCGCCTGCATCGAGGGCTTCGGCCTGCCCGACCTCGTGGTGGCCAACGCCGGCATCAGCGTGGGCATGGACACCCGCGAGCGCCAGGACCTCGAGGTCATGCGCGACACCCTGGCGGTGAACGTGGTGGGCGTGGCCGCCACCTTCCACCCCTTCGTGCAGGCCATGGCCGCGCGCGGGCGCGGCACGCTCGTGGCCGTGGCCAGCGTGGCGGCGGTGCGCGGGCTGCCCGGCCACGGCGCCTACTGCGCGAGCAAGGCCGCGGTGGTGGCCTACTGCGAGAGCCTGCGCAGCGAGTGCCGCCCGGCCGGCGTGCGCGTGCTGTGCCTGCTGCCGGGCTTCGTGGCCACGCCGCTGACCGCGCGCAACCCCTACCCCATGCCCTTCCTGCTTAGTGCGCAGGCCTTTGCCGAGCGCGCGGTGCGCGCCATCGACGCCGCTGCCGCCGGCGGCGCCTCGCGCCGCGTCATTCCCTGGCAGATGGCGGTGGTGGCGCGCGTGCTGCCGCTGCTGCCCGACGCGCTCTTCGACCGCCTGTTTGCGCGGCGCGGCCGCAAGCCCCGGCGCAGCGACTGAACGCTCGCGCAGCCGGGCCATTGGGCCCAGGCGGGCGCGGGTCGGACCGCTCGTGCCACGATGCCGCCATGGTGCTGGACGTGGTCGTGCTCTTCTTCCTGCTCGGAGTCTTCGCACGGCTCGTGGGCAGCGACCTGCGCCTGCCCGAGGCGCTGTACGAGACGCTGTCGATCTACCTGCTGCTGGCCATCGGGCTGAAGGGCGGCATCGAGCTCAGCCGGCAGCCCCTGGCCACTCTCGCGCCGCCGGTGCTGGCCTGCATGGCGCTGGGCTTTGCCATCCCCTTCGTCCTGTACCCGCTGCTGCGCAGCCTGCGACTGGCGCCAGCCGACAGCGCCTCAGTGGCCGCTCACTTCGGCTCGGTGAGCGTGGTCACCTTCGCCGTGGCCACGGCGGCGCTCGTGCGTGCGGGCATCCCCTACGAGAGCCACGCCGCGTTGTGGGTGGCGGTGATGGAGGCGCCCGGGCTGCTGGCGGGCGTGCTGCTGGCGCGATGGGGGCTGCGGGCGCAGCAGGCGCCCGCCAGCGACCCGGCCGCCGCCCGCGCGCAGTGGGCCACGCTGGCGCACGATGTGCTCTTCGGCAAGAGCGTGCTGCTGCTGCTGGGGGGCCTGGCCATCGGGGCGGCGGCCGGCGAGGCCGGCACGCGACCCATCCAGGCCGTGTTCATCGACCCCTTCAAGGGGGTGCTCGCCCTCTTCCTGCTCGAGCTCGGCCTGGTGGCCGGCGCCCGGCTGGCCGAGGTGCGTCGCTTTGCGAAGGTGGTGCTGGTGGTGGGCCTGGCCGTGCCGCCGGTGCTGGCGCTGGCCGGCGCGGCCGTGGGCCTGGCGCTCGGGCTGAGTACCGGCGGCGTGGCCCTGCTGGCTACGCTGGCGGCCAGCGCGAGCTACATCGCTGCGCCCACGGCCATGCGCATCGCGGTGCCGCAGGCCAACCCGGCTCTGTCCATCACGGTGGCGCTGGGCGTGACCTTTCCCTTCAACATCGTCGTCGGCATTCCGCTGTACATCGAGCTGGCCCGGAGATGGACATGAAGACGCTGCGCCACCCGAAGAAGCTGCTGGTCATCGTGGCCGAGGCGCAGCTCGAGCGCGCCCTCACCCGCCTGGCGCGCGAACTCGGCGCGCAGACCTGGACCGTGGCCGATGTGCGCAGCGTCGCGCGCGAGGGCGTGCGAGAAGGCGCCTGGGACGCCGACCGCACCATCGAGATGAAAATCGTCTGCGACGAGGCGCTGGCCGATGCGCTGGCCGAGCGCGTGCTCAGCGGGTTCGCGCCGCACTACAGCGTGACGCTGTACTTCGGCGAGGTGCAGGTGATGCGGCCCGAGCGGTTCTGAAACCAGAACGAGCGCGCACCATGAAGAAGGGGCCCGAAGGCCCCTTTCTCGATTGCAGGCGGGATCAGTAGCCGCCTTGGCCGCCGCCGCCGCTGCCACGGCCGCCGTAGCCGCCGCCGCCACCACCGTAGCCGCCACGGCCACCGCCGCCGCCGCCGTAGCCTCCGCCGCCGCCACCACCGCCGTAGCCGCCGCGGCCACCGCCGCCGCCACCACTGTAGGGGCTGCGGCCACCGCCGCCGCCACCGCCGCCGTAGCCGCCGCCACCACCGCCACTGCCGCCGCCGCCGTAGCCGCCGCGACCACCACCGCCGCCGCCGCCAAAGCCGCCCGGACGCTCCTCACGAGGACGGGCCTCGTTGACGACGATCGCGCGGCCTTCCAGCGGCTGACCGTTCATGCCGTTGATGGCCTGCTGGGCCTCGGCGTCCGAGCCCATCTCCACGAAGCCGAAGCCCTTGGAGCGGCCGGTCTCGCGGTCCATCATGACCTTGGCGGAGGTGACGGTGCCGAATTGCGAGAACGCCTGCATCAGCGAATCGTCACGCACGGAATAGGCCAGATTGCCTACGTAAAGTTTGTTTCCCACGGGGAGCCCTCAATCACTTGAAACGAGAATGCATGTCGAGCGTCAACCCAGCGTGAACCAATCAGCTACAGGCGTGGCATTCAGACACGGGCGGATTATCGGTGGGATGGCACAAGAAAAAGCCGGTCGTCAAGCCGGAGTGTTGTTTTATTGTCCCAAGGGCTAACCCGCAGTTGCGGATCATCCGGACGCCATCGTCCGGGCGCAACCCCTAGGATCGTCGCCATGAGCGACGCCGCCCCGACCTTCGACCACATCGTCATCGGCGCCGGCACCGCCGGCTGCCTGCTGGCCAACCGGCTCAGCGCCGACCCCTCCCGGCGCGTGCTGCTGCTGGAGGCCGGCCGGCGCGACGACTACATCTGGATCCACATCCCGGTGGGCTACCTGTACTGCATCGGCAACCCGCGCACCGACTGGATGTATTTCACCGAGGCGGAGCCGGGCCTCAACGGCCGGCGCCTGCGCTACCCGCGCGGCAAGGTGCTGGGCGGCTGCTCGAGCATCAACGGGATGATCTACATGCGCGGGCAGTCGCGCGACTACGACCACTGGGCCGAGGTCACCGCCGACCCGGCTTGGCGCTGGGACGCGTGCCTGCCGGTGTTCCGCCAGCACGAAGACCACTGGGCCGGCGCCTCGCCGCTGCACGGTGCCGCCGGCGAGTGGCGGGTCGAGCGCCAGCGCGTGCGCTGGGAGTTGCTGGATGCCTTCCGGCAGGCCGCGCAGCAAGCCGGCATCCCGGCCACCGACGACTTCAATGGCGGCAACAACGAGGGCGTGGGCTACTTCGAGGTGAACCAGCGTTCGGGCATCCGCTGGAACACCGCCAAGGCCTTCCTGCGGCCGGCCTCCGAGCGGCCCAACCTGCAGGTGTGGACCGGTGCGCAGGTCAGCCGGCTGGAGCTGCAGCGCGGCCCCGATGGCGCGCTGCGCTGCACCGGCGTGCACCTGCTGCCGACGCCGGGCGCGCCCGCGCGCGTGCTGGCCGCGCGCGGGGTGGTGCTGGCGGCCGGGGCGATCGGTACACCGCAGGTGCTGCAGCTGTCGGGCATCGGGCCCGAGGCGGTGCTGCGCGAGCACGGCATCGAGCCCGTGCACGAGCTGCCCGGCGTGGGCGAGAACCTCCAGGACCACCTGCAGATCCGCGCCGTCTTCGGCGTCAAGGGTGTGCGCACCCTCAACACGCTCGTGCACTCCCCCCTGGGCAAGGCGGGCATCGCCCTGGAGTACCTGCTGCGGCGCAGCGGCCCGATGAGCATGGCGCCCTCCCAGCTCGGCGCCTTCGCCCGGTCCTCGCCCGAGCGTGCGTGGGCCAACGTGCAGTACCACGTGCAGCCGCTGTCGCTGCCGGCCTTCGGCGAGCCGCTGGATGCCTTCCCCGCCTTTACCGCCAGCGTGTGCAACCTCAACCCGGTCTCGCGAGGGCATGTGCGCATCGCCAGCGCCGATGCCCGCTCCGCCCCGAGCATCCGCCCCAACTACCTCAGCGCCGAGGAGGACCGGCTGGTGGCGGCGCAGTCGCTGCGCCTGACGCGGCGCATCGTCGCGCAGCCCGCGCTGGCGCGCTACGAGCCGCAGGAGATCAAGCCCGGCGCGCAGTTCGACAGCGACGAGGAGCTCGCCCGGCTGGCTGGCGACATCAGCGCCACCATCTTCCACCCCGTGGGCACCTGCCGCATGGGGCGCGCCGACGACCCGATGGCGGTGGTCGATCCGCGCCTGGCCGTGCGCGGCGTGGCCGGGCTGCACATTGCCGACGCGAGCGTCATGCCCACCATCACCAGCGGCAACACCAACTCCCCCACCCTCATGATTGCCGAGCGCGCCGCGGGCTGGCTGCGTGAGGCCTCCTGATCGGCCCTGATCACCCCTGATCCCGCCCCGGTGCGGCCGCGCGCGGCCGCCGCGGCGGGAAAGCCCCGATTTCCCCGCCGCGCCGCGCCCCTACAGTGCCGCCACTGGCTGCCGGAGGCGCTGCGCGCGCGCCGGGTGGCCGGAGGACCGAGGAGACCAGGCCGGCGTGCGTGCGGCCACCACAGGAGGGGCGCCAGGCCGCAGGCCATGGCGCCCTTTCCACATGGGCGGCCCGGACGGGGGCGAATGCCCCCGCCGCCCCGCGGGGCAGGGAAGTCCGCATGGAAGGCTGCGGCGGCTGCGGCTAGGCTCGCGCGGCCTTCAATGACACCGCGGCCCGGTTGCGCCGGGCCCCACACGCGATGAGCACCACCGTTGCCGACGAGGCGCTTGCGCTGCAGCGCCTGTATCACTGGGAGTCCACCACCCCCGATCGCGTCGCCCTGACGCAGCCTGAGGGCGGCGGTGTCGTGCGCGACTACACCTGGCGCGAGCTGATGGACCAGACGCGCCGCATGGCCGCGCACCTGCAGTCCATCGGCATCAGTCCCGGGGACCGCGTCGCGCTGATCTCCAAGAACACGGCGCACTGGCTGATGGCCGACTTCGCCATCTGGATGGCCGGCGGCGTCTCCGTGCCGCTGTACCCCACGCTGGCGGCCGGCACCATCCGGCAGATCCTCGCGCACAGCGAGGCGCGGGTGCTGTTCGTGGGCAAGCTCGACGGCTGGGAAGGCATGAAGCCGGGCATACCCGCAGAGATGACCTGCATCAGCCTGCCCCTGGCGCCCGAGGATGCACGGCGCAGCTACACCCCCTGGGACGACATCGTCGCGCGCACCGCCCCGCTGGCCGGCAACCCGGTGCGCCCGGGCGAGGAGCTGGCCACCATCATGTACACCTCGGGCACCACCGGCATGCCCAAGGGGGTGATGCACAGCTTCGCCACCTTTGCCTGGGGCGTGCAGTCGGGACTGCGGCGCGTGACGGCCATCAACCAGGACGCACGCATGCTGAGCTACCTGCCGCTGTCGCACGTGGCCGAGCGCACGCTGGTGGAGCACGGGCTGCTGGCCACCGGCATGCACGTGTACTTCGCCGAGAGCCTGGACACCTTCACCGCCGACCTGCAGCGCGCGCGGCCCACGGTGTTCTTCTCCGTGCCGCGGCTGTGGGTGAAATTCCAGCAGGGCATCGGCGCGAAGATGCCGCCGGCCAAGCTCGACCGGCTGCTGAAGATCCCGATCCTGCGCGGCATCGTGAGGAAGAAGATCCTCAGCGCCCTGGGCCTGGACCAGTGCATCTTTGCCGCCGGCGGCGCCGCGCCCATGCCGCCGGCCCTGCTGCGCTGGTACGACAAGCTCGGCCTGGACCTGGTGGAGGTCTACGGCATGACCGAGAACTGCGGCGTGAGCCACGCCACGCTGCCCGGGCGGCAGCGCCCGGGTACGGTGGGTCTGCCCTACGACGGCGTGCAAAGCCGCCTGGACCCGGCCACCGGCGAGATCCAGATGAAGGCGCCTTGCCTGATGCTGGGCTACTACAAGGAGCCCGAACTCACGCGCCAGGCGCTTACCGAGGACGGCTGGCTGCGCACCGGCGACAAGGGCGCCCTGGACGAGGAGGGCAACCTGAAGATCACCGGTCGGGTGAAGGACCTCTTCAAGACCAGCAAGGGCAAGTACGTGGCGCCCGCGCCCATCGAGGACCGCCTGGTGATGCACGCGGCCATCGAGGCCTGCTGCGTGACCGGCGCCAACCTCGGCCAGCCGCTGGCCCTGGCGATGCTCAACGTGGAGGCCGCGCGGCGCGCGGCCGATTCCGCCGGGCGCGCCGAGCTCGAGGCCTCGCTGGCGGCCCATATCAAGGCCGTCAACGAGAACCTGGACCCGCACGAGCAGATGGACTGCCTGGTGGTGACCGCGCAGGCCTGGACCGTGGACAACGACCTCATCACGCCGACCTTCAAGGTCAAGCGCAACCGCATCGAGGACCTGTACGCGAACCGCTACGAGACCTGGGTGAGCGCGCGCAAGACGGTGATCTGGGAGGGCTGATGCGGGAGCCGGCGGCGCCGGCTCAGTCCACCTTCGCGCCGGAGACCTTCACCACCTGAGCCCACTTGCGGGTCTCCTGGTCGATGAGGCGCGCGAACTCCGCGGGCGTGTTGCCGCTGGGGATCGCGCCCTGCGCCTGCAGCCGCTCCTTCATCACGGGCGTGGCCAGCGCGCGCGCCGTCTCCTGCTGGATGCGGTTGACGATGTCCGCCGGCGTGCCTGCCGGCGCCAGCAGCCCGAACCAGCTCGAGGCCTCGAAGCCCTTGAGCTCCGCGCCGCCGGCCTCGGCCACGGTGGGCACGTCGGGCAGTGCGCTGGAGCGCGCGGCGCTCGTGACGGCCAGCGCCTTGAGCTTGCCGCTGCGGATGTGGGGCATCGAGCTGGGCAGGTTGTCGAACATGAGGTCGACGTTGCCGCCCATGAGGTCCAGCAGCGCCGGCCCCGAGCCCCGGTAGGGGAAGTGGACCATGAAGGTGCCGGTCATCGACTTGAAGAGCTCGGCCGACAGGTGGATGGAGGTGCCGTTGCCCGAGCTGGCCACGTTGAAGCGCCCGGGGTTGGCGCGCGCGGCGCGCACGAGGTCCCCCACCGTGTTGATGTTGTACTTCTGCGCGAAGGCCGGGTTGACCACGAGCACGTTGGGCACGCCGGCCATGAGCGTGACGGGCACGAAGTCCTTCACCGCGTCGTAGGGCATCTTCGGGTACAGCGAGGGGTTGATCGCGTGCGTGCCCACGGTGCCCATGAGCAGCGTGTAGCCGTCCGGCGCAGCCTTGGCGACCTCGGCCGAGCCAGTGTTGCCGCCTGCCCCGGGCTTGTTGTCGATGACGAAGGGCTGGCCGAAGACGCGCTGCAACTCCGGCGCCAGCGCGCGCGCCAGGATGTCGGTGGTGCCCGCCGCGGCGAAGGGCACGACGATGCGCACGGGCTTCGCTGGCCAGGCACCCTGCGCGAAGGCGTGCGGGGTGGCCAGCGTGGCCAAGGCGGCGAGGGTGGAGGCGATGGCGGTGAGGGCGGCGCGGCGCGTGTGCATGGCAGGGCTCCGTGAGGCGGGATCTCTGGGATCGCTGAAGACCCGGAGTGTGCCTGCACCGCAAAACCCCGACAGCGGACCATCCCGGGGGGCAATCCCGAGGCGCCCCGGCTGCGCCCCGCTCCATACTGCGGCCCTGCCTTGCACACCCGGAGCCTTGCCATGACGCCACGCCGAACCCTCATCCAGGCTGCCGCCGCGGGCCTCGTGCTCGGGCCGGCGGTGCTGCGCGCGCAAGCCGCGTGGCCCACCCAGCCGGTGCGCCTGCTCATCGCCTTTCCGGCTGGCGGGCCCACGGACCTGACGATGCGCGCCCTGGCCGAGAGCGCCAGCAAGCTGCTCGGCCAGCCGGTGGTCATCGAGAACCGCCCGGGCGCCGGCGGGACGCTGCCCGCGCAGGCCATGCAGCAGGCGCGCCCGGACGGCCACACCCTGGCGCAGATCCCGCTGGGCGTGTTCCGGCTGCCCTACACCACCCGCATCACCTGGGACCCGGTCAAGGACCTCACCTACATCCTGGGCATCACCGGCTATGCCTTCGGCATCGTCGTGCCCAGCGAATCACCGATCCGGGACTTCGCCGGCTTCATCGCCTGGGCCAAGGCCAACCCGGGCAAGCTCAGCTACGGCTCCACCGGCGTGCTCACGAGCCCGCACCTCACCATGGAGGACATCGCGCAGCGCACCGGCATCGAGCTCAACCACATCCCCTTCAAGGGCAGCGCCGACATGATGCAGGCCATCCTCGGCGGGCAGATCATGGCGGCGGCCGACTCCACGGGCTTTGCGCCGCACGTGGCCTCGGGCCGGCTGCGCGTGCTCGTGACCTGGGGCGACAAGCGGCTGCCCAAGTTCCCGGACATCCCCACGCTCACGGAGGTGGGCATCCCGATCGTGCAGGCCTCGCCCTACGGGCTGGGTGGGCCCAAGGGCATGGACCCCGCCCTCGTGCGCCGCATCCACGACGCCTTCAAGCAGGCGATGGAGACGCCCAGCCACGTGGAGGCGCTCGCGCGCTACGACCAGACGCTGCTGTACATGAGCCCGGAGCAGTACACGCGCTTTGCGGAGGACACCTACCGGCGCGAGAAGGCGCTGGTGGACAAGCTCGGGCTGTCGCGGCCGTCCTGAGGCGCGGCCGCGCCGGCCGCGGCCCCTACAGCTTGAGCTCCAGCCGCACCTGCCAGTTGGTCGAGCCCGGGTTCACGGTGCGCGTGGACTCGCGCAGCGTGTCCACCTGGATCGCGTTGGTGTTCACGAAGTCGCGCGGGTCGAGGTTGCTCGCCAGCACGCGCAGGCCCGCAGCCGGGTTGAAGGTCCACAGGCCGAAGGCGTCCCAGACGCGCTTGGAGGAGACGGTGGTGAACTGCTCGGCCGAGAGCTGCGTGCGGTAGCCCGGCACCCAGTTCAGGTTGCCCCCGAGCGTCAGCGGCGTGCCGCGGAAGCGGTAGTCCGCGCCGAGGTTGGCGGTGGCCTTGGCCTGGCTGTCCAGGCGGTTGTCCGGGCCGGGAATGCCTTCCACGCGCGAGCGGAAGAGGCTGAGGTTGCTGCGCAGCTCCACCGGCGTGGCGCCGGTGACGAGCTGGTCCAGGCGGAACTTCGCCTCCAGCTCCAGGCCCTGCGTGACGGCGTTGCCGATGTTGCGCGTGCGTGCCACGTAGCGCTGCACCGGGCTCCATGAGACGGTTTCCAGCGTCGTGACGCTGCGCATGAGGTCGGTGATGCGGCGGTGGAAGAGGTTGGCGCTCACGAGCCCGCCGGCCTCCAGGTAGCGCTCGGCGGCCAGGTCCACGCCGATGGCCAGCTCCGGCTTCAGGTCGGGGTTGCCGGCGCGGTCGGGCGTAGTGGGCGTGTTCGGGCCGGAGACGGGGTAGCGGCTGTTCACCGACGGCCGTGCGATCAGGTTGCCCAGGTCGGGCGACTTGTAGCTGCGCGTCAGGCTCATGCGGATCTGGTCGCGCCCGCGCGGGTCGGGCTTGAAGACCGCGTGCAGCAGCGGGGTGACCACGCTGCTGCGGTTCTCCGGCCGGGCGCTGCCGTCGGCCGCGTCGCCGCGCGTGGTGATGCCCTCCCAGCGCAGCCCGGCATGCGCCGCCCAGTTCGGGTTGATCGACCACTCGTCCTGTGCGTAGGCGGCCAGCCGCGTGGAGGAGGCCTGCAGGTTGTCGCCGAAGTCGGTGAGCAGCGGCAGGCCGTTCTGCAGCGTGGTGCGGCTCTCGTTGCGCCGCTGCGCGTCGACCTCCGCGCCGGCCACGAAGCTGTGGCCGCCGCCGGCGGACTCCCCGCCCAGCAGCGAGGAGACCTTGGTGTTGAGGTTCAGCGAGTTCTGGCGCGTGCGCGAGGAGTCGGTGAGCGTGCGCACGGGCGAAGCGCCCGCGGCCGCCGTGAACTCGCGCCGCAGGGAGTCGCTGTGCGAGCGCCACGACCCCACGCCACCGTTGAGCTCCAGGCGCGCCGCGCCCAGGCGCTGGCGCCACATCACGTTCAGCCGCCCGGTGGTGAAGCCGGATTCGGTGTCGGAATCGCCGCTGTCGTACAGCGGCGGTGTCGTGCCGAGCGACTGCGTGAGCGCAAAGCGCCGCGCGCCTTCGGCCTGCGAGTGAAAGAGGTTGGGCATGAGGGTGATCGAGTCACCGCCTTCGCCCAGCCGCCAGCTGAGCCGGGAGGTGAGGTTCACACCCGTGCGCCGGTTGTCCACCTGCGCGGTCTCGCGCTGCGCGCGCACGGCCTGCCCGGTGGCCAGGTCCTCGTCGAGCGTGTCGGTGGTGCTCTCGTCGCGTCGCAGGCCGCGAAAGGCCGAGCCGGAGATGTTGTAGATGAGGTTGCCGGCGCTGTCGTTGTGGGTCCAGTTCACGCCCGGGGATGCCTGCCCGTGCTCGATGCCCACGCCCACGCGCAGGTCGTTCAAGCGGCGGCGGAAGCCCTCGCGCGTGATGATGTTGATGGTGCCGGCGATCGCGCGCGCACCGGTCTCGGCGGTGGGCGCGCGCAGGATCTCGATGCGCTCGATCTGCTCGGGCGTGAGCGACTCCAGCGAGAAGCCCGGCGGGATGCGCTGCCCGTCGATGAGCAGTTGCGTGTAGCCCCCGCCCAGGCCGCGCAGCCGCGGCGGGCCGCCGCGCCCCGGGGCGCCGGGAGTGGTCACGCCGGGCAGGCGGCGCAGCACCTCGCCGAGCGTGGCATCGCCGAACTTGTCGATCTCCTCGCGGCCGATGACGATCTTGGCGGCGGTGGAGCGGCGACGCTCCTCGGTGTCGGTGTTGCGACCGCCCGTGACCTCCACCCGCTGCGGGGCGTCCTTCGCGGCCGCAGGGGCGGGCGCGGGTGCCGGGGCCGGGGCCGGGGTGGGAGAAGGGGCGGGCTGCGGCGCCGGCTCGGGGGTCTGGGCCCCGGCCGACGCAGCCGCCCCGAGGGCGGCCAGCAGCAGCCAGCTGGCGGAAGGTGTCATGGTCATCACGGCATTCTCAGGGCAAACCCGGACATTGTCGGGCGCGCGGGTTTCCGCTTTGTTGCGCCAGCCGCGCGCCGGGCGCAGGCCGCGCCGCGGCTCAGGCCGGCGCGCCCTGGTACCCGCGCGGAATGGCCGCCAGCAGGCGCTGGGTGTAGGCCTCGCGCGGATGGGCGAGGATCTGCTCGGCGCTCGCCTGCTCCACCACCACGCCATCCTTCATCACCAGCACCTCGTCGCTGATGAAGCGCACCACCGCCAGGTCGTGGCTGATGAAGACGTAGGACAGGCCCAGTTCGTCCTGCAGGTCCTTCAGCAGGTTGAGCACCTGCGCCTGCACCGAGACGTCCAGCGCGCTCACGGCCTCGTCCAGCACCAGCACCTCGGGTTCGAGCGTCAGGCAGCGCGCGATGGCGATGCGCTGACGCTGGCCGCCGGAGAACTCGTGCGGGTACTTGCTGAAGGCGCCGCCGTCCAGCCCCACCTTCTCCAGCAGCGCGCGCGCACGCTGCTCGCGCTCGGCGGTGCTCGCGCCGATGCCGTGGATCTCCATCGGCTCCACCAGGGTCTGGCCGATGGTGAAGCGCGGGTTCAGGCTCGCGTACGGGTTCTGGAAAACGATCTGGATGCGCCGGCGCATGGCCTGGCGCTCGCGGTCGGTCAGCGTGAGCAGGTTCTTGCCGTCGAAGATCACCTCGCCGGCCGTGGGCTCGTGCAGCCGCAGCAGCGTCAGGCCCATCGTCGTCTTGCCCGAGCCGGACTCGCCCACGACGCCCAGCGTGTGGCCGCGGCGCAGCTGGAAGTTGACGTTCTGCACCGCCTTGAACTCGCGCTTGCGCAGCAAGCCCGCACGCAGGAAGAAGCTCTTTGCCAGCGCGCGCACCTCGAGCACGACCGGGGCATCGGGGTTCTTCGCGCGCGCCTGCGCGGTGCTCGCGGCGGCGCCTTGCTGCTGCGCGATGTGGTCGTCGATGACCATCAGCCGCGCCGGGTTCTCGGTGAGGCTCGGCCGGCAGGCCAGCAGGGCGCGGGTGTAGGCGTCCTGCGGGCGCGCGAAGATGTCGGCCACGGGCCCTTGCTCGCGCACGAGGCCGCCCCGCATCACCACGACATGGTCGGCGATCTCGCCCACCACGCCCAGGTCGTGGCTGATGAACAGCACGCTCATGCGGTGCGAAGCCTTCAGCCGCCCGATGAGCTCCAGGATCTGGCGCTGGATCGTCACGTCCAGCGCCGTCGTGGGCTCGTCGGCGATGAGCAGCTTGGGCTTGCAGGTCAGCGCCATGGCGATCATGACGCGCTGCTGCTGGCCGCCGGACAGCTCGTGCGGGTAGGCCTTCATGCGCCGCGCCGGCTCGGGCATGCCCACCTCGGCCAGCAGCTCCTCGGCACGCTGCAGCGCCTGCGCCCGGGGCATGCCCATGTGGCGCACCAGCGGCTCGGCCAGCTGCGCGCCGATGGTGAACACCGGGTTGAGCGAGGACATCGGATCCTGGAAGACGCAGGCGATCTCGCGCCCGCGCAGCTTCTGCAGCTCGGGCATCGTGGCCTGGAGCAGGTCGCGCCCTTCCCACAGCACCTGGCCCTGGCGCTCGGCGTTGTCCGGCAGCAGGTTGAGGACGGACATCGCCGTGACGCTCTTGCCCGAGCCGGACTCGCCCACCAGCGCGACGATGCGGTTCTCGGGCACGTCGAAGCTCACGCCCCGCCCGTCCCGGCCCACTGCCTGGGCGCGCTGTACGGCGCCATCGACCTTGCCCATACGGAAGGCCACGCGCAGGTCCCGGATGCTCAGCAGCGTGCTCATTCCAGGCCCCTGAGCTTCGGGTCGAGCGCGTCGCGCACGGCGTCGGCCAGCAGCGAGAACGCGGTGACGAAGACGCACATGAACAGCGTGGCGGCGGCCAGCTGCCACCAGTGCCCGAGGATGAGCTCGCTCTGCGCCTCGGCCAGCATCGTGCCCCAGGAGACGTCCTCCACCCCCACGCCCAGGCCCAGGTACGACAGGATCACCTCGGCCTTGATGAAGCCCACCACCAGCAGGCCCATGCGCACGAGGATGACGTGGCTGACGTTGGGCAGGATGTGGCGGAACATGCGGCTTGTGGCCGACGCGCCGATGGCCTCGGCCGCGCGCACGTACTCGCGCCCGCCGTGCTTCATGAACTCCGCGCGCACCTGGCGGTACAGCCCCGTCCAGCCCGTGAGGCCCAGGATCAGCACCACCGTGCCGATGCCCCGGCCGAAGACGGCGGCGAAGGCGAAGATCAGCAGGATGCCCGGGATGGCCTCGAAGACGTTGTACAGCCACTCCAGCAGGTCGCCCACGCGCCCGCCGACGAAGCCCGACACCGCCCCGAGCAGGGTGCCGATGAGGGTGGCCACGAGGGCGGCCAGCACGCCCACGAATACCGAGATCTCGGTGCCCTTGATGGCCTTGGACAGCACGTCGCGCCCGAGGCGGTCGGCGCCGAAAGGCAGCGTCTCGGCCTTGACGGTGTCGGCGGTGCGGTACTTGCGCGCGGCCTCCTCGATCTCGGCGTAGCGCGGGGCCAGCGGGTCCACCGCGGAGAGGTCGGCGTTCGGGCCCTTGGGCGCCTCGATGGTGCCGGTGGCCTCGGGCGGGCGCGGGCCGAGGAAGGTTGGCGGCGCGTTGGCCACGCCCACCTCGGCCTGCCAGTTGCGCGCCACGCCGCCCAGCGCCGAGACGGCGATGAGCACGAGGAAGGCCAGCACGATGCAGGCGCTGACCACGCCCACGCGGTCGGCCGTGAAGCGCCGCCAGGCGGCATGCCACACGCCCTCGGAGCGCTGGGCTGCGGAGGTGGCCTGCGGGGAGAGGGCGGCGGCGCTCATTTCAGCACCACCCGCGGGTCGACGAGCTTGAACAGCAGGTCCACGATCAGGTTGATCAGCATGGTGAGCATGCACAGGTACACGGCAAAGGCCTGGATCACGGGGTAGTCGCTGCGGTTGACCGCCAGCAGGATCTCCCGGCCAATGCCCGGGATCGAGAAGAACACCTCGATCAGGAAGGAGCCGGTGAACACGCTCGGCAGCGACAGCCCGATGTTGGTGAGGATCGGGATCAGGGCGTTGCGCAGCACGTGGCGGAACATCACCGTGTTCTCGGTGAGGCCCTTGGCGCGCGCGGTGCGCACGTAGTCCTGGCCGAGCTCGTCGAGGAAGAAGCTGCGGTACAGCCGCGTCTGCGGGGCGATGCCCACCATCACCGCCAGCAGCACCGGCAGCGGCGTGTAGGTCAGGAAGTTGGTCCAGAAGCTGTCGCTCCAGCCCTGAACCGGGAACCAGCCGAGCTGGAAGCCGAAGACGTACTGGCCGACGATGATGTACACGAGGAAGCTGATCGACAGCGCGACGGTGGTGATCACCATGATCGTGCGGTCGGCCAGCGACCCGCGGCGGTAGGCCACCCACATCGCAATGGGCAGTGCCAGCAGCACGTCCAGCACCAGGATGGGCAGCATCACCGTGAGCGAGGCCGGCAGCCGGGTGGCGAACAGGTTGGCCACCGACTCGTTCGTGGCCCAGCTCTTGCCCCAGTCGAAGGTGACGATGCTCTTCAGGTAGATCCCGAGTTGCACCCACACCGGCTGGTCCAGGCCGAGCTGCTGGCGGATGGCCGCGATCTGCTCGGGCGTGGCGTTCAGCCCGCCGAGGATTTCCGCCGGGTCGCCACCGAAGTACTTGAAGAGAAAGAACACCAGCAGCACGGCGCCGAGCAGCGTCGGCACCATTTGCCACAGGCGCCGCAGGATGTAAGCGGCCATGGTCGGCGGGGCTCCGGGTTCGAAAACGCGCGAGTGTAGGCCCGGGCCGCGCAGGGCCTCCCCCGCGTTTGCCCGTGACCGACTGCCGCCAGGGGCCATGCAATGTCCGTGCCCCGTCGTGGGAAAACCGCAGTCTCCCGCGCCAGAGTGCGCCGCTAGACTGCGCGCTCCCGTGCGTGCCGCGCTCCGCAGGTGCCGCCGCACGCCCCTGGCCTCGTACCCGCTGCCGACCATGACATTGCGACTCGTGCTGCCCACGCTGGCTGCCGGCCTGGCGCTGGCCTGTGCGGCCGCCTTCGCGCAGGGCGCCTCGCCGGCCTCCGCGCCGGGCGCCGCCGCCCCCGCTGCCTCCTCCTCTCCCGCCACCCCCGGCGGCGCGGCAACGAAGACGCTGCGCTACGCCTTCCCCGTGGCCGAGACCAGCTTCGACCCCGCGCAGGTCACCGACCTGTACTCCAACACCCTCATCGCGGGCATCTTCGAGGCCCCGCTGGAGTACGAGTTCCTCGCCAAGCCCGCGCGCGTGCGGCCGGCCACGGCCGCGGCCATGCCCGAGGTGTCGGCCGACTTCCGCACCTTCACCGTGCGCATCCGCCCGGGCATCTACTTCGCCGACGACCCGGCCTTCAAGGGCAGCAGGCGCGAGCTCGTGGCGGCCGACTACGTCTATGCGCTCAAGCGCCACTACGACCCGCGCTGGAAGAGCGGCAAGCTCTACCTGTTCGAGAACGCGAAGATCCTGGGCCTGTCGGAGCTGCGCAAGGAGCTCATCGCCGCCAAGAAGCCCTTCGACTACGACCGCGAGGTCGAGGGCGCGAAGGTGCTGGACCGCTACACCTTCCAGATCCGCGTGGCCGAGCCGCAGCCGCGCTTCCTGCTCCTGATGGTCGGCGGCGCCACCTGGGGCGCGCTGGCGCGCGAGGTGGTGGAAGCCTACGGCGACAAGATCGGCGAGCACCCGGTGGGCACCGGCCCCTTCCGGCTGGCGCAGTGGAAGCGCAGCTCGAAGATCGTGCTGGAGCGCAACCCCGCCTACCGCGAGGTGTTCTACGACGAGAACCCGCCCGAGGGCGATGCCCCGCGCCAGGCCACCGCCGCCCGGCTCAAGGGCCGGCGGCTGCCGCTGATCGACCGGGTGGAGGTGTCCATCATCGAGGAGGTGCAGCCGCGCTGGCTGTCCTTCCTCAACGCCGGGCAGGACCTCATCGAGATGCTGCCGGCGGAGTTCTCCACCATCGCCATCCCGAACAACCAGCTCGCGCCGAACCTGCGCAGGCAGGGCATCCACATGGAGCGCTACCCGCGCGCCGACGTGGCCGTGAGCTACTTCGGCATGGAGAACCCGGTGGTGGGCGGCTACGAGCCGCACAAGGTGGCGCTGCGCCGCGCGATCTCGCTGGGCGTGGACCTGGACCGCGAGATCCGCCTCGTGCGACGCAACCAGGCCATCCCGGGGCAGGGGCCCATCGGGCCGGAGACCTTCGGCTACGACCCGGCCTTCCGCTCGGAGATGAGCACCTACGACCCGGCGCGCGCCAAGGCGCTGCTGGACCTGCACGGCTACATCGACCGCAACGGCGACGGCTGGCGCGACCAGCCCGACGGCAAGCCGCTGGTGCTGGAGTACGCCACGCAGCCCGACCAGCAAAGCCGCCAGCTCATCGAGCTGTGGAAGAAGAACATGGATGCGCTGCGCATCCGCATCGAGTTCAGGACCGCCAAGTGGCCGGAGAACCTGAAGGCCAGCCGCACGGGCAAGCTCATGATGTGGGGCGTGGGTTGGAGCGCGGGCTGGCCCGACGGCGACACCTTCATCGGCCTGGGCTACGGCCCGAACAAGGGGCAGTCCAACCACGCCCGCTTCGACCTTCCGGCCTTCAACCGCCTGTACGAGGAGCAGCGCAAGATGCCCGACGGGCCCGAGCGGCTGGCGCTCATGCACGAGGCGCGGCAGCTGATGGTGGCCTGGATGCCCTACAAGGTGCACGCGCACCGCTTCTCCACCGACCTCGCCCACCCCTGGGTGATCGGCTACCACGCGAGCCACTTCCGGGGCCTGTTCTGGAAGTACGTGGACATCGACCCGGCGGCGCAGGCACGACGCGCGCGGTGAGCGGCTGCCGCCTCGCGTACCCTTGCCGCCCATGAACACGAGCACACCCCTGTTGGCCAGGCGCGCCGGGCTGGCTGCGGCGCTGTGGGCCGCCGCCCTGGCGCCAGCCCTGTGGGCCCCGGCTGCGCAGGCCGTCGCCTCGGCCCCTGCGTCCTCGGCTTCGGCTTCGGCCCCTGCGCCTTCAGCGGCTCCCGCCGCCACGCCCGCCCGCGAGGCGGCCGGCAGGAAGGTGCTGCGCTACGCCTTCCCGGTGGCCGAGACCGGCTTCGACCCCGCGCGCATCGTCGACCTGTACTCGCGCATCGTCACCGCCCACATCTTCGAGAGCCTGTACACCTACGACCACCTCGCGCGCCCGGTGAAGTTCCGCCCGGTCATCGCCGAGGGCATGCCTGAGCACTCCGAGGACTTCCGCACGTGGACCGTGAAGATCCGCCCGGGCATCTTCTTCCAGGACGACCCGGCCTTCGGCGGTAAGCCGCGCGAGGTGACGGCGCAGGACTTCGTCTACGCCTACAAGCGTTTCGCCGACCCGGCCAACAAGAGCCCCGTGGTGGCCGGCGTGCTCGACCAGAAGTACCTGGGGCTGGCGGCGCTGCGCGAGCGCGCCCTCAAGGAGAAGAAGCCCTTCGACTACGACACCGAGATCGAGGGCATCCGCGCGCTGGACCGCCACACGATCCAGTTCAGACTCGAGGAGCCGCGCCCGCGCTTCATCGAGAACCTGGCCGCGCACGACCTCTTCGGCGCGGTGGCGCGCGAGGTGGTGGAGAAGTACGGCGACGCGATCCCCGCGCACCCGGTGGGCACGGGGCCCTTTCGCCTCGCGCAGTGGCGGCGCAGCTCGCTCATCGCGCTGGAGCGCAACCCCACCTACCGCGAGGTGCGCTATGACGCCGAGCCCGCGGCCGATGACGCCCAGGGCCAGGCGATCCTCGCGCGCATGAAGGGCCGACGCCTGCCGATGATCGACCGCGTGGAGATCTCCATCATCGAGGAGTCGCAGCCGCGCTGGCTGGCCTTCCTGAACCGGGAGATCGATTTCCTCAACGTGCCCGCGGAATTCGTCAACCAGGCCATGCCCAACGGCCGCGTGGCGCCCAACCTGACCAGGCAGGGCATCCAGGGCTATCGCGCGCTGAACCCCGACTCGGCTTTCACCTACTTCAACATGGACGACCCGGTGGTGGGCGGCTACACCCCGGCGCGCGTGGCGCTGCGCCGCGCCATTGCCCTGGCCATGGACGTGGAGCGCGAGATCCGCGTCATCCGGCGCAGCCAGGCCGTGCCCGCGCAGTCGATGATCGTGCCGCACACCACCGGCTACGACGCGGCCTTCAAGAGCGAGAACGGCGACTACGACCCGGCGCGCGCCAAGGCGCTGCTGGACCTGCACGGCTACGTGGACCGCAACGGCGACGGCTGGCGCGAGCAGCCCGACGGCAAGCCGCTCGTGCTGGAGGTGGCCACGCAGCCCGACCAGCTCAGCCGGCAGTTCGACGAGCTGTGGAAGAAGAACATGGAGCGCATCGGCATCCGCGTGAAGTTCTTCTCCGGCAAGTGGCCCGAGCAGCTCAAGGCCGCGCGCGCGGGCAAGCTGATGCTGTGGACGCTGGGCTCGTCGGCGGCGGGCGCCGACGGCCAGAGCGCCCTGGCGCGGCTGTACGGGCCGCAGGCCGGCAGCCAGAACCTTGCGCGCTTCAAGAACGCGGAGTTCGACCGCATCTACCAGCGCATGCAGATCATCCCCGACGGCCCCGAGCGCGAGGAGCTCTTCCGCCAGGCCAAGCTCATCGCCACGGCCTACATGCCCTACAAGACCACCGTGCACCGTTTCACCAACGACATCGTCCACCCCTGGCTCGCGGGCTACCGCCGGCCGCTGTTCTGGCAGGAGTGGTGGCACATGGTGGACATCGACGACAGCCGGCGCCCGGCGAAGTAGTCCGCCTCCCGTAGCCCGTCTGCCGCGATGAAGCGCCGCCGCCTGCTGCAGGGAGCCGCCGCGGCTGCGGCGCTGGCCGGCGCGGCGGCACCTGATGCACAAGCCGCACGGGCGGCGCCGCCTGCATCTGCGGCGCGCAAGGTGCTGCGCCTGCCGCTGGTCAGCGCCGAGACGAGCTTCGACCCGCCGCAGACCAACAGCGACGCCAACACGGTCACCATCCTGGCCAACATCCTGGAGGCGCCGCTCAGCTACGACTACCTCGCGCGCCCGGTGCGCCTGGTGCCCTGCACGGCCGCGGCGCTGCCCGAGGTCTCGGCCGACGGGCGCACGATCACCGTGCGCATCCGCCCGGGCATCTACTTTGCCGACGACCCCGCCTTCAAGGGCCGCCGGCGCGAACTCGTGGCGCAGGACTACGTCTACTCGATCAAGCGCTTCTACGACCCGCAGTACAACTCCGGCGACCTCTACCTCTTCGAGAACGCGAAGCTGCCCGGCCTGGCCGCGCTGCGCGAGGCGGCGCTGAAGTCGCGCCGGCCCTTCGACTACGACACCGAGGTCGAGGGCGTGCGCACGCTGGACCGCCACACCTTTCGCATCGTGCTGGGCGACGCCAACCCGCGCTTCGTCTACGTGCTGGCCGACCCGGGCCTGTGCGGCGCGGTGGCGCGCGAGGTGGTGGAGCACTACGGCCCGCGCGAGATCGGCGACCACCCGGTGGGCACGGGCGCCTTCCGCATGAAGAGCTGGCGCCGGGCCTCGCAGATCGTGCTGGAGCGCTCGCCCACCTACCGCGGCGAGCCCTACCACGGCACGCCGGCCGACGAGGAGGTGGCGCGCGGCATCGCCGCGCGGCTGGCCGGCCGTGCGCTGCCGCTGGTCGACGAGATCGTGCTGGACGTGGTGGAGGCGGCGCAGCCGCGCTGGCTGTCCTTCGTGGACGGCACCTACCACTGGCTGGCCGTTCCCTCGGACTTCGCCCAACTGGCCGCGCCCGAGGGCCGCCTGGCGCCCTTCCTGCAGAAGAAGGGGGTGACGCTGCAGCGCACGCTGGACCCGTTCATGCAGATGAGCTACTTCTACATGGGCGACCCCGTGGTGGGCGGATACACGCCGCAGAAGGTGGCGCTGCGGCGCGCCATCGCCCTGGCCTTCGACGCCGCGGCCTACGTGCAGCGCGTCATGGGCGGGCAGGGGATCCTGGCGCAGTCGCTCGTCTCGCCCTTCACCTCGGGCTACGACCCGGCCTACCGCAGCGAGATGAGCACGCACGACCCGGCGCGCGCCCAGGCGCTGCTGGACCTGCATGGCTACGTGGACCGCAACGGCGACGGCTGGCGCGAGCAGCCCGACGGCCGCCCGCTCGTGCTGCGCATGGCCAGCGCCGGCGGCCAGCGCGCCCGGCTGAGCTCGGAACTCTGGAAGCGCTCGATGAGCCGCATCGGCGTGCGCATCGAGTTCGAGGTCTCGACCTGGCCCGAGCTGCTGAAGAAGAGCCGCGCGGGCACCCTCATGATGTGGGGCTACGGCTGGAGCGCGGGCTCGCCCGACGGCGGCTTCTTCCTGGGCCTGGGCTACGGGCCCAATGCGAGCGAGTCCAACGACGCGCGCTTTGCGCTGCCCGCCTACGACCGCCTGTTCGAGCGCCAGATGCGCCTGCCCGACGGCCCCGAGCGCGACGAGGTGATGCGCCAGGCCAAGGACATGCTCACCGCCTACATGCCCTACAAGGTGCATGCCCACAGCATCACCAACCTGCTCGTGCAGCCCTGGACCCGCAACTACTGGGCGCACCCCTTCATGAAGGATGTCTGGCGCTTCGTGGACATGGAGGACCGCCCGTGACGACCACCCCAACAAGGCCCGAAGCCCGCATCAGCCGCTACCAGCGCTGGCTGGAGCGTGAGCGCGGGCTGCACTTTGCCAGCTACGACGCGATGTGGGAGTGGTCGGTCACCGACACCGAGGCCTTCTGGCAGTCCATCTGGGACCACTTCGCGCTGCAGTCGCCCACGCCGCACGCGCGCGTGCTGGCCCGGGACGCCATGCCCGGGGCGCAGTGGTTTCCGGGCGCGCAGGTGAACCTTGCGCGCCAGATGCTGCGCCACGTCGATGCGGCCGAGGCGGCCGGCCACCCGGCCATCGTCTTCGCCGACGAGGCGCTGCTGGCGCAGGGCCGGCTGCGCGAGGTGGGCTGGCGGCAGCTCCGCCGCCAGGTGGCCAACTTCGCCGCGGCGCTGCGCGCGATGGGCGTGCAGCGCGGCGACCGCGTCTGCGCGGTGCTGCCCCACACGCCGCAGACCGCGGCGGCCTTCTACGCGGTGGCCAGCCTCGGCGCCGTGTGGAGCATCTGCTCGCCCGACATGGGCCCGGTAGCGGTGCTCGACCGCTTCCGCCAGATCGAGCCCAAGGTGCTGCTGGCGGTGGACCGCTGCCGCTGGGCCGACGTGGAGCACGACCGCCGGGCGCACGTGGACACGCTGCTGGCCGGCCTGCCCAGCGTGCAGCACGCGGTGCGCGGGGAGCGCCTGGACGAGCTGCTCGAGCACGGCCCCGAGCCCGGCGTCGATCACGAGGCCGGCTTCGAGCCCGAGTGGCTGCCCTTCGACCACCCGCTGTGGATCGTCTACTCCAGCGGCACCACGGGCCTGCCCAAGCCCATCGTGCACGGCCACGGCGGCATCCTGCTGGAAGCCTGCAAGAGCAGCCTGCACAACGACCTGGGCCCCACGGTGGAGACGGGCGACCGCTTCCACTGGTTCAGCACCACGGGCTGGATCATGTGGAACGGCCAGGTGCTCGGGCTGCTGGGCGGCACCACCTGCTGCATCTTCGACGGCAGCCCGGGCGGGCCGGCGGCCGCGCCCGACTGGGGCACGCTGTGGCGCTTCGCCGGGCTGGCGCGTGCCACCTTCTTCGGCGCCGGCGCGGCCTTCTACGCGAGTTGCCTGAAGGCCGATGTGCGGCCGATGGAGGTGGCCGACCTGTCGGCGCTGCGCGCCGTGGGTTCCACCGGCTCGCCGCTGTCCGAGGCCTGCCACGACTGGATCTGGGCGCGCTGCCCGCAGGTGGACGGACGGCCCGTGTGGATCGACTCCATCTCCGGCGGCACCGACTTCGCCGGCGCCTTCGTCGGCGGCAACGTGACGCTGCCGCAGGTGCGCGGGCAGATGCAGTGCCGCTGGCTCGGAGCCTCGGTGCAGGCCTGGAACGAGCGCGGCGAGGCGGTGCTCGACGAGGTGGGCGAGCTCGTGTGCACGCGGCCCATGCCCTCCATGCCGCTGCGTTTCTGGAACGACGAGGGCGACCGGCGCCTGCGCGACAGCTACTTCGACATGTACCCGGGCGTGTGGCGCCATGGCGACTGGATCCGCATCGTGCCGGCGGGCGTGCCGGGCCTGGGCGGGGAGGCCTCGGGCGCGTGCGGCTCGATCATCTACGGCCGCAGCGACGCCACCATCAACCGCCACGGCGTGCGCATGGGCACGGCCGAGCTCTACCGCGTGGTGGAGGAGCAGCCCGAGGTGCTCGACAGCCTGGTGGTGGACCTGGAATACCTGGGCCGCGAGAGCTGGATGCCGCTGTTCGTGGTGCTGCGCGAAGGCCTGTTGCTCGACCCTGCGCTGCAGCAGCGGCTGCGCGGCGCCATCAAGCAGGCGCTGTCGCCCCGGCATGTGCCCAGCGAAGTCTTTCAGGTCAGCGCCATCCCGCGCACGCTGTCGGGCAAGAAGATGGAGCTGCCGGTGAAGAAGCTGCTGCTGGGCGCGGACCCGGCGCGCGTGCTCAACCCCGATGCGATGGCCAACGCGGCCAGCGTGCCGTGGTTCGTGGAGCTGGCCCGGCAGCGGGCGGGCGCTAGCGGGCCGCGCTGACGCGGGCTCGAGCGCCCGGCCGCAAGGTGGGGTCGGGCGCGCGGTAGGCCGCGAACACATCGCGCAGCGGTGCGCCCGCCGCCGGCTGCGGCGTGAGGCAGCGCTCCAGCTCATCCAGATGGCGGCGCATCTCCGCGGCGCTGCCCGCGCTGCCGGCCTCGCGCAGCGCGGCCAGCATCTCCTCGTGCCGGTGCGCCTGGCAGGCGGGCCGCCCGGGCGGCTTGTACAGGGCCATCAGCAGCGAGGTGGTGGGCAGCAGCTCGTCCAGCAGCTTGACGAACACCGGGTTGCCGGCCAGCCGCGCCAGCGTGCGGTGGAACTCCCCGGAGTGGCCGATGGCCGCGGCGCTGTCGCCACGCGCCTCGGCCGCGGCCTCGGCCTCCACCAGGGCCTGCAACTCGGCCAGCTGGGCCGGCTGCAGCCGCCCGCCCAGGCGCCGCGCGATCTCGCACTCCACCACGCGCCGCGCATCGAAGACGGGCGCGGCATCCTCGATGCCCGGGGCGGGCACCTGCGCGCCGCGGTTGTGACGCAGCTCGACGATCTGGTCCTGCGCCAGGCGCTGCAGGGCCTGGCGCACCACGGTGCGCGACACCGAGAACGACTCGGCCAGTTCCTCCTCGCGCAGCCGCGTGCCCGGCGCCAGACGGTGCTCGACGATGGCTCGGTAGATGCCCTCGTAGACGCGGTCGGTGGCGGTGGGGGCGCGCGCGTTCACAATGGCTCCCCTCGATCCCACGACCCCAACGCCGACCGCGTGCTGCCATGGACCGACTCGCCGAACCCGCTGCCTTGCCCGCCAACCCGGCGCTTCCCCTGCATGTCGATGCGCAGCGCCTGTGGCAGCGCCTCATGACGCTGGCGCGCATCGGCGCCACGCCGCGCGGGGGCGTGTGCCGCCTGGCGCTGACCGAGCTCGACCGCCAGGGCCGTGAGCAGTTCATGGCCTGGGCGCGCGAGCTCGGCTGCACGCTGCGGGTGGATGCGATCGGCAACCTCTTTGCGCGCCGCGCGGGCGCCGACGACTCGCTGCCGGCCGTGGCCACCGGCAGCCACATCGACACCCAGCCCACGGGCGGGCGCTTCGACGGCAACTACGGCGTGCTGGCGGGCCTGGAGGTGCTGCACACGCTCAACGATGCGGGCCTGCGCACGCGCGCGCCGCTGGAGGTGTGCGTGTGGACCAACGAGGAGGGCTCGCGCTTCGTGCCCGTGATGATGGGCTCGGGCGTGTACGCGGGAGCCTTCACGCTCGAGCACGCGCTGGGCGCGCGCGACACCGAGGGCACGAGCGTGCGCGAGGCACTCGCCGCCATCGGCTGTGCCGGCTTCGCGCCCGCAGCGATCGCCGACGGGGCCCCGCGCTTTGCGGCCTATTTCGAGGCCCACATCGAGCAAGGGCCGGTGCTGGAGGACGCGGGCGTGACCATCGGCGTGGTCACCGGCGCGCTCGGCCAGCGCTGGTACGACGTGACGGTGCAGGGCATGGAGGCGCACGCCGGGCCCACGCCGATGCGGCTGCGGCGCGACGCGCTGCAGCCAGCCGCTGCCCTGATGCAGCGCGTGGTGGCCATCGCGATGGACGAGCAGCCCGACGGCCGCGGCACCGTGGGCCAGGTGCAGGTGTTTCCCAACTCGCGCAACGTGATCCCGGGGCGCGTGCGCTTCACGGTGGACTTTCGGCACGCCGATGCAGCCGCCCTGGCGCGCATGGACGCCCGGCTGCGCGAAGCCGCCGCTGCGCTGCAGCGCCCGGGCATCGAGATCGAGGTGCAGCAGGTGGTGGAGTACACGCCCACGGCCTTCGACGCGTCGCTCGCCGCGCTCGTGCGCGAGGGGGCGGTGCGCGGGGGCCACTCGCACCAGGACATCGTCAGCGGCGCCGGCCACGACGCCGTGTACGTGGCGCGCACGGCCCCGGCGGCCATGATCTTCGTGCCCTGCAAGGACGGCATCTCGCACAACGAGATCGAGGACGCACGGCCCGAGCACCTGGCCGCCGGCGCGGACGTGCTGCTGCACGCGATGCTCGCGCGCGCCGGCGTGGCCTGAAGTGTGGCCCGAGGTGTGGCAGGGGGTGACGACCCGATGCGACTGAGCTTGCAGCCCCTCACGGCCGAGGCCTTCGCGCCCTACGGGCGGCTCGTGTGCGGCGGGCAGGCCGCGGGCCGGCCCATCAACGCCGGCACGAGCCTGCGCCTGGAGGCCGGCGACGGGCTGAGGCTGCTCGACGAAGGTGGCGCCCCGACGCTGGCCGTCTTCCGGGCGCAGGCGCAGGACGCGCCCGGCCCCTGGCGCACGCTCGAGCGCCACCGCCTGGGCAGCCAGAGCTTCATCCCGCTGGCCGGCGCGCGCAGCGTCGTGCTCGTGGCGCTGGGCGCGCACGCGCCCGAGCCGGGCACGCTGGCGGCCTTCCTGGCTGACGGGCGCTGCGGCTACACGCTGCACGCGGGCACCTGGCACCACGGGCTGATTGCGCTGGATGCCGGCGACTTCGTGGTGCTGGAGCGCGGCGCGGCGCAGGTCGACTGCGAATTCGCCGAGTTGCCCGAGGCGGTGTGGGTCACGCCGCCGGGCTGACACCTCAGGCCCCGCGCACGACCTGCAGCGCCAGCCGCACGAGGCTCGCGTCCGAGCCCGCCGGCCCGAGCAGCGAGATCCCGAGCGGCGCGCCGTGGCGCCCGGCCAGCGGCAGCGACAGCTGCGGGAAGCCCGCCAGGCCGGCGAGGCACAGCATGTGGATGGCGCGGTTGCGGTAGTCCTCCAGCGCTGACTCGGGCTCGCTGCGCAGCGGGGCGATGTCGGGCATGGTGGGCAGCACGAGCACGCCGTCGGCGCCCAGGATCGCGGCCAGGTGGGTGCGAAAGCGGTCGCGGAATTCCCGGGCCTGCGCCACCTGCTCGTCGGTGAGCTGGCTCGACCACGCAAAGCGCTCGGCCACGCCGGGGCCCAGCGGCGGCTGCAGCCGGCGGATCAGCCCGCCATCGGTCATCCAGGCCTCGTGGCCCTGGATGCGCCGGAAGGCCCAGTACATCGTCTCGAAGCTCTCCAGCACCACCTGCACCGGCTGCGCCGCGCCAAGCGCGGCCTGCACACGCGCGCTGGCCTGGTCCAGCGAAGGCCGCGCCTCGGGCACGGCCAGCGCCCACACATCGGTGGGCGCGAGCAGCCGCACCGTCTCGGGCAGCGGGCTCGGATCGGACCCGAGCAGCACCTCGGCCACGCGTGCGAAGGTGGGCACCTCGCGCGTGAACCAGCCGCAGGTGTCGAAGCTCGGCGAGAGGTCCAGACAGCCCGCCAGGCTCACGCGGCCGTGCGTGGGGCGCAGGCCCACCAGGCCGCAGTGGCTGGCCGGGGCGCGTACCGAGCCGCCGGTGTCGGTGCCCAGGGCGAAGTCCACGAGGCGGTTGGACACCGCCGAGGCCGAGCCCGAGGAGGAGCCGCCGCTGATGCGATCGGGCGCGCCGCCGTTGATCGGTGCGCCGAAGTGGGCGTTGCTGCCGTTCATCGAGAAGGCGAGCTCGTCGGTGATCGTCTTGCCGCCGAAGACGGCCCCGGCATCGAGCAGGCGCTGCACGGTGGGGGCGGTGGCGGACTTGATGCCCGACATCGCCAGCAGCATCGGCTGCCCGCCGCTGGTGGGGTAGCCGGCGACGTCGAAGAGATCCTTCACGCCGAATCGCAGGCCCGACAGCGGGCCCGTGGCCGCGTGCGGCACGGGCGCGTCGGGGTAGGGCATGAAGGCGCGAGCGGTGTCGTGGACGGGTGGCATGGCAGGCGAGGGGTGCGGGGGGGGGGGGGGGGGGGGG
>JBMOGN010000015.1:0-28852 GCA_049318345.1 Rubrivivax sp. | reverse complement strand
CGAGCGCGCGGCGGACCGCCGCTCGCTCCTGGAGCGGGTGGTGGAGTTCATCTCCCCGGGCCCCGATTCGCGCTCGGAGCTGATCTCCATCCTGGCCGACGCCGAGCACCGCGAACTCATCGAGCCGGAGTCGCGGGCGATGCTCGAGGGCGTGCTGCGCATGGCCGACATGACCGCCGGCGATGTGATGGTGGCCGCCCCGAGGATGGACCTGCTGGACATCCATGCGCCCTACGAGGAACTGCTCGGGCTCGTGATCGAGACCGGCCACTCCCGGTTTCCGGTGCATGACGGCGCGCGCGACAACATCATCGGCATCCTCATGGCCAAGGACCTGCTGAAGCTGCAGCGCGCCCCGGAGCTGAACCTGCGAACCCTGCTGCGTCCGGCCGTATTCGTGCCCGAGAGCAAGCGTCTGAACGAGCTGCTGCGCGATTTCCGCTCCAACCGCAACCACCTGGCGATCGTCATCGACGAGTTCGGCAACACCGCCGGACTCATCACGATCGAGGACGTTCTGGAGGAGATCGTCGGCGAGATCGAAGACGAGTTCGACGAGGCCGATGGCGACAGCGGCATCTACACGCTGGCTGACGGCTCGCACCGCGTGGCCGGCGATGCCGCCGTGCCCGCGGTGAACCAGGCCTTCGGCGTGGCGCTGGCCGATGGGGACTTCGACACCATCGGCGGGCTGGTGGCCGACGGGCTGGGCCGCGTGCCCCGGCGCGGCGAGTCGGTCGAGGTGGGCGGGCTGCTGTTCACCGTGATGCTCACGCGCGGCGGGGCCGTGCGCTGGTTCCGCGTCACGCGGGCCGGGCGTGCGGGCGCGCCGGCGCAAGCGTCTGCCGCCGGGGCGCCTGATTGACCGGGGCTCGGGGCCGGCCGGGATGCTGATGCCGGCGCTGATGCCAGTGCTGATGGCCCTGGCCGGCGCGCTGCAGACGGTGGCCTTCGAGCACCCGGCGCCCGCCTGGGTGCTGCCCGTGCTGGCGGTGGCCGTTCTCGTGCGCGCGCTGCAGGGTGCCCGGCCGGCCCGCGCGGCGGTGCTCGGCCTGGCCTTCGGCACCGGCTGGCTCGTGGCCGGCGTGTGGTGGCTCTTCGTGAGCCTGCACCGCTACGGCAACCTGCCGGCCTGGATGGCGGGGGCAGCCGTGCTGGTGCTGTCGATGGCACTGTCGCTGTACCTGGCCGCGGCCTGTGCGGCGTGGGCACGGTGGCGCCTGGGCGGGGTGTGGGGCGATGCACTGCTGTTTGCCGCCTTGTGGCTGCTGGCCGAGCTCGCCCGGGGCGTGCTCTTCACCGGGTTCCCGTGGGTGGCCAGCGGCTATGCCTTGGTCGATGCCCCGCTCGCGGCCCTGGCGCCCTGGGTGGGTGTCTACGGAATCGGGGCGGTGGTGGCGGGTTGCGCGGCGCTGCTCGGCACGCCCGGCCGGCCCGCGGGCCGGCTGCCCGGCGCCTGGCCGGCGGGGGTGGCCGCTGCGGTGCTCCTGGCCCCCGCCCTGCCGGGGGTGCCGGAGTTCACCTCGGCAGCCGGCCGCATCGGCGTGTCGCTGCTGCAGACCAACGTGGAGCAGGACGAGAAGTTCTCCGCCGCGCGGCTGCCCAGCCTGCTGCAGGCGCTGCAGACGGACCTGCAGGACGCGCGCGGGCCGCTCGTGGTGGCTCCCGAGACGGCGCTGCCCTTGCTGCCGGGGCAGCTGCAGGGCCTGGCTCCGCACTGGTGGGCTGGCGTGCAGGCACGCTTCCCGGGCGAGGGTCGCGCCGCGCTGATCGGGCTGCCGCTGGGTGAC
The DNA here is from genome assembly GCA_049318345.1 of Rubrivivax sp. Taxonomy (GTDB): domain Bacteria; phylum Pseudomonadota; class Gammaproteobacteria; order Burkholderiales; family Burkholderiaceae_C; genus Rubrivivax. The sequence goes on along the minus strand of JBMOGN010000015.1, from coordinate 27,062 downwards.
TACGACACCGGCTACACGAACTCGGTGATGGGCCTGGGGGCCGGGGCGCCGTACCGTTACGACAAGCACCACCTGGTGCCTTTCGGCGAGTTCATCCCCACGGGCTTTCGCTGGTTTACCGAGATGATGAGCATCCCGCTGGGAGACTTCGCGCGCGGGCCGCTGGCCGCAGCGTCCTTCGAGGCCCTGGGGCAGCGCCTGGCGCCGAACATCTGCTACGAGGACCTCTTCGGCGAGGAGCTGGCCGCGCGCTTTGCCGACCCTGCCGCCGCGCCCACGATCCTCGTCAACGTGAGCAACATCGCCTGGTTCGGGCACACCGTGGCGCTGCCGCAGCACCTGCACATCACCCGCATGCGCACGCTGGAGCTCCAGCGCCCGATGCTGCGCGCGACCAACACCGGCATGACGGCCATCGTCGACCACCGCGGGCGGGTGGCGGCGCAGCTGCCCCCCTTCACCCGCGGCATCCTGAATGGCGAGGTCGAGGGTCGCACGGGCGTGACGCCCTACGCTGCGTGGGCCGCCCGCGCCGGCCTATGGCCGCCGGGCCTGCTGGCCGCGCTGGTGGTGGCCGCTGCCGCTGGCCGGCGGCGGCGCGTGCCTGCTGTCGGCAGCGCCCCGTAAAATGATGGGTTTGTCCTTTCGGACGGACCCCGGGCCTCCATGCTGAGCTTCCAGCAGATCATCCTCACGCTGCAGTCGTACTGGGCCGCCCAGGGCTGCGCGCTGCTGCAACCCTACGACATGGAGGTGGGCGCCGGCACGAGCCACACGGCCACGTTCCTGCGCGCACTCGGCCCCGAGCCCTGGAAGGCGGCGTACGTGCAGCCCAGCCGCCGCCCCAAGGACGGCCGCTACGGCGACAACCCCAACCGCCTGCAGCACTACTACCAGTACCAGGTCGTGCTCAAGCCCGCCCCGAAGGACATCTTGGAGCTGTACCTGGGCAGCCTGAAGGCGCTTGGCTTCGACCTGCGCGCCAACGACGTGCGCTTCGTCGAGGACGACTGGGAGAACCCCACGCTGGGCGCCTGGGGCCTGGGCTGGGAGGTGTGGCTCAACGGCATGGAGGTGACGCAATTCACCTACTTCCAGCAAGTCGGCGGCATCGACTGCAAGCCGATCACCGGTGAGATTACCTACGGCCTGGAGCGCCTGGCGATGTACCTGCAGGGCGTGGACAACGTCTACGACCTGAAGTGGACCGAGGGCCTGAGCTACCGCGACGTGTACCACCAGAACGAGGTCGAGCAGAGCACCTACAACTTCGAGCACAGCGATGTGGAGTTCCTGCTCGGGGCCTTCGCGGCCCACGAGAAGACGGCGCAGGCGCTGATGGCGCAGCAGCTTGCGTTGCCGGCCTACGAGCAGGTGCTCAAGGCCGCGCACTCCTTCAACCTGCTGGATGCCCGCGGCGCCATCAGTGTGACTGAGCGCGCTGCCTACATCGGCCGCATCCGCAACCTGGCGCGCGCCGTGGCGCAGAGCTACGTGGACAGCCGCGCGCGGCTCGGCTTCCCGATGGCGCCCGAGCCCTGGGCGCAAGCCGCGCTCGCGCAGCGCGCGCAGGCCGCTGCGCGCGCCGAGCCCAAGGGGGCGCTGTGAACCGGCCCGCTGCCGAGTCCGCCCCCAGCCTCCTGGTGGAGCTCCTGGTCGAGGAGCTGCCGCCCAAGGCGCTGAAGAAGCTGGGAGGCGCCTTCGGGCAGGCGCTGCTGGACAGCCTGCTGGCGCAGGGGCTGGCCTCCCCCGGCTGCGAGCTGCGCACCTTCGCCACGCCGCGCCGGCTGGCCGCGCTCGTGCAGGCGGTGCGCCCCGTGGCGCCTGATAGGCCGGTGTCGCACAAGCTCATGCCGGTGGCGGTGGGGCTGGCACCTGACGGCTTGCCCACGCCGGCGCTGCTGAAGAAGCTCGCCGCACTGGGCGCGGACCCCGCGCAGGCCTCGCAATTGCGCCGCGCCATGGACGGCAAGGCCGAGGCATTGTTCCTGGATGCAGTGCAGCCCGGCGTCACGCTGGCCGCGGGGCTGCAGCGCGCGCTGGACGAGGCACTGGCGCGCCTGCCGATTCCCAAGGTGATGCAGTACCAGCTCGGCGACGGCTGGACGAGCGTGAATTTTGTGCGTCCGGCCCATGGACTCATGGCCCTGCACGGGGCGGAAGTGGTGCCGGTGTCGGCGCTGGGCCTGCAGGCTGGGCGACACACGCGCGGCCACCGATTCGAGGCGCCGGCGGACCCCATCGAGATCGCCGAGGCCGGCGCCTACGAGGCCCGGCTGCTCGAGGCCGGCGCGGTGATCGCCTCCTTCGACGCGCGCCGTGCGGAGATCCAGCGCCAGCTGCAGCAGGCCGCCTCCGGACTGGGCCTGCGGCCCATCGAGGACGACGCGCTGCTCGACGAGGTGACGGCGCTGGTGGAGCGCCCGAACGTGCTGGCCTGCCGCTTCGAGCCGGAGTTCCTGGCCGTGCCCCAGGAGTGCCTCATCCTCACGATGAAGGCCAACCAGAAGTACTTTCCGCTGCTGGACGCGGCCGGGCGCCTGACCGAGCACTTTCTCGTCGTCTCCAACATCCGCCCGGCAGACCCCTCGCGCGTGATCGAAGGCAACGAGCGCGTGGTGCGTCCGCGCCTGGCCGACGCGCGCTTCTTCTTCGACCAGGACCGCAAGCGCACCCTGGCCTCGCGCGTGCCGGGACTCGCGAAGGTGGTCTACCACGGCAAGCTCGGCACCCAGGGCGAGCGCGTGGAGCGTGTGCGGACCATCGCCCGCGACATCGGCATGCGCCTCGGCGGCCTGGCCCTGGCCGACCTGGCCGACGAGGCGGCCACGCTGGCCAAGGCCGACCTGTTGACCGACATGGTCGGGGAGTTCCCCGAGCTGCAGGGCATCATGGGTGCGTACTACGCGCGCCACGACGGCCTGCGCGAGCCGATTGCCCAGGCCATCGAGGACCACTACAAGCCCCGCTTTGCTGGCGACGAACTGCCTCGCGGGGAGGTGGGCCTGGTCGTGGCCCTGGCCGACAAGCTCGAGACGCTGGCTGGCCTCTTCGGCATCGGCCAGTTGCCCACGGGCGACAAGGATCCCTTCGCCCTGCGTCGCCATGCGCTGGGGGTGGTGCGCATGCTCGTGGAGCGCGCGCTGCCGCTGTCCGTGCCCGGTCTCGTGGAGCTCGCCTTCCGGGCCTTCGGCCCGGGACACGGCGCGGCGCAGGCCGAGGTGCTGCGCTTCCTGGACGAGCGCCTGGCCGGCTGGCTGCGCGAGCAGGGCGCCAGCGCGCACGAGGTCGATGCCGTGCTGGCGCTGCGCCCCGACACCTGGGCCGGACTGCCGGCGCGGTTGGCGGCCGTGCGGGCCTTCTCCGGGCTGCCGCAGGCGCCGGCCCTGGCGGCGGCCAACAAGCGGGTGGGCAACATCCTGCGCAAGTCCGACGACGCGCCCCGCACCGAGGTGGACGCAGCGCGTCTGGTGGAGCCGGCCGAGCAGGCCCTGTGGGCTGCGCTCGGGGCGGTCGAGCCGCAGGCGCGTGCGGCGCTGGAAGGTGGCGACCTCACCGCGTCGCTGCAGGCGCTGGCGGCGCTGAAGACGCCGGTGGACGCATTCTTCGACGCCGTGATGGTCAATGCCGAGGACCCGGCCCTGCGCGCCAACCGCCTGGCGCTGCTGCGTGCGCTGCACGCGGCGATGAACCAGGTGGCCGACCTGTCACGACTGGCCAGCTGAAGGCAGGTGCCGCGTGAAGCTCGTCATCCTCGGCCGCGATGGCATCCTCAACGAGTACCGCGACGACCACGTCAAGTCGCCCGAGGAGTGGATCCCCATCCGGGGTTCGCTGGACGCGGTGGCTCGGCTGAACCAGGCCGGCTGGCATGCGGTGGTGGCCACCAACCAGTCCGGCATCGGGCGCGGCATGATCGACATGGCCTCGGTGAACGCCGTGCACGCGCACATGATCAAGCTCGCGCAGCGCGCTGGCGGCCGCATTGACGCCGTGTTCTTCTGCCCCCACACGCCCGAGGAAGGATGCGAATGCCGCAAGCCCCGGCCGGGCATGTTGCGCGACATCGCCGGGCGCTACGGCATCGGTCTGGCCGAGGTGCCGATGGTCAGCGACTCGCTGCGCGACATGCTGGCCGCGTGCGAGGCAGGCTGCGAGCCGCACCTGGTGCTCAGCGGCCGCGCCGCCAACCTGGACGAGCTGCAGTTGCAGGCCATCCTGCGCCAGGCGCCAGGCACCCGTGTGCACCGCGATCTCGGGGCCCTGGCGGAGTACCTGCTTCGCGGCGAGCCCGCGCCCGCCGTAGCGGCACCCGCGTGAGCCCCGTGAGCCCCGTGAGCCTCGAGCCTGGCCGCAACCTTGCCGGTCCGCCGCGCGGACTGTTCTGGCTGGCCTGTGCCATGCGCTCGCTGGCTTACGTGGTGTTTCTGGTCGTCACCGTCGTGCCCTGGGCGGTCGTGGTCCTGCTGGCGTCCATCGCCTGGCGCGGCCCGCGCCTGTACTGGCTGGCGGTGGTGTGGCTGCGTGCCTCGATCTGGGGCGCGCGGGTGATCTGCGGCGTGGTAGCCGACGTGCGCGGCCTGGAACATGTGCCCACCGCCGCGCAGAGCACCTCGGCGGTGCTGCTGGCGCCCAAGCACCAGTCGACCTGGGAGACCTTCTTCTTTCCCACCCTCATGCCGCATCCGCTGGCTTACGTGTTCAAGCGGGAGTTGCTGCGTATCCCCTTCTTCGGCTGGGCCATGGGTCGGCTGGACATGGTGCACATCGACCGCAGCCGTCGCACCGAGGCGTGGAACAAGGTGGCCGAACAGGGTCGCCGGCTCTTTGCCGAGGGCGTGTGGGTGATCATGTTCCCGGAGGGCACGCGTTCGCCGCGTGGCGAGCGGGGCACCTACAAGGCGGGGGCCTCTCGCCTGGCGGTGGCCACCGGTGTGCCGATCGTGCCCATCGCGGTGGCCTCGGCCCGCTGCTGGCCTCGGCGCAGCTTCCTGCTGCGGCCCGGTACCGTGCCGGTGCGCATCGGCCCGCCGATCTCCAGCGCCGGTCGTGAGCCCGAGGAGCTGATGCGTGAGGTGGAGGGCTGGATCGAGGCCCAGATGCGCCTCATCGATCCCGAGGTCTACCCGGCCCCGGGCCTGGCGGGGCCGCCGCCCACCTCGACGCCGGACGGCCCGGGCGCCTAGACTTCCACCTGCATGAACCCGCCGACCCGCGCCGATCCGAGCCCCACCCAGCTGTCGCTGTTCGGGGAGGAAGCCTGCGCCGGCGAGGCACGCGTCGCGGCGCACGCCGATGCGGCGCCTCAGGAGGTGCCTGCAGGGGCGGCGACGGCGAGCCCGACCCGGGATCTCCAGCCGCAGTCTCTGCCCGCTTCACCGCCTCCTGCGCCGGCAGCCTTCCGGCATCCGCGCGCCCAGCATGAGGTGCTGCTGCAGGGTTGCCGCGTCGCCTATGAGCTGCGGCGTGCGCGCCGGCGCAGCATCGGCTTCATGGTCGGCCCGGAGGGCCTCGTGGTGAGCGCGCCGCGCTGGGTCGGCTCGGGCGAACTGGAGGCCGTGCTGCGCGACAAGGCCGCCTGGATCGTGCGCAAGCTGCACGAGCAGCAGGAGCGCACGCGTCGCCTGGAGAGTGCGCGCGTGGAGTGGCGCGATGGCACCTCGATCCCCTTCCTGGGCGAGACCGTCATCGTGGTGATCGACCCTCGTACCAGCGGAGTGGTGCTGCATACCGAGGCCCAGGCCCTGCCGGGCGTGCCCCGGCTGACGCTGCATGTGGGCCTGCCCCAGGGCTGTACGCCCGACCAGCTGCGCGAGGCGGTTCAGGGATGGCTGCAGCGGCAGGCACGCCGGATCTTCGAGGAGCGCTGTGCCCACTTCGCGCAGCAGCTGGGCGTGAGCGTGCGGCGGCTGAGCCTGAGCTCGGCCTCCACCCGCTGGGGCAGCGCCAGCGCGGACGGCTCGGTGCGGCTGAATTGGCGTCTCGTGCACTTTGCCCTGGCCGTCATCGACTACGTGGTGGTGCACGAGCTGGCCCACCTGCGGGTGATGGACCACAGCCCGCGCTTCTGGGAGGTGGTGGGCTCGGTGGTGCCGGATTTCCGGGCGCAGCGTGCGGTGCTGCAGGACGTGCCCCTGCCGCCGATGGACTGAACCGGCGCGCCGGCCGATGTCGTCCAACACGGTCGAGCCCGCCCCGCTTCGCCAGGGCCCGCGCAGCCTGGCCGATGAACTGGAGGACGGCCCGCTCAAGCGCGAGCTCGGCGGGGCGCCGCCCCCGCCGCCCCCGCCCGCCTCGCTGCCCGAGCCGGTGTTTCGCGCCAGGCTCGCTTTCGACGGACAGGGTGCCGAGTACTTCCGGATCTGGGTGGTCAACGTGCTGCTGACGATCGTGACCCTCGGGGTGTACTCGGCCTGGGCGAAGGTGCGCAAGGCGCGCTGGTTTGCGCAGCACACCTCGCTGCTGGGCGACCGGTTCGACTACCACGGCGACCCGCGGCGCATCCTGGTCGGGCGGGTGCTCGCGCTGGCGCTGCTGGCGCTGTGGACCTGGTCCTTCGATCTTGCGGCGTGGCTGGGCCTGGTGATGTTCGGGTTGCTGCTGGTCGCCGGCCCCGTGCTGTTTGCCGGTGCACAGCGCTTCAGGCTCGCCAACACCAGCTGGCGCGGTCTGCGCTTCGACTTCCAGGCGCCACGCCGCGAGGTCTATCGGGTGTGCGTGCCGCTGCTGGTGGTGTGGACGCTGAGCACGCTGATGTCGGCGCTGGGGGCGACCGACGGGTGGGTGTTGGGGGCGTCCGTGCCGCTCGTCCTGCTGATGCCCTGGGCACATGCGCAACTCAAGCGGATGCAGCATGCCCGGGCGCGCTTCGGTGACCAGACCTTCTCCTTCGAGCCGGCCGGCCGTCAGTTCTATGAGCTGTATGCCAAGGGCGTCTTCCTGGCGATCGTCCTGCTCGTGCCGTTGACGGGGATCCTCACCCTGGCCGCCGCGCAGCTTCGCGAGCGTGCCGCGGGCACGGAGGCAGGCACGGGTCAGCCCACGACCCTGGAGCTCATGCTGACGGGCGCGGGACTGGCCCTGCTGCTGTGGGTCATGGTGTGGCCGTACTTCGCGGCACGCACCCAGCAGATCGTCTGGGGTCACACCCGCTTTGCGGGGCGTGTGGGGTTTGCCGGGCACATGCGCGGCTGGGCACTGTGGAAGCTGGTCGCCGGCCAGAGCCTGTTCACGCTGCTGACAGCCGGGCTTTACTGGCCTTTCGCGGCGGTGGCGATTGCGCGGTACCGCATCGAGTCGGTGGAGGTGGTGGGCGACCAGCCGCTGCCGGTCTTGCGCGTCCAGGCGGGATCGCCCCCGGCTGATCGGGCCGCCGCCGATGCGGCGGCCGATGTGTTCGGCCTGGACCTGGGGTGGTGAGGAAGATGACCGCCACGACCCGGCGCGGGCGCTTCTTCGACGGTCGCTCCAGCGTCGGGCAGTCGGTCTCGGCCTGGATCGAGCCCGGTGATCTGGTGATCGCCCTGGGCGGGGAGGGAGGAGCCGAACCCGACGCCGGCACGCTCGAGGGCCTGCCCCGCGTCCAGCGACACCGGTTGCAGGCCCTGAAGCTGGCCGAGCGGTGGCAGCGCGGGCCGTACCCCGTGGGGCTGCCCGACGGGGGCACCCTGTGGCTCGAGGACGAAGGTGCCGGCCTCACGGACTTCGTCGGCGCGCTGGTGCGCGGCTCGGGTACCCGGCAGCCTGTGGCCCGGCTGTGGCGGTCCTGGCCAGCCGTGTTCGTTTGCCTGGTGCTGCTCGTGGAGGTCGTGATCTGGATCGACCGCCAGGGAGCCGGGCTGGCTGCCCGGGCCATCCTGCCGCTGGTGCCGCTGAAGGTCGACCAGGCGGTGGGCGAGCGTGCCTGGTCCTCCCTCGAGTCGACCGCCCTGGCGCCATCGGCCCGTACGGCCGACGATGCGGAGTTGCGGCGCCGCTTCCAGGCCATGGCGCAGGCCTGCGGGCAGGGGCGCACCTACCGGCTGGAGCTGCGCCGGACGAAGAGCGAGCCGGGGTTCAACGCCTTTGCTCTGCCCAACGGGACGCTGGTGATCCTGGACGGGATGGTTGACCGGCTGACGCAGGACGAGGTGCTGGCCGTGCTGGGCCACGAGATCGGTCATGTGGTGCACCGACACACCATGAGCCACATCATGAAATCGATCGGGCTGGTGGCCGTGGCCGGCACGGTGTTCTCCGACTTCTCCTCCGTGCTGGCCACCCTGGTGGGATCGGTGCAGTTCCTGCGCCACTCGCGCGAGGCCGAGCGCCAGGCGGATGCCCACGCCCGGGAATGCCTGGCCCGGGCGGGCATCGACCCGCCTGTCCTGGTCGGGGTGTGGACAAAGATGCGCGAGGAGATGCGGCGACAGGGAGCGGGCGAGCCGCCGGGCTGGCTGAGCACGCACCCCGGCCTGGAGGAGCGGCTGCGCGCGGCACAGCAGCCCTGACGTCAGGCCCCGCTCAGGGCGCTGGCTATGATCCGGCACAGCCCTTCCGGAGACCCGCCATGAACCTGCCCGGCCTCGACTTCCAGCTCGGTGCGGACATCGACGCGCTGCGCGACGCGGTGCGCGACTTCGCGCAGGCCGAAATCGCTCCGCGCGCGGCCGAGATCGACCGCAGCGACCAGTTCCCGATGGAGCTGTGGCGCAAGATGGGCGAGCTCGGCGTGCTCGGCATCACGGTGCCCGAGGAGTACGGCGGCGCCGGCATGGGCTACCTCGCGCACATGATCGCGATGGAGGAGATCAGCCGCGCGAGCGCGAGCGTGGGCCTGAGCTACGGCGCGCACAGCAACCTGTGCGTGAACCAGATCAAGCGCAACGGCACGGAAGCCCAGCGCCGCAAGTACCTCCCGAAGCTCATCAGCGGCGAGCACGTGGGGGCGCTGGCGATGAGCGAGCCGGGCGCCGGCTCGGACGTGATCTCGATGAAGCTGCGCGCGGTGGACAAGGGTGGCTGCTACGTGCTCGACGGCACGAAGATGTGGATCACCAACGGGCCGGACGCCGACACGCTCGTGGTGTACGCGAAGACCGAGCCCGAGCTCGGCGCGCGCGGCGTCACGGCCTTCCTGATCGAGAAGGGGATGAAGGGCTTTTCGATCGCGCAGAAGCTCGACAAGCTCGGCATGCGCGGCTCGCACACGGGTGAGCTCGTGTTCCAGGGCGTGGAGGTGCCGGCCGAAAACGTGCTGGGCGCCGTCAACGGCGGCGCCAAGGTGCTGATGAGCGGCCTGGACTACGAGCGCGCGGTGCTCGCCGCGGGGCCCATCGGCATCATGCAGGCGGTGATGGACAACGTCGTGCCCTACATCCACGAGCGCAAGCAGTTCGGCCAGAGCATCGGCGAGTTCCAGCTCATCCAGGGCAAGGTGGCGGACCTCTACACCGTGCTGCAGGCGGCGCGCTCGTTCTGCTACACCGTGGGCAAGAACCTGGATGCGCTGGGCGCCGAGCACGTGCGCCGCGTGCGCAAGGACTGCGCGAGCGTGATCCTGTGGTGCGCGGAGAAGGCCACCTGGATGGCGGGTGAGGGCATCCAGATCTTCGGCGGCAACGGCTACATCAACGAGTACCCGCTCGGGCGGCTGTGGCGCGACGCCAAGCTCTACGAGATCGGCGCGGGCACGAGCGAGATCCGGCGCATGCTGATCGGGCGCGAGCTGTTCGCCGAGACGATGTGAACGCCGCGCCCACGATCGCCTTGCCCCAGCCCGGCTGGTCGATGCGCGCCTGGCGCGAGGATGACGCGCTGGCGCTCGTGCGTGCCGCCGACGACGAGCGCATCCTGCAGTGGATGTCCGACGCCTGGCCGAGCCCTTACACCGAGGACGATGCGCGGTGGTGGATCGGCACGGGGCAGCATCAGGGGGGCATGGCCTGGGCGCTGTGCCAGGACGATGTGCCCCGGGGTGGCGCCGGATTGCATCCGCAAACGGGCATCTTTCGCTGCAACGTCGAGCTGGGCTGGTGGCTGCACCCGGACCACTGGGGGCAGGGTGTGGTGCCCGCGGCGGCGGCGCAGGCGTTGGCGCTGGCGTTTGCCCTGCCCGACGTGACGCGCGTGTTTGCACCCATCCACGCCGGCAATGCCCGCTCGGTGCGCGTGGCGGAAAAGGTGGGGCTGCGGCTGGAGGCCGTCCAGCCGCGCAGCGCGTTCAAGCGCGGAAAGGTCATCGACCGGGTGCTGTATGCGCAGTACCGCTGAGCCCTCGAGAGGCCGACGGGTGGGGAAGACGTGAGGAAGGACGGGTCATGCCGCAGAGGCTGCTGAGCAACAACCGCGACTGGGCCGCGGCCACCACGGCCCGCGACCCCGGTTTCTTCACGCGCCTGGCGCAGCAGCAGAACCCGCGCTACATGTGGATCGGCTGCGCCGACAGCCGGGTGCCGGCCAACGAGATCGTGGGGCTGGACCCCGGCGAGGTGTTCGTGCACCGCAACGTGGCCAATGTGGTGGTGCACTCGGACCTGAACGCACTGTCGACGATCCAGTTCGCGGTGGAGCACCTGAAGGTGCGGGTGATCATGGTCGTGGGCCACTACGGCTGCGCCGGCGTGCGCGCGGCGATGCGGGGCCTGCGCATCGGGCTGGCCGACAACTGGCTGCGCCATGTGCACGACGTGCGCCTGCGGCACAGGAAGCGCCTGGACCACCTGCCCGCGGACGTGCAGGAGGACATCCTGTGCGAGATGAACGTGATCGAGCAGGTGGGCAACGTGGCCATGTCCACCGTGGTGCAGGATGCCTGGGCGCGTGGGCAGGAGGTGGCCGTGCACGGCTGGATCTACGGTCTGCGCGACGGATTGCTGAAGGACCTGCAGGTGACGATGGACCGGCCCGAGTCGGTGGTGCCGGTGTTCGCCGCGGCGCTCAAGCGCTACCCGCGCGGCGATGGGCGGAGCGCGGGTTCCGACGCGTTCGAGGACGAACCCGACGCCGAGGGCCCGCCAGCCTCCACCGACTGACCCCGAAGACCCCCCGATGTTCCCCCACCAGCTCACCGACGGCCGCGCCTTCGACATCGCGCGCGTGATGCTCGAGGGCTTCGACCGCCACTACCGGCTCTTTCGCGAGGCCAGCGCCGGGGCGAAGGCGCGCTTCGAGCGCGCCGACTGGCATGCCCAGCAGCACGCCCAGCGCGAGCGCATCGCGTTCTACGACCGTCGCGTGAACGAGGCGGTGGCCCGGCTGCGCACGGAGTTTCACGCCGACACCGTCCCGGCCGACACCTGGCAGCAGGCCAAGCTGCACTACATCGGGCTGCTGACGAACCACCACCGGCCCGAGCTCGCCGAGACCTTCTTCAACTCCGTCACCTCCAAGCTGCTGGACCGCAGCTACTTCCGCAACGAGTTCATCTTCGTGCGCCCGGCGGTGAGCACCGAGTACATCGAGAGCGACGAGCCTGGCGCCACACCGACCTTCCGCGCCTACTACCCCACGCGCGAGACGCTGCGGCAGACGCTGGTGCGCATCGTCCACAACTTCCAGCTCGACTGCGACTTCGAGGACCTGGAGCGCGACATCGACGCCGTCATCGAGGCCATGCAGCGGCGCATGGGCCTCCCGCTGGCCGATTGGAAGCTGCGCACCAATTTCCAGATCCAGGTGCTGTCCTCCCTCTTCTACCGCAACAAGGGCGCCTACCTGGTGGGCAAGGTGATCAACGGCTACACCGAGCTGCCCATGTGCCTGCCGATCCTGCATGGCGAGGACGGCCGCCTGGTGATCGATGCGGCCCTCTTCAGCGAGGACGAGCTGCTCATGGTGTTCAGCTTCGCCCGCGCCTACTTCATGGTCGACACGCAGGTGCCCAGCGCCTGCGTGCAGTTCCTGCGCGGGCTCATGCCGCGCAAGCCGCGCGCGGAGCTGTACAGCGCGCTGGGCCTGCAGAAGCACGGCAAGAACCTCTTCTACCGCGACTTCATGGCCCACCTGCGCCACTCGAGCGACCGCTTCCGTATCGCCCCGGGCATCAAGGGCATGGTGATGCTCGTCTTCGACCTGCCGTCCTTCCCCTACGTGTTCAAGGTCATCAAGGACTTCTACCCCTCGCAGAAGGACACCACGCGCGAGCAGATCAAGGGCAAGTACCTGCTGGTCAAGCAGCACGACCGGGTGGGCCGCATGGCCGACACGCTGGAATACAGCAACGTGGCCTTCCCGCGCCACCGCTTCGACGAGGAACTGCTGGCCGAGCTGCGCCACTTCTGCCCGAGCATGGTGGAGGAGGACGGTGACATGCTGGTGATCCGCCACCTGTACATCGAGCGCCGCATGATCCCGCTGAACATCCACCTGCAGGACGCCTCGCAGGCCCGTGATCCGACGCAGATCGAGCGCGCCGTGATCGAGTACGGCAATGCCATCAAGGACCTCGTGGCAGCCAACATCTTCCCCGGCGACATGTTATGGAAGAACTTTGGCGTCACGCGCCACGGCAAGGTGGTGTTCTACGACTACGACGAGATCGAGTACATCACCGACTGCAACTTCCGCCGCGTGCCGCCGCCCCGCAGCGAGGAGGACGAGATGTCGGGCGAAGTCTGGTACGCCGTCGGCCCGAAGGATGTGTTCCCCGAGACCTTCGGCCCCTTCCTGCTGGGCAACCCGGCCGTGCGCGAGGTCTTCATGAAGCACCATGCCGATCTGCTGGATGCCGCTTACTGGCAGGGCCACCAGCGCCGTATCCGCGAGGGCCATGTCCACGATGTCTTTCCCTACGAACCCGCCCGGCGCTTCGCGCACCGGCTGGCCGCAGCCCCCGCCGACACCGCGGCCTCACCCTGAACCCCGCAGGAGCCTGTCATGCCTGATCCCGTTGTCATCGTCTCGGCCGCCCGCACGCCCATCGGCGGCATGCTCGGCGACTTCTCCGCACTTGCCGCCTGGGAGCTCGGGGGCGTGGCCATCCGCGCTGCCGTCGAGCGCTCCGGCGTGCCGGCCGAGCGCGTCGACGAGGTGCTGATGGGCTGCTGCCTGATGGCCGGCCAGGGTCAGGCGCCGGCGCGCCAGGCGATGCGCCGCGCCGGGCTGCCCGACTCGGCGGGCGCCGTGACGCTGTCCAAGATGTGCGGCTCGGGCATGCGCGCGATGATGTTCGGGCACGACATGCTGGCCGCCGGCAGCGCCGAGGCCGTGGTGGCCGGCGGCATGGAGAGCATGACCAACGCGCCGCACCTGATGTTCGCGCGCAAGGGTGTGCGCTATGGCGCAGCCACGATCTTCGACCACATGGCGATGGACGGCCTGGAGGACGCCTACGAGCGTGGCAAGGCGATGGGCGTGTTCGCCGAGAGTTGTGCCACGAAGTACGCCTTCACGCGCGAGGCGCAGGACGCCTTCGCCATCGCCTCGACCACGCGCGCCAAGGCCGCCAACGAGGACAGCAGCTTCGACTGGGAGATCGCGCCGGTGACGCTTGCGGGCAAGACGGGCGACGTGGTGGTGCACCAGGACGAGCAGCCCTTCAAGGCCAAGCTCGACAAGATTCCCTCGCTCAAGCCCGCCTTCGTCAAGGGCGGCACGATCACCGCCGCCAACGCCTCGAGCATCTCCGACGGCGCCGCTGCCCTCGTGCTCGCGCGCGAGAGTTCGGCGCGGCAGTGGGGCCTCGCCCCCGTGGCGCGCATCGTCAGCCACGCCGTGCACGCGCAGGCGCCCGAGTGGTTCTCCACGGCACCGGCCGGTGCGATCGACAAGGCGCTGAAGAAGGCGGGCTGGCAGGCGAGCGACGTGGACCTTTGGGAGGTCAACGAGGCCTTTGCTGCGGTGACGATGGCCGCCATGGCCGAATTCAAGCTGCCCCACGAGATCGTGAATGTGCACGGCGGGGCCTGCGCGCTCGGCCACCCGATCGGCGCGAGCGGCGCGCGCATCGTCGTCACGCTGCTCGGGGCCTTGCGCAAGCGGGGCCTGAAGCGTGGCGTGGCGGCGCTTTGCATCGGCGGGGGCGAGGCCACCGCGATGTGCGTGGAGATCGTGTGACACCGGAGCCCGGCAGCGAGGCTGCGCCGCATGGGCTGTGGTCCGCGCCCGGCGGCGCAAGCCTGCTGACTCTCGTGATCAACCTGGAGCGGTCCACGCAGAGGCTGCAGGCCATGTCCCACCGGTTGCAGGCACTCGGCCTGCCGTGGCGGCGGCTGCCCGCCGTCGACGGCCGCGCGCTGGCTGGCCGCTGGCCAGCCGGCGAGGTGGACGAGCCGGGCTACCGGCGCTGGCACGGGCGTCCGCTTCCCGCGCCCGAGGTGGGCGTCTACCTCTCCCACCTTCAGGCCTTGCGTACCTTTCTCGACAGCCCCGCCACGCACGCCCTCGTCCTGGAGGACGACGCCCTGCCGGAGCCTGGTTGCAGGCAGGCCATCGAGGCGCTGCTGGCCCAGCCTGACGCCTGGGACCTGGCCAAGCTTTCGGGCTTTCATGCCGGCACGCCCGTGGCGGGCCGGCCGCTGGGTGCAGGCTTCAGCCTGGCCGTGCCGCTGACCCAGCAGATGAATGCGGCCGCCGTGGTCTTCAGCCGGGACGCTGCGCGCGCCGTGCTGGGGGCGCTCGTGCCGATGCGCCTGCCCTACGATCACGCGCTGGAGCGCCCCTGGACCTACGGAAGCAGGCTTCGCATCGTCGTGCCCAGCCCCTTCGGCGCCCAGGACGGCAGCCCGTCCACCATCTCCGGTGGACGCACGCAGAAGTTCGGCGGTTGGCAGCGCCTGCGCACGCACGCCTTCCGCGTGCGCAACGAGTCGCGACGCCTGGCGTGGGCGCTCGGGCAGTGGCTGCGGCGTTGAAGAACCACCACCAAACGGGAGCGAACCATGCTGTTGAGTGAAGACCATCTGGCCGTGCAGGAGGCCGTGCGCGCCTTCGTGCAGGCCGAGATCGCGCCGCATGCCGCTGCCTGGGACAAGAGCCACACCTTCCCGAAGGCGGCCCTGCGGGGCCTGGCCGACCTGGGCTGCTACGGCGTGGCCGTGCCCGAGCACTGGGACGGCGCGGGGCTGGATTACCTGGCGCTGGCCGTGATCCTGGAGGAGATTGCCGCGGGCGATGGGGCCACGAGCACCGTCGTCAGCGTCAACAACTGCCCCGTGTGCTCGATCCTGATGGCCTTCGGCAACGACGAGCAAAAGGAGCGCTTCCTCAAGCCGCTGGCGCGCGGCGACATGCTGGGCGCCTTCTGCCTGACCGAGCCGCACGTCGGCTCGGAGGCCGGCGGGCTGCGCACCACGGCCAGGCGCGAGGGCGACCACTACGTGCTCAACGGCGTCAAGCAGTTCATCACGAGCGGCCAGAACGGCGACGTGGCCATCGTCATGGCCGTGACCGACAAGGCCGCGGGCAAGAAGGGCATCAGCGCCTTTCTCGTGCCCACCTCGACTCCGGGCTACACCGTGGCGCGGCTCGAGGACAAGATGGGCCAGCATGCCAGCGACACCGCCCAGATCCTGTTCGAGAACTGCCGCGTGCCGGCTGCGAACCTGCTGGGCGAGGAGGGCATGGGCCTGAGGATCGCGCTGTCGGGCCTGGAGGGCGGGCGCATCGGCATTGCCAGCCAGGCCCTGGGTATGGCGCGCGCGGCCTTCGAGGCGGCTCTGGCCTATGCGAAGGAGCGCCAGAGCTTCGGCCAGCCCATCTTCCAGCACCAGGCGGTGCAGTTCAGGCTGGCCGACATGGCCACGCAGATCGAGGTCGCGCGCCAGATGATCTGGCATGCGGCGGCGCTGAAGGACGCCGGGCGGCCCTGCCTGAAGGAGGCGGCGATGGCCAAGCTCTACGCCAGCGAGATGGCCGAGCAGGTGTGCTCCGGTGCGATCCAGGTGCACGGCGGCTACGGCTACGTGAGCGACTTTCCCGTGGAGCGCATCTACCGCGACGTGCGGGTGTGCCAGATCTACGAGGGCACGTCCGAGGTGCAGAAGATCCTGATCGGGCGGGCGCTGGCGTAGGCGACGCGGCTACGCCGCAGCCGCGCTGCGTGCACTTCATCGGGCTGCACTGTCTATTCGTCGCATCGCACTCGCGGGCACGGCAATCGGATCGCACACTGGCGCCGTGCCCTGTATCCCGTGTTACAGGGCGCGCCTACCGCGAGAAAGGAAGCCGCACCATGACCTACGTTCTGCCCCGTGTTTCCAGGTTGATCAGCCTGCTGCTGTCCGTGCTGGTTGGCGCGGTCGTCACGGGCCTGAGCGTGCCTTCGGCCGCCTGGGCGGCGGAGGAGACGCGCACGATCGCAGGCTTCGAGGCGGTGGCGCTCGAGACATCCGATCGCGTGCGTGTGGAGCTTGCCGAACAGGCGTCCGTGCGGGTCAGCGGCTCACCTCGGGCCATCGAGGCGATTGAGACCATCCTGGAGACCCGCGGGGGCGTGCCGACTCTCGTGATCCGCAGCAAGCACCGCACGTGGTTCGAGTCCAGCCCCAGCGTGCAGATCGTCGTCCAGGGACCCCGGTTCCAGGCCCTGGCGGTGGCTGGATCGGGGCAACTCGAGGCCACGCTGAGCAACCAGCCTGCGCTGCGGCTGTCGATGGCCGGGTCGGGCGATCTGCGTGTGCGGGGCGTGACGACCCATCTGGCCGAGGTCAACGTGGCCGGCAGTGGCGATGTGCGCGTGCAGGGCGCTGCCCAGAACCTGGCGGTGCGGGTGGCTGGCAGCGGCGACGCGTGGCTGCAGGAACTGGAAGCCGAGGACGTGCGGGTGAGCGTGGCCGGCAGCGGTGACGCCCGTGTGCATGCCCGCCAGCGGCTACGCACGTCGGTGGCTGGTAGCGGCAACGTGCGCTACAGCGGACCGGCGAAGGATGTGAGCCACAGTGTTGCCGGCAGCGGCCGCGCGGTGAAGGACTGACCTCCCGGCCCACCGCTCGGGAAACCCAGCGGCGGGCCGCCTCGCTGGATCAGTTGAAGATGGCCGTGGCGCTGCGCGCCTCGCTCATCGACACGGTGCAGATGCGGGGCGAGCCCGAGCATGCGCCGGTCCATCCCACGAAACGGGTACCGGGCGCCGGGTTCGCCGTGAGCTGCACCAGCGTGCCCGAGACGAAGCGCGCCGGGCAGCGGGTATCGGCCATGCCCGAGGGGGCCGTTGCGCACGACAGGCCATCAGGCGAGGAGCTGACCTGACCGGAGCTGCCGGCGCGCTTCTTTTCCACCGTGAGGCGCAACGAGTGGACGCGTGCGAAGGTCGCCGTCACCGTGCGTGCCTCGCTCATCGAGACTCTGCAGGCGGGGGCCGTGCCGGTGCAATCCCCGCCCCAGCCGAGAAAGACGCTGTCGCGCTCGGCCGACGCCTTGAGTATCACCCTGGCGCCGCGGCGGAACGTAGCGGAGCACCTGTTGTCGTCGTCCCGAGCCTTGGCCGGCACGGTGCAGTCGATATCCTCCGGGGAGGATTCCACCGTGCCGGTCGCGTCCGGGGTAGCCCTGGACAGTTGCACCGTGAGCCTGTACTTGCTCGGCGCGGGCGCGAAGCTGGCCGTCACGCTGCGTGCGGCCGACAGGGTCACCGTGCAGGTGGGGGCCGTTCCGGCGCACTCGCCGCTCCAGCCCGTGAAGAGCGAACCCGCGGCCGGCGTGGCCATGAGCGTGACCGTGCTCTCGAAGGGGAAGTTCGCGGTGCAGGTGCGCGACGGGGTGCCAGCAGTGGCCGGTGTGCTGCAGGGCAGGCCCGCGGCGGCCGGCGAGGAGGACACGGAGCCGGCGGCGCTCGTCGCGCCACGGTCCACCGTGAGGCTGAGCGTCTGCTGGGTCGGGGTGAAGGCGGCCGTCACGCTGCGCACCTGGCTCATGGCCAGGGTACAGGTGGGAGCCGTGCCGGCGCAGGCGCCGCCCCAGCCGCTGAAGGCCGTCCCGGCCGGCGCGGAGGCCGACAGCGTCACCGTGGCGCCGCTGGCGAATGGCGCCTCGCAGACGGCGCCGCACTGGATGCCTGGCACGTTCGACGTGACGGTGCCCTGCGCCGCGCCGACGCCGGTCTTGGTCACCTGCAGCGCATAGGTGGTGGCGGCCGAGCCGAGGAAGCCCACGCTCAGCCGGCGCAAGCCGGTGACGACGCCGCTGCCGCGGGTGTCGTTGATCGGCACGGCGTTGGCGCGCAGCTGTGCCAGCGCGTCAGCCACGCTCAGCGTGGGCTGTGCCTGCTTGAGCAGGGCCCAGGCACCCGCCACGTGCGGCGCGGCCATCGATGTGCCGTCCATCGTCATGTAGCCGCCGCCCGGAATGGAGGAGCTGATCGAGCTGCCGGGGGCCACCAGCGAGACGAGGCTCGAGATGTTGGAGAACGAGGCGATGCCGTCCACCCCGGCGGCGCAGGTGCTGGTGTTGGAGAAGTCGCAGCTGGCGCCCACGCTCACGGCCGTGGACAGGCAGGCGGGCCCGCTGATGCCGTCGCGGTAGCCGGAGTTGCCGCTGGCGATGATCGTGGGGATGCCCGCGGCGCGCAGGTTGTCGATGGCCGTCTTCAGGGCCGGGAAGCTCAGGTCGCAGGTCTCGGTGTACTTGCCGAAGCCCAGGCTCATGTTCACGGAGGCGATGCGGATGTTCAGCGACGGGGTGGAGGCGATCTCGTAGACGCGCTCCAGGGCCCGGACCTGGTCGCTCTCGTAGGACAGGACCGCACCCTGGCCGGGCCCGAAGTAGTTGGGGAAGAGGCTGAACACCTGCAAGGCGACGATCTGCGCACCGCGGGCCACGCCACTGGAGCCGTCGCTCGCCAGCCCCCCTGCGGCGATGCCCGCCACATGCGTGCCGTGGTTGCACAGCCCGCCGCCGCAGGGCGTGGCCGAGCCGGGCGCGGTGCTGGCGCTCACGCCTCCCGGGCACAGGGACTGCGTGCCGTCGGCCACGCTGGCGGTGGAGTAGCAGGCCTCGGAGACGACCTTGCCGGCGAGGAAGGGGTGGGTGCTGTCCACCCCGGTGTCGAGCACCGCCACCGCCCAGCCGCTGCCCGTTCGCCCGCCGCTCCAGGCAGTGGGTGCGCCGATGAGCGGTGCGCTGCGCAGCATCTGCGCTCGGGAGAGCTTGTCCTCGTGAATCTCCCGCACCAGTGGCGACGCGCGCAGGCGCGCCAGTGCCGTCGCATCGACCTCCACGGCCATGTAGGGCAGGGTGTCGAACTGCGCCTTGACCCGGGAGGCGGTTCCCATCAGCGCCTGCAGCGAGGCGGAAGCCTGCGCCTGGCGGATCGCCTGACGCTGCTGCAGCATCTGGGCGGCCGGCAAGGTCCGGTCGAGCGCCGCAGGCAGGTTCAGGCCCACGATCACGCGCGCCGTGCCGCGCTGGGCGACCGAGCGCGACAACTGCTCGTGCTCGGCGGTCGGCACCGGCTGCGCCAGGGCGCCGGCCGTGCCCGCGGCCAGAAAGGCGGCCAGGCATCTGACCCGTGCGAACCGGAACAGGCCCGGGTTCAGGCTGCGCAGGAGCGGCATGGCAGGATCTCCCCGAAGAATTTTCGGGGCATGCTAGCGCAGGCGCCCGCAGGCGCGCATCAGGACCCCTCCCGACTGAGGGGGGGCGGCACCCGGCACAGGGTGCCGGGTGCGAGGGTCGCTCAGTTGAACGCTGCGGTGGCGCTGCGCGCCGCGCTCATCGACACGGTGCAGGTGAGGGCCGTGCCCGTGCACGCGCCGCTCCAGCCGCTGAAGGTCGTGCCGACAGCCGGGGCGGCGGTCAGGGTGACGGAGGTGCCTGCGGCGACGGACCTGGCGCACACGGTGCTAGTTTTGCCTGTCGCAGTGGGAGTGGTGCAGGCCACGCCCGTAGGCTTAATGGTCACCTTCCCCTGTGCGGTGGTCTTGGCCTTGCTGACCGTCACGCTCAGCGTCTGGGGGGGCAGACTGAAGGTGGCGGTTACCGTTTGCGCGGCGGTCATCGACACGGCGCAGGTGGTGGCCGTGCCGGTGCATGCGCCGCTCCAGCCGGTGAAGGTGGAGCCTGAGTCGGCCGCCGCGGTCAGGGTCACGGAGGTGCCGTTGACGTAGCTGGCCGAGCACACTTTGGAAGTCGACGTGCTGCCGGCTGACGGGGTGGCGCAGGACAAGCCATTCGGCGAGGCAGAGACTTTGCCGCCCGCCGTGATCACAGACTTGCTGGCCGTCACGCTGAGGGTCTGCGTCGGCACGCCGAAGTTGGCAGTCACGGACTTTGCCGCGCTCATGGCGACCGTGCAGGTGGTGGCCGTTCCGGTGCACGCGCCGCTCCAGCCGGTGAAGGCCGAGCCGGCTGCCGGCGTGGCCGTGAGCACGACCGAGGTGCCCTGCGCGTAGGGCGCCGAGCAGGTGGTGGAGCCCACCGTTGCCGGAGTGGCGCAGCTGATCCCGGTGGGCGAGGAGGCGACGGTCCCCGACACCGTGGCTGCCGACTTGGCGGAGACCACGGTAAGCGTCTGCATCACGGCGTTGAAGGTCGCCGTGACGGCCCGGTCGGCGCTCATCGTCACGGTGCAGGTGGTGGCCGTGCCGGTGCACGCGCCGCTCCAGCCCGCGAAGACGGTCCCGGCCGGCGCGGCAGCGGTCAGCGAGACCGACGTGCCGCTGGCGTAGGGTTCGGTGCAATCGGCGCCGCAGGTGATGCCCGCAACGCTGGAAGTCACCGTGCCTGTGGCTGCGCCAGTGCCGGCCTTGGCCACGGACAGGGTGTACATCGGCGTCGTGTTGCTCAGGAACGTGAGATCCAGGCGCCGCATGCCAGTGACCACGGCCGAGCCGCGGGTGTCGTTGGTGACCACGCCGTTGTTGCGCAGCTGCCCCAGGGCGTCGGTGACACTCACCGTGGGTTGCGCCTGCTTCAGGATGGCCCACGCCCCGGCCACGTGAGGCGCGGCCTGGGAGGTGCCCTCCATCGCCGCATAGCCGCCACCGGGTACCGCGGAGGTGATCGAGCTGCCCGGCGCCAGCAGCGACACGAAGTTCGCCACATTGGAGAAGCTGGCCACACCGTTGATGCCCGCGGCGCAATTGGCGGTGTTGGCAAAGTCGCAGGTGGCCCCGACGCTGACGGCGCTGGAGATGCAGGCCGGCCCGCTGATGCCGTCGCGGTAGCCGTTGTTGCCCGATGCGATGACGGTGGCGATGCCCGCGCTGCGCAGGTTGTCGATGGCGGTCTTCAGCCCGGCGAAGCTCGAGTCGCAGGTGGCGGTGTACTTGCCGCTGCCCAGGCTCATGTTGACGGCGGCAATCTTCATCGTCGAGCTCAGCGCGTACACCCGCTCCAGGCCCTTGATCTGATCGCTCGTGTAGGACAGCACGGCCCCCTGGCCCGGGCCGTAGTAGTTCGGAAACAGGCTGAAGACCTGCACCGCCACGACGTTCGCGCCCTTGGCCACACCGCTGGAGCCGTCCGGCGCCGGGCCGCCGGCGGCGATGGCCGCCACATGCGTGCCGTGCGCGCACAGCCCCGTGCAGGGGGCTGCCGCGCCAGCGGCAGTGCTGGTGGCCGCGCCGCCCGGGCACAGCGACTGTGAGCCGTCGGCGGTGCTGGTGGTCGAGAAGCAGGCCTCGGAGACGACCTTGCCGGCCAGCATCGGGTGCGTGCGGTCCACGCCCGTGTCCAGGATGGCCACCGCCCAGCCTGTGCCCGTGCGGTTGGCGCCATGGGGCTTGGACGCATTGACCAGCGCCGTGCTCTGCAGCAGCGTCGTCTCGGCGAGGTGGTCGTCGTGGATCTCGCGCACGAGCGGGGAGTTGCGCAGGCGCGCCAGGGCGTTGTGGTCGACTTCCAGCGCCAGGTAGGGGATGGTGTCGAAGTTCACCTTCAGTCGCGAGGCCGTGCCCATCGTCAACTGGCTGAAGGCCGCGCGCTGGGCGTCCCGGATCTTCACGCGCTGCTGCAGCAGGGCTGCGGCCGGCAAGGTGCTCTCTGCCCGGGCGTCGACATTCAGGCCGATCACGACGCGAACGTTGCCGCGTTGCGCCGCCCGTTCAGCCAGCCGCTCGTGATGCGAGTTGGGGCGAGGCTGGCTGGAGGCCGGCATACCCGTGCCGAGCAGGCCCAGCCCGATCACGACCAGACCGGCGGATCGGGAGATCGTTCGGGCGATCGTTCGTGCGATCGGGACGGGCAGGCGCAGGCGACTGGACACGGGCATGAACTCTGCGGGCGTACGGGCCGCGCGAAGTGGAAAGTCATCCTAGCGGACACCCCCCGGAATGCGGGGTGGCGCCGCCCGCGACAAGCGTGAAGGAATGCTCGCAATGGCTGCTGCGTCAGGGCCGTTGCGGCAGAATCGATGCATGACCGCCACAGCCCCGCCGCCCGCCGCCGGCCCCGTCCGGCCCTTCCACCTGGCCTTCCCCGTGCACGACCTGCAGGTCGCGCGCGCCTTCTACGGCGGCCTGCTGGGTTGCCCGGAGGGGCGCAGCTCGCCCGAGTGGATCGACTTCGATCTCTTCGGGCACCAGGTGGTGGCCCACCTGGCACCCGAGGAGTGCCGCCAGGCCGGCACCAGCGCGGTGGACGGCGATGCGGTGCCGGTGCGCCACTTCGGCGTGGTGCTGCCCATGGCGGAGTGGGAGGCCCTGGCCGAGCGGCTGCGCGCGGTGGGCACGAAGTTCATCATCGAGCCGCACGTGCGCTTCAAGGGGCTGGCCGGCGAGCAGGCCACCTTGTTCTTCCTCGACCCCTCGGGCAACGCCCTGGAGTTCAAGGCCTTCGCCGACCTCGGCCAGCTCTTCGCCAAGCAATGACGTGAACATCGTCATCCTCGGCGCGGGGCGGGTGGGCGAGAGCGTCGCCGAGAGCCTCGTTTCCGAGCGCAACGACCTGACGGTGGTGGACACCGAGCCCGAGCGGCTGCGCGCCCTGCAGGAGCGGCTGGACCTGCGCACCGTGGTGGGCAACGGTGTGCTGCCCTCGGTGATGCGCGAGGCCGGCGTGGCCGATGCCGAGCTCTTCATCGCCTGCGCGCCGGCCGACGAGACCAACCTGGTGGCCTGCAAGGTCGCGCACGACGTGTTCCAGGTGCCCACCACGATCGCCCGGCTGCGCTCGGCCGAGTTCCAGGACGACCCGGCGCTGATGGAGCGCGGCGGCTTTGCCGTCAGCCACGTCATCTGCCCGGAGGAGAGCGTCACGCGCTACGTGCGCAAGCTCATCGAGTACCCCGAGGCGCTGCAGGTGCTGGAGTTCGCCCGCGGCAGGGTGAGCCTGATCGCCGTGCGCGCGCAGGCCGGCGGCCCGCTGGTGCAGCGCAGCCTGGGCGACATCCCGACCCTGCTGCCCGGCCAGGAGCTGCGCATCGTGGCCATCTACCGCCAGGGCCAGGCGCTCACCGAGCTCTCGGGCACCACCCGGGTCGAGCCCGGCGACGAGGTCTTCGTGCTGGCGGCCACCGAGCACATCCGCGTCGTGCTCGGCGCGCTGCACACGATGGACCGGCCCGTGCGCCGGGTGATGGTGGCCGGCGGTGGCAAGGTGGGCCTGCGGCTCGTGCGGCAGATTCACGAGGCGCTGCAGGTCAAGCTCATCGAGGCCGATCGCCGCCGCTGCGACTACCTGGCCACGCAGCTGCCCGCTTCCGTGCTCGTGCTGCACGGCGACTCCACCGACGAGGCGCTGATGGGCCAGGAGAACGTCCAGGACATGGACCTCTTCGTGGCCCTCACCAGCGACGACGAGGACAACATCCTGGCCAGCCTGCTGGCCAAGCGGCTGGGCGCGCGCCGCGTGCTGGCGCTGATCAACCGCAAGGCCTACGTGGACATCGTGCAGGGCACGCAGATCGACATCGCCGTCTCGCCCAGCCAGGCCGTGATCGGCGAGCTGCTCGCGCACGTGAGGCGGGGCGACATCGAGGCCGTGCACTCGCTGCGCCGCGGTGCGGCCGAGGCCCTGGAGGGCGTGGTGCGCGGTGACCGCAAGACGAGCCGGCTGGCCGGCCGGCGCGTCGAGGAGGTCCACCTGCCGGCGGGCGCGCAGGTCGGCGCGATCGTGCGCGGCCTGCACCGGGAAGACGGCAGCCAGGCGGGGGAGGAGTCGCAGCCGCGGGTCATCATCCCGCACCACGACACCGTCATCGAGAGCCTGGACCATGTCGTGATCTTCGTGCCTCGCAAGCACATGGTTCGCGAGGTGGAAAAGCTCTTCCAGGTCAGCGCCACCTTCCTGTTCTAGCGCCGCCGATCCGCGCTGGACCTTCTCGCCCGCCACCCGCCACAGGCCACCCGCCACACCTCGCACGCCCATGGGTCCGCTTGCCGTCGTCGCGCTCATCGGCCGCATGGTGCTGCTGTTCGCGCTGCTCATGGGCGTTCCGCTGGCGTTCGCGCTGGCCGGCCGCGACCCGGCCGAGGAGGCCTTTACCCGCGCGGCCGCGATCACGGTGGCGTGCGGGGCCCTGATGAGCGTGGCCACACGGCGCTTCCGGCGCGAGTTGCGCCCGCGTGACGGCTTCCTGCTCGTGGGGCTGACCTGGCTGGTGCTGCCGGCCTTCGGCGCACTGCCGCTGCTGCTGGCCCTGCCCGGCCTGAGCGTGACGGACGCCTACTTCGAGGCGATGTCGGCCTTCACCGCAACCGGAGCGACCGTGCTCACGGGGCTGGATGCGATGCCGCTGTCGGTGAACGTCTGGCGCTGCTTCATGATGTTCGTCGGCGGCCTGGGGATCATCGTCCTGGCCGTGGCCATCCTGCCGCTGCTCGGCGTGGGCGGGAGCCAGCTCTTCAAGGCCGAGAGCACCGGTCCGATGAAGGACCAGAAGCTCACGCCTCGCATCGCCGACACCGCGCGGATGATCTGGATCGCCTACGCCGTGCTGGGGCTGGCGTGCATGCTCGCCTACCGCTGGGCGGGGATGAGCTGGCCCGACGCCTTCATGCACATGTGCACGACGGTGAGCCTGGGTGGCTTCTCCTCGCACGACCTGAGCTTCGGCTACTGGAACTCGCCGCTGATCGAGGCCGTGGCGATGGTGTTCATGGTGCTGGCAGGCGTGAACCTCGTGCTGTACGTGATGGCCTGGCGGCAGCGTTCGGCCGCACCGCTGCTGCGCAATGCCGAAGTACTGTCGTTCTATGCCGTGCTGGCCCTGAGCACGGCCGTCATCACGGTATACCTCCTGGCCCAGGGCGCCTACGACGACGTCGCGCTGGCGTTGCGGCACACCGCCTTTCATGTCGTCTCGGTGGCCACCACCACGGGCTTCGCGTCGCACGACTACGGGCAGTGGCCGCTGTTCGCGCCGATGCTGATGATCCTGCTGGGGTGCACGGCCACCTGCGCCGGCTCCACTGGCGGGGGCATCAAGATGATGCGGCTGCTCATCCTGCTGGCGCAGGCGCGGCGGGAGATGGTGCGCATCCTGCACCCCAGGGCCGTCAACCCCGTGGTGCTGGGCGGCCGGCCGGTATCCGACTCCACGATCCAGTCGGTCCTGGCCTTCATGATCACCTACGGCGTGACGATCGTCGGGCTGACGATGGTGCTGCTGTTCAGCGGCCTGGAGCCGATCACCGCCTTCACCGCGGTCGTGGCCTGCGTCAACAACATCGGCCCCGGCCTCGGTGAGGTGGGGCCGGCTGTCAACTACGCCACGCTCACGCCCTTCCAGACCTGGGTGTGCACCTTCGCGATGCTGCTCGGGCGGCTGGAGCTGCTGTCGCTGCTCGTGCTGTTCACGCCTCGGTTCTGGCGGCCCTAGTTTGCGGCGCCCTCCGGCGGGGGGAGCCTGAGCGGCCCGCCTAGAATCCCCGCAGGAGATTGCCGCATGCCCGTGCTCACGTCCCGGCTCAACCCGCGCAGCGAGGAGTTCAAGTCCAGTGCCGCGGCCATGCGCGCGCAGGTGGAGGACCTGCGCTCGGTGCTGGCGCGCACTGCGCAGGGCGGCGGCGAGGCGGCGCGGGCCCGGCATGTCTCGCGCGGCAAGCTGCTGCCGCGCGAGCGCGTGGAGATGCTGCTGGACCCGGATACGCCCTTCCTCGAAATCGGCGCACTGGCCGCCTGGAAGATGTACCCCGAGCGCGACGGCAGCGACGCCGCGCCCTGCGCCGGTGTCATCACCGGCATCGGGCGCGTGAGCGGAGTGGAGTGCGTCATTGTGTGCAACGACGCCACCGTCAAGGGCGGCACCTACTACCCGATGACGGTGAAGAAGCACCTGCGCGCGCAGGAGATCGCGCAGCAGAACCGGCTGCCGTGCATCTACCTCGTCGACTCCGGGGGTGCGAACCTGCCCAACCAGGACGACGTCTTCCCCGACCGCGAGCACTTCGGTCGCATCTTCTTCAACCAGGCCAACATGAGTGCGCAAGGCATCCCGCAGATCGCGGTGGTGATGGGCTCGTGCACGGCCGGCGGCGCCTACGTGCCGGCGATGAGCGACGAGACCATCATCGTGCGCAACCAGGGCACGATCTTCCTGGGCGGCCCGCCCCTGGTGAAGGCGGCCATTGGCGAGATCGTGAGCGCGGAGGATCTCGGTGGCGGCGACGTGCACACGCGCCTCTCAGGCGTGGCCGACCACCTGGCCGACAACGACCTGCACGCGCTGCAGATCGCGCGCGCGGTGGTGGCCAACCTGAACTGGCGCAAGCCGGCGCCGCTCCTGCTGCAGCCGCCGCGCGCGCCGCTCTTCGGCCCCGAGGAGCTCTACGGCATCATCCCCACCGATGCGCGCAAGCCCTACGACGTGCGCGAGATCATCGCGCGCATCGTCGACGGCAGCGAGTTCGACGAGTTCAAGGCGCGCTACGGCAGCACGCTCATCACCGGCTTCGCCCACATCGAGGGCATGCCGGTGGGCATCATCGCCAACAACGGCGTGCTCTTCAGCGAGTCGGCGATGAAGGGCGCGCACTTCATCGAGCTGTGCTGCCAGCGCCGCATACCGCTGGTGTTCCTGCAGAACATCACCGGCTTCATGGTCGGCCGCAAGGTCGAGAGCGAGGGCATCGCCAAGCACGGCGCGAAGATGGTGACGGCGGTGGCCACTGCCACCGTACCCAAGTTCACCGTGATCATCGGCGGCAGCTTTGGGGCCGGCAACTACGGCATGTGCGGCCGCGCCTACAGCCCGCGCCAGCTGTGGA
>JBMOGN010000014.1:0-29500 GCA_049318345.1 Rubrivivax sp. | reverse complement strand
CGGCCTCGCCTTGCCTCGATCCGAGGTGAGCCGAGTCTTCTCCCAAGGACCTAGCGCCGATGACGAACCGCCGCGAGTGACTTCGGTGACGGCGGGTACTTATGCCACGGTAGTGGTGTTGGCGGCGCTGCTGCTTGTGCAATTGACCGCGCAGGCGGAGCATCAAGCCAAAGCGCTCGGAAGCCCCGCGGCGGTGATCGCTCTGCCCAAGTGCGAGGCGATCGACGGCAAGGTTTTCAAGGTGGGGACGATCGATGCGGTCCAGGCCGTAATGGTCTTGTCCGGCTCACAGACAAGTGCTGAGAAGGGAAAGATCTGCAGTGGACTCAACGAAGCCTTGCGATTGGCGGAGGGACCCGTGGACAGGTATCTCGACTGGTACTTCAGCCTGACAGCGGAATGGATGCGCATCTGGAAGATGCTGAATGGAGACCTGGAGCAGATGCTCGCCGAGCAGTTGAAAAGATCACTCGAGTCCGAGAAGAGTCTGGCTGAAGCATTGGCGCGAGTAGGTCAGGCCACACACTCCAAAGTCATCACTCTCGAGGGCGTACAACCTCGGGTACAAGCGATCCTGAAAGACAACGTGCTCGTGCTCGACGAGCGCTCCTGCACGGTGGTTCGGCGCGACTCTGTGTTCTCGGCCATGGAGGAAAGGCAAGCCCAGGCACTACGGCTGAGGACGGCGGGAAGCGCCGGCGCTGGCCTAGCCTCCGGTACCCTCGCTGCCAAAGTGGCAGCCAAGGCGATGACAAAGAGCTCCATGAAGGCCGCGACCAAGGTTCTAGCAAAGTTCGCCGCCAAGAAGGCGGCGGCAGTCTCGATATCGGCCGGCGTAGGCGCTGGGGTCGGTTCAGTCGTGCCCGGCTTGGGGACCCTCTTCGGAGGAGCATTAGGCACAATCTTCGGGCTGACGATCGGAGTCGGCGTGGACTGGGCAACCCTCGCTGCCGAAGAACAACTCACCCGTGAATCCATGAGAGCCGAGTTGCTCGAGGAAGTGGCCAATGCGCTGCTTCCCGTTCGCGAGGCAGCTGGCTGCGGCAGCTGAGGGTTGCCGGTGAGGAGAGAGACATGGCGATGCATCCGCCTGAGGCTATCCCGCCGATCAACCGAACCCTGAGCACTTTGGGGTTGAAGCGGATTGCTCGTCTAATAGCGGTAATACAAGCTTGACACAGATGCGGGCCGCAAATTCTCCCCGGGCATCTCCCCTGGTTTGCATAAATGCTGCTACGGGATGGTCTGCCTAGCGGACGCAGTGTTGGTCGCAGAGTTACCTCGACCGGGGTGATTCATGGTGATGCAGGTATGCCGTGCGGCTACATTCGCTCGTGCGTGCGTAATCTACCGCTGCTTCTTCTTGGTCCGAGTGATGTGGTGTTTCTGCTGGGACGTAGCCGAAGGCGGCTGTGAGACATCACCCAGAAGCTTCTCGAGTTGTTCGGCGGCTCGCTGCCTCACAGGCCACGCGTGCGATTCCTCAGGCAAACAGGGTGGTAATCCCCCCTGAAATCCAGTGGAGCCAGAAGTAGAATTTTCCGACAGGAAGGGTTCTACGACATGAAGAAGTCCCGATTCACCGACAGTCAAATCATGGATGCCCTGAAGCGGGCGCAGGCGGGCATCTCGGTGCCAGACCTGTGCCGCGAGCTGGGCGTGAGCACAGCCACGTTCTACAAGTGGCGCTCCCGGTTCGGCGGCATGGACGCCTCGATGATGTCCCGGCTCAAGGAGCTCGAGGAGGAGAACCGACGGCTGCGTCGCATGTACGTCGAGGAGAAGCTCAAGGCCGAGATCGCTTCGGAGGCGCTTGCAAAAAAGTGGTGAGGCCATCTCGGCGACGCGAGATGGCCGAGAGAGCGGTTCGAGAGCGCGGCGTGTCGGTGCGGCTGGCCTGCGAGGTCTTCCAGGTGAGCCAGTCATGCTACCGGTACGCCCCGCGGGCACGAGCCGAGAACGAGGAGATCGCCCAGTGGCTGCTCAGATTGACGGACAACCATCGCAACTGGGGCTTCGGGCTGTGCTTCCTGTACCTGCGTAACGTCAAGGGATTCGCCTGGAACCACAAGCGGGTGTACCGGATCTATCGGGAACTGGAGCTGAACCTGCGAATCAAGCCGCGTAAGCGTCTGGTGCGCGAGAAGCCGCAACCGCTGGCGGTGCCGCAGGCGATAAACGAGGTCTGGTCGATGGACTTCATGCACGACACGCTGGAGGACGGCCGGACATTCCGGCTCTTCAACGTGATGGACGACTTCAACCGCGAGGCGCTGGCCATCGAGATCGACTTCTCGCTGCCCTCGGAGCGGGTGATTCGGGCGCTACGCCAGTTGATCATGTGGCGCGGCAAACCCGGGGCCATACGGTGCGACAACGGGCCCGAGTATGTCAGCCAGGCGATGCTGGACTGGGCTGAGAGCGCGGGCATCAGGATCGAGTTCATCCAGCCGGGCCGACCGCAGCAGAACGCCTACATCGAGCGGTTCAACCGGACTGTGCGCTACGAGTGGCTCGGGCAGTACCACTGGAGCACGCTGGACGAAGTTCAGGACCACGCCGCTCGAGTCGTTTGAGGACCAGCTGCACCCCAGCCTGCCGAACCCCACTCGGCTATGGGGCTACCGCCCCAGCAACGTGGCCTATGGGGCGAACAAGCACCTCGGCGGCATCATCGTCGCCAACCGTGGGACACCGGTGCAATTCACCGCCACCAACGCGCTGCCGTCGACCCACATCATTCCGGTCGACAAGACGATCATGGGGGCCGAGCCGGGTCAGCCCGAGAATCGAGCGACGATTCACCTGCACGGCGGCTTTGTGCCATGGATCAGCGACGGCGGGCCCTACACCTGGTTCGAGCCAGGCGGCGGATATGGGGTCAGCGCTGGCGCGGGCGGAGCCGCGTACAAGGCGATCAATCCCTCGCTGCTGCCCGGGCAGGGCGCGTACTACTACCCGAACATGCAGGGCGCCCGCATGGCCTGGTATCACGATCACGCGCTGGGCATTACCCGCATCAACGCCTACGCCGGGCTTGCAAGCGCCTATGTGATCACCGACGCCTACGAGGCTTCGCTGACGGGACCGCAATGCAACCTGCCGGGGCCTCTGGATCCCCGGACGAAGTACCTCATCTTTCAAGACAAGGTCTTCGTCGACTCCGCCGCAGCGATGGCGGTCAAGGATCCGACCTGGTTCGGCACGATGCCCAACTCGCGACCGGGCGACCTGTGGTACCCGCATGCGTACGAGCCGGCGCGCTGGATGCTGGGAGCAGGAGGATTGCCGCTGCCCACGGTGTCGTGCACTCCGGAGTTCTTTGGCGATGCGATATTGGTCAACGGGACGGTCGCGCCCTTTCTAGAAGTCGAGCCGCGCCAGTACCGGCTTCGCATGCTCAACGCCTGCAACGCACGGTTCCTCAACCCGCGTCTGGTGTACGCGCAGGGAAATTTCGGGGCCGCAGCGACCGAGGCCAAACCGACCACCGCCGGTCCCGCTTTCATCCAGATTGGCAGTGAAGGGGGGTTCCTGCCGGCACCCACGATGGTGAATGGCCCCAGGCAGCCCTTTCTGCTGGTCGCCCCGGGAGAGCGCGCCGACCTCATCGTCGACTTCCGGGCTGTGCCCGCTGGGTCGATTCTCATCCTCTACAACGATGCGGCGGCGCCTTTCCCCAAGGGCAGCGCGCTCAACGACCACTACCCGGGCAACCCCAAGACGCCCACCTCGACACCCGGCTACACGTCGGCCACGCGCACCTTGCTGCAGATCAGGGTGAAGCCGCTCGTCGGTGCGCCCAACCCGGCGATATCGTTGCCGGCAACCGCGATGCAGAACCCCCTTGATCCGCCGTACCTGATCTCCCAGGTGCCTGGCGTGCCAAACGCGCTGCCGACCGGTATCCGTGTGCGTCGTCTGACCCTGAACGAAGCGTTTGACCTCTACGGCCGCCTCATCCAGATGCTCGGTACCGACCAACCGCCGGTTGCTCCGGTGGGCAAAGCCCCGCCGGCGTTCGGTCGAGCCTATGACGCCACCCCGACTGAAGTCGTCAACCCAGGCAGCACGGAGGTCTGGGAGATTGTCAACAACACCGCCGACACCCATCCCATGCACTTTCATCTGGTGAATGTGCAGATACTGTCCAGGCAGTCGATCAGCGTGAAGGGGTACACCGGTGGCACCCCGAATTACCTGGGCCCGCTGTTTGCGCCGGATCCCAACGAATTGGGCTGGAAGGAAACGGTGCGCATGAACCCCGGCGAAGTGACGCGGGTGATCATGAAGTTCGACCTTCCCGCTGCGTTGCCGTTTACCGTGCCGCCAAGCCCCCGCACCGGTGGCAACGAGTATGTGTGGCACTGCCACATCCTCGAGCACGAGGAGCACGACATGATGCGGCCGCTGGTCGTGACCTGACCAAGATTGCTTGCGCCTTCAGATCCTGTCTTCGTGTCTCCCGCACCATGGGCTCAGAGTCATCTCTGGGCTCATATCGCGTCTTTGCCTTTCGCCGAGGGAAGCACGGGCGTCCCCTCGATTCAACAAGGCCGCTGAACTTGTCCGCCCGGCGGTGCAGCAGGCAGCTCTATCGGTTGCGTGCCAGCTTGGCGGGGCCTCAGCGAGAACCATGCTTCGGGTACCCCCCTGGAGCGTTCAAAATTCCTAGACATCCAGCTGCGTCAATGGAATGCTGTCTCATCTTGCCAAGGACTCCTGAATGGACGTGACCACCCCGAAGCTGTGGCGTATTGCCGCCCTGGGCCTTGTATCAGTGATGGTTGCCTGCGGCGGTGGCTCTGATGCCACCGTATCTACCCAACCTCAAGGTGTTGCCTGCGACCCGCGCGTGGGAATCTATGCAGTAGCCTCCCAAGGCAATCCCAGCCCGGCGGCCCATGCAGCAGTGGCCGACGTGGTGCGCAAGCTGCAACAATCTACAGGGCTTGGCTTTCTGCCGGTCAGCAAGGTCAGCGGCTACGAGGAAGACGGGCCGGTGCAATACCTGGTGTTCTACGTCGTCGACACCGCCACCTACCGACTGGTGGACGGCGAGACCGCGGTGGTCCTGAGCGCCGGTTCTGCGCCCAACAACCTCGACGAATTCCTCGCTTACCTGAAGTCCAGCGTACGCGCAGCCATCGATAACCACGATCAGGCCTCCTCAGGGACTCCCGTACCGGCAGAGGTTGCAGCAGGGGCCTGCGTCGACATCAACTACGTGGTCAACTCCACCCAGGGGCGCGTGGTGGCTCGCAGCAACTTGGGTACCTTGTCCGGGACAGCCCAGGCGGACGGCTCCAGTACCTTGAGAGTGAGCGGCGGCAAGGTGGAGGGCCTTAGGCTGGCAGTGCCGGCCAACACCCCGCCGGGCGCCTACGCCATCAGCATGCAGGGTGTGTGTCGTTATGCACCTTCCAAGATCGTCGCCAATCTCCCGTCCTTGCCGGTGCAGGTCAAGGCTGCCGCCACCAGCGCCGTGTCGATTGCGGATAACTTCGCGACCTTCGACGGTGGGTTGCACCACAAGCTGACGCTGGACAGCGGCTCCTGGTTCCTCGGGGAGTCTGGCCTTTATCTCTCCGGCAAGGTCAGCATCGCCTTTGGAGCCGCCAGCGGTGCCGTCCTCACAAGCGCATCGGTAGTGGCCAAGGACAACTGCTTCAGTGCCGGTTGCACCTCGGTCACGATAGAGGGCGTGGATGCGCAAGGCGCCGCCCGCAGCGTCTCCGTGGAGGTCGGTGATGGCAAGGCGGTTACGGTGGCCTCTGCGGACCATGGCTTTGCCAAGGTGTCGCGTATAAGCCTGAACACGCGCGAAGCGGTATTTTCCCAGTTGCGCGCGAGCGGTACCGTGGTGCCTGCTGCCTGTACGCTCTGAGACAAGGGCCACGGTGGCTAACGGCGGCTTGCCACGGGCTGAGCCTGCGGAATCTTCAGGTAGATGATGGGAGCCCTGCAGGCCGAAGGTGTGCGGCTCGGCAGTCGAACGGGGAGTGAGCCGCTTTCCCCGCCCCTTCGGGCTGCTACGCGCCGTACATCCCGACCAATTGGTTGAGTGCGGCTGACCACCCCGCCTCGAATCCCATTGCCGCGTGGGCATCGCGCCCGGCGGCATCGACATGGTGCACGCAGGCCTGGTAGCGCGTGCCGCCGGCATCCAGGCGATCGAAGCGCAGTTCGCAGACGAACCCGAAGCCCGGATGCGTGATGGCCTGGGGGAGGTAGCCCGGCCCGAGGAGGTTGGTCCAGATCAACCGGTGCGGAGCCTCGACCGCCAGAAAGCAGCCGGCTCCTTCAGGAAGTGTCTGGCCGTCCGGCGACTGCATGGTGGTGCAGAAGGCGCCTCCTGGCCGCGGGTCGATCGTGCAGGCCACCACGAGCCAGGGCTTGGGGCAGAACCACGGCATCAGGCGATCCGGCACGGTCCAGCCTTCGAAGCATTGCTCCGGGGTAATGGGGACATCGCGGATCAACCGCAGGGTCAGGTCTGTATCCGATGACATGGGCCATTCTAGGTACGCCACGAAGCCTCGGTCCGTTTCGTCATCGTGTGCGCCTGTGACTTGTTGACCACCGGCAGCCACCAACCCCGAACTTGGCGCTCCAGCCGCGGGCAATCTGGTCTACTCTTCGGCCCGACGAGGTCATCAGACGCGGAGGCGGCATGCCACCGGACATCGACGGCGCCCCGGCGTTGGCGCCGGCATCCAACCCAGCCCGGGCTGAACTGGCCACCGCGGCTAGCCTGGCCGTGCTGTTGACCGCGTGCGGAGGCGGGGGCACGGATGCAGCGCCTGCGCCCGTGGCCGGGCCCGCCCCGGCGCCCAGCCCGGCTCCTGCGGGCTTCGCCTACCAGACCCCTGCCAGCAACCAGGACGCCGTGCGCTTCCTGCTGCAGGCGCAGTTCTCCGCCAGCGACGCGGAGATCGCTGCCGTGAGGTCCAGCGGCTACTCCTCCTGGCTGCAGGCGCAGATCGCCGCCCCGCCGGGCCCCACCGGCACCGCCTGGCTGGACAGCAGGGGCGCCAATGCCGTGGTGCCGCTGTCGCGCAGCTACTTCAACAGCGGCCCTGCCGACCAGATGGCCTGGGCCCAGCTGATGACGGGCCCCGATGCGCCGCGCAAGCGCATGGCGCTGGCCTTGTCGGAGATCTTTGTCGTCTCGACGAGTGCCATGTCCGGCTACTGGCCGGCCTACGTGATGGCCGCGTACTGGGATGTGCTGTGCACACACGCCTTCGGCAACTACCGCGCGCTGCTGGAGGCCATCACGCTGAACCTGGCGATGGGAAACTACCTCAACACCCGCGGCAACAAGAAGGCCGACGGGAAGGGCAGTGCGCCCGACGAGAACTACGCCCGCGAGGTGATGCAGCTGTTCACCATCGGCCTGGTGCTGCTGAACCCCGACGGCACGCCCAAGCGGGACGCCAGTGGCGCCACCCTCGACAGCTACACCAACGCCGACATCACCGAAGTGGCCAAGGTGTTCACTGGCTACGACACCGACATCAGCCAGAACAACCCGACCACCCCCAACCCGGTGACCGGCGGCGGCACCGACAACGTGCCCCAGACCACCTTTGCCCGGTTGCCGATGGTGCAGCGGGGCGGCAACCACTCCCCCGAGGCGATCAGCTTCTTCCAGAACGTGCCGGGCGTGGCGCCGGTCTCGATGCCGGCCAACACGCCGGCGGCCACGGCGCTGACGGTGGCGCTCGATGCGCTCTTCAACCACCCCAACAACGCCCCGTTCATCAGCAGGCAGCTGATCCAGCGCCTGGTGACCAGCAATCCGAGCCCGGCCTACGTGCAGCGTGTCGCGGCCGTGTACGCGAACAACGGACGCGGGGCGCGAGGCGACCTGGGCGCGGTCTACGCCGCGATCCTGCAGGACGACGAGGCCCGCGGGCCCGCGGGCCTGTCGGCGACCGAGTTCGGCAAGGTGCGCGAGCCGATGATCCGGCTGGTGCAATGGGCGCGCACCTTCAACGCCCCCACCAACACCACCGATTGGACCAAGCTGGGCGACTACAGCGACGCCGGCGCCCGGCTGGGCCAGAGCCCGATGCGTGCGCCCTCGGTGTTCAACTTCTTCCGGCCCGGCTATGTGCCGCCGGGCACGGCGCTCGGCGCGGGCGCCGTGGCGCCGGAATTCCAGCTGGTCAACGAATCGAGCGTGGCCGGCTACCTGAACTTCATGCAGACCACCATCGACACTGGCGGCGTCACCGGTCTGCTGGCCGCCTACACCGCCGAGATCGCCTTGGCCGAAAGCCCCAGTGCCGCGGCCCCCGGCAACCTGGTGGACCGCCTGAACCTGCTGCTGGCTGCCGGTCAGCTGTCCAGTGCCACCGTGGCCACCCTCACCACGGCAGTGGGCAGCATGCCCGGCACCGTGGCCGGCAATGCCACGACCACGGCCACCAACCTGCGCCGCCGCGTGTGCGCCGCGGTGCTGCTGGTGATGGCCTCGGCCGAGTATCTGGTCCAGAAATAGGGGGCGCCATGCACCTGCTTCAGCCCCGTCTGCACAGCCGCAGGGCCTTCCTCAAGCGGGCCGGCCAGCTGGCTGTGTCCGGCACCGCGCTGCCGATGGCCGTGAACCTGGCCGCGCTCGGCGAGGCCGCCGCCTTCAACAGCCCCGGGGACTACAAGGCCCTCGTGTGCGTGTTCCTGTACGGCGCCAACGACTACGCCAACACCGTGGTCACCTACGACAACGCGAGCTACGCGCAGTACCTGGCCATCCGCGGCGCGTACAGCGCCTCCGGCGGTCTGGCGCTGCCGCAGGCCGATCTCGCGGCCACGCTGCTGGCGCCCACGGTCGTGCCGGTGGACGCGCTGGGCGTGAGCCGGCAATTCGCCTTCAACCCGGCCATGACGCGGCTGGCCAGCCTGTTCAACGCGGGCAAGGTGGCGGTGCAGCTCAACGTGGGGCCGCTGGTGGCGCCGCTGACGCGCGACCAGTACAACAGCACCGACCTGCAGGCCTATCCGCGCCCGCCGCAACTGTTCTCGCACAACGACCAGCAGTCGATCTGGCAGTCGTCGTCGCCCGAGGGCGCCAGGATCGGCTGGGGCGGCAACATCGGTGACCTGGCGCTGGCCGCCAACGCCCGGTCGAGCTTCACCTGCATCAATGCCACGGGCAACGCCGTGTTCCTCTCCGGCGACCAGGCGCTGCCATACCAGGTGACGACCGGCGGTGCGGTGCGCATCAACGCGGCCTACGTGAACGCCGCCAACGTACCCAACAGCACCTACGGCTCCACGGCTGTGACCAATGCCCTGCGCGGCCTCATCCAGCAGACGCGCACGCACACCCTGGAGAACGCCTACAACCGTGTGGTCGCGCGGTCGATTGCCGCCGAGGGCGCCATCACCGCCGCGCTGGCCTCGACCACCGCCACCACCTTCACCTTCCCGAGCGGCAACTCGCTGGCCGACCAGCTCAGGATGGTGGCCCGCCTGATCAGCGCACGCTCGTCGCTCGGTGTGCAGCGTCAGGTGTTCATGGTGTCCCTGGGAGGGTTCGACACGCACGACTTCCTGGCCCGCGACCACGGCGGCTTCCGCGACGCGAGCAACGCCATCAGCCCAGGGCTGCTGGGCAAGGTCAGCGATGCCCTGGCCGCCTTCTACGAGGCCACCGTGACCCTGGGCATCGCCGACCAGGTCACCACCTTCACGGCCTCGGACTTCGGCCGCACGCTGGCGTCCAACGGCGACGGCTCCGACCACGGCTGGGGCAGCCACCACCTGGTGATGGGCGGGGCCGTCAGGGGCAAGCAGTTCTACGGCGTGGCGCCACCCGTGAGCGTCAGCGACACAAAGGTCGGCTCCGCCTACCGCCCCGAGAACCAGTGGCACGTGGGCCAGGGTCGCCTGCTGCCCACCACCTCGGTGGCCCAGTTCGGCGCCACGCTGGCGCGCTGGTTCGGGGTGGCCGAGAGCGAGATGGCCAGCGTCTTCCCCCACATCGGCCGCTTTGGCGGCAACTACGCCGGGGGGTACGTGGGGTTCATGGGCTGAGTGTTGCCGGTACCTGTGTGACCGGAGCGGCCCTCTGCAGCAGCGCCACCACCACGCCTGCCGGAACGCCGAAAAGAGCGATCGCAGCTGGGTAGGCCCACAAGTAGGCGGTGGCAATTCCGGTCCGCCCCTGCATCAGTTCCCCCGCTGCCGCCAGCAGGCTGACCAGCGCCCCCGCGGCGGCGGCGCCCAGCCCGGCCAGTGCGCCCAGGGCGGCCCTTCTGGGCCAGGCGGGTGGACGGCCGGCACCGTGATACCAGGCGGCGAACAAGAGCCCCGCCACCAGGGCGGGCGGCCCGCCTGCCCCGTAGACGGCGGCAATGAGATCGGTACTGAATAGCCGCTTCCAGATCCCGGCTGGCTGGGCCGCTTGCGGTGGCATGGAGAGCCAGGCGATCAGGAACGCGAGCAACAGCCCCATCCAAGGCCCGAGCCAGACAAAGCGCCACACCGTGCGCCAGGTTGCGCGCTGGCGCAGCACGGCGAGCAGCCGTTTCAGGAGCGGCCGGCGAACCCGCGACGCGGCGACGAGGTCAGGGCTCATGAGGTTCTCCTTGCGGGGGGCGTTCAGGCCGGGCAGGCCTCAGGCCCGCGGCGCGCGGCTGTCCAGCCGGCAGCTGCCGTGGGCGCAATGCGGAAGGTGGCGCGGCGTGTGGCGCTGCGCGAAGAGGCGCAGTACCCGTGGCGCCACCAGATCGAGGCCCAGACGGCTGAGGGTGTGGCGGTGCGCCACCACCCAGGGGTACAGACGCCGCGTGAAGGGGCGCGTGAGCGGGTGCGCCCAGGCGCGTGCCAACCAGGGCGCACCCACGGTGGCGTAGAGCAGCGCAATCGCATCCACGCCCCGGTGCCAGTCGCCCAGGGCGTCGCGCACATGCATGGCGCCCATGAGGTCTTCGCGTGTGAGGCCGGCGCGGCGCACGGCCTCGTCGGCAAAGTCCGGCGCCGAGCAGTCCACCAGCGCGATGTCGCCTTGCAGGTCCAGCGCATGCAGTTCACCCATCTCGGCGCTGCACAGGCCGCACTGGCCGTCGTAGTAAGCCGTCAGCAGCGGCATGATTCGAGCATTCATGATTTCTAGTTTTTCCGTCATTTCTGTATAAAACGAAATAAAGGGCCAAAAAAGGGAGGCTCATGCCTTTCCCTTGCCGCGCAGGAGGCCCTGGACCTTCGCGCCCAGCTTCATGATCTTCATGAGCGTCTCGGGCGGCAGGCGCAGCATCTCCTCCGTCCAGGCCGATGTGGTCTCCATGAGTACCAGCGTCTCGTTGATCCGCTGCCGGGCAACCGCACTCTCGCGTGCCAGCTCGGGGTGAGTCAGGCAGTCGCGCAGGGCCTGGATGGTGGGCTCGAACTCCCGTTGCTTGCGACCCCGCACGATGGTGCGCAGCAACTCCCACACATCGCCGGAGGTCTCGAAATGGTCTCGTCGGTCCCCGAGCAGGTGGACGATCCGGACCAGGCCCCAGCCTTGCAACTCGCGCAGCGAGGTGCTGACATTGGACCGCGCCGCGCCCAATTGCTCGCACAGCTCGTCGGCGTTCATGGGCCGGCCGGTGATGAACAAGAGCGCGTGAATCTGCGACATGGTGCGGTTCACGCCCCAACGAGAACCCATCTCTCCCCAGTGCAGCACGAAGCGCTCGGTCACGGCCGGCAGGCGGGGCGCGGCGGGTGCATCGTCGGCGGAGGCGTCGGTGCGCGGGTTCATGATCGGACAATACACCTTCAGTAATTTCTGTCAAGAAAGAAATGACAGAAGTAAGTCGGAGGTCCTTCGCCGAGCTGGGGTGGCGTTGAAGAGAATCCCGAGGAGTCCATCCGGCTGCGCACTTCCTGTGGCGCAGGTGGCCTACCCGCTATTCTCCCGCCGTGTACACCGTCACCTTCACTTGCGCCAGGCGCGAGTTCGATGACGCGTTTCATGCGCTGGACCAGGTGATCGCCCAGGTGCTGGACAGCTGCGGGGATGGCCGGATACCCCATCCCCTCGGGCATCCGCCTGCGCAAGCCACCCCCTCGAACCCGGACACCTGATCCTTCGACAAGCCCCGCACCCGCACCATGTCCTTCGTGACCTTTCTCGTCGCCGCCACGGTCCTTGCTATCACGCCTGGGCCCGGCATCGCCTACGTGGTGGCGCGCACCGTGGCCGGGGGGAGGGCGGAAGGGCTGGCCTCCTGCGTCGGAACGGGAATCGGCGGCATGCTCCACGTGCTGGCGGCCGCGGTGGGCCTGTCGGTGCTGGTGGCGCAGTCGGCCCTTGCCTTCACCGTGGTGAAGTTCCTCGGTGCGGCCTACCTCGTGTACCTGGGAGTCCGGATGCTGCTGCGAAAGCAGAATGACGAGGTCATGCAGCCCGTCTCGCCGCAGGGCGCGCGCCGGGCCCTGGTGGAGGGCATCGTGGTCGAGGCCCTGAACGTGAAGACGGCGCTCTTCTTCCTGGCCTTCCTGCCGCAATTCGTCGCACCCGGCGAGCCGCTGGTGTCGCAACTGGTGCTGCTGGGCAGCATCTGCGTGGCCCTGAACACGCTGGTGGACGTGGGCGCCGTGCTGGCGGCGCACCGGCTGCTGGCGTCCGACGTGGCGCGCGCCGCACGGGCCCGGCTGATGGCGCGTGTGTCCGGTGCCACCATGATCGCCCTGGGCGTCTTCCTCGCCACAGCAAGGCGGCAGCAGTAGGTCACCCGCGGGGCCCGGGAACCCTTGGTCACGGCCCGCTGACGCCGCCGCGCCTGAAGCTGTGGTGGGATGCGGCTGCCGCGCCTCAGGGTGCGGGAGCCGGGGAGGGCGTGCGCTCGCTCCACGGCACGCCGGCGGTGGCCCAGTCGTGGCGGGCGATGTCGAAGAACATCACCTCCACCGCCTCGGGCTGGGTGCCCAGCACGCGGCAGGTGGTCTCGGTCAGGGCCAGGGCCAGTTCGCGCTTCTGCGCGGGCGTGCGGCCCTCGAAGAGTTCGACGCGGATCAGGGGCATGGGGTACTCCGGTTGTTCAGGACAGGGGTAGTCTGCCCCGGATCGCTCAGGGCATCGCGCGCGGCAGGCACCCCGCCCGAGTCTCGGCTTGCACCCGCCATACCCCTCCACGGCCTACCTCACCGGGTTTCTGCGTGCGCGTGGGGTGCAGGCGCTGCCGCTGGGTGCGCGCTCGACAGCGAGGTCTTGCCCGCGCCACCTTTGTCAACAAGGACGAATCCGAGCGCCAGATCAAGGCCTTTGAAGAGCTGGCCAAGCCCCTTCAAATGGCCAAGGCAGCGGCCGTCTAGGTTGCGACGAGACTCTCCCGGTCGAGGCCTGTTGAATCGGTCTCGATCGGGAGTTTTCGCATGTGGAACTCGATTCATCATCGAGTAGCGGGCAGTTGAACGGGCGCCGGATGTTTCATGAGTCCGCAGCCTCCAAGATGACCGCCAGGCAGACGCCCCATACCGGCTGCTTCCCGCAGAAGTGAAGGGGATGGGCGGGTCGGCATAGGCGTGTGGCGGCCTGCTCGGTGATACCGGGGCTTTGCCTCCGAGCCTGAGATGCGGGTCCGGGCGCTGTGGGCGCAGCGCACCCTGCCAGAATCCAGGCCTGCGCCCGCCATGAGCTTCGTCACGCCGCCTCGCGTGCTGGCCGTCATCCCGCCGATGACGCAGCTGAACACGCCTTACCCCTCTACCGCCTACCTCACCGGCTTCCTGCGTTCGCGCGGGGTGCAGGCGCAGCAGGTGGACCTGGCACTGAGCCTGGTGCTGGAGTTGCTGAGCCCGCCGGGCCTGCGGGAGCTCCACGCGGAGGTGCAGGCGCTGCCGCCCGATGCGCGCTCCGCGCGGGTGCAGGCCTTCGACGCCCGGTTCGAGCGCTACGCGGCCACGCTCGCGCCCACCATCGCCTTCCTGCAGGGGAGGGACGCCACGCTCGCGCACCGCATCGCCAGCCGCCAATTCCTGCCCGAGGGCTCGCGCTTCGCCGCGCTCGAGGCCTACGTCGACCCGGATGACCCCGAAGGTGGCGACCCGCTCGCCTGGGCCTTCGGCGCGCTGGGCCAGCAGGACCGTGCGCGGCATCTGGCCACGCTCTACCTGAACGACCTGGCCGACGTGGTGCGTGACGCGGTAGACGAGCGCTTCGAGTTCGTGCGCTATGCCGAGGGCCTGGCCATGAGCCAGCCGAGTTTCGATCCGCTGGCGCAGGCGCTGGCCGCGCCGATGAACCTGGTGGACCGCACGCTGGCGCGCCTGACCCGCCAGGCGCTGGCGCAGCACGCGCCCACGGTGGTGCTGCTTTCGGTGCCGTTTCCCGGCGCGGTGTACGGTGCGCTGCGCATCGCGCAGACCATCAAGGCCGAACGTCCCGACATCCGCATCGGCCTGGGCGGCGGCTATGTCAACACCGAGTTGCGCGAGCTGGCGGAGCCGCGGCTGTTCGACTTCGTCGACGCGGTGACGCTGGACGCGGGCGAGCGCCCGCTGCTGGCGCTGCTGGAGCACTGGCATGGCACGCGCTCGCGCAGCCGTCTCGTGCGCACCTTCGTGCGCGACGAAGAAGGCGTGGTGCGCCACCTCAACTTCGGCGAGGCCGACGTCCCCTTCGAGGAGGTGGGCACGCCCACCTGGGACGGCCTGCCGCTGGGGCGCTACCTGTCGCTGCTGGACATGCTCAACCCCATGCACCGGCTGTGGTCCGACGGGCGCTGGAACAAGCTGACCGTGGCCCACGGCTGCTACTGGAAGAAGTGCAGCTTCTGCGACGTGAGCCTGGACTACATCTCGCGCTTCGACGCCGCCTCCGCACAGACCCTGGCCGACCGCATCGAGGCCATCGTGGCCGAGACCGGGCAGACGGGCTTTCACTTCGTGGACGAGGCCGCACCGCCGAAGTCGCTCAAGGCCCTTGCGCATGAACTGCAGCGCCGCCAGCTCGCCATCAGCTGGTGGGGCAACGTGCGCTTCGAGAAGACCTTCACCCCCGAGCTGTGCCGGGAGCTGGCCGACAGCGGCTGCATTGCCATCTCGGGCGGGCTCGAGGTGGCCTCCGACCGGCTGCTGCGGCTGATGAAGAAGGGCGTGTCCGTCGAACAGGTGGCGCGCGTGACCAAGGCCTTCTCCGATGCCGGCATCCTGGTGCACGCGTACCTGATGTACGGCTTCCCCACGCAGACCGTGCAGGACACCGTGGACGCGCTGGAGTACGTGCGCCAGCTGTTCGAGAACGGCTGCATCCAGTCCGGCTTCTTTCACCGCTTCGCCTGCACCGTGCACTCTCCGGTGGGCCAGAGGCCGCAGGACTATGGCGTGACGCTGCAGCCCCTGCCGCCGGGCGCCTTCGCGAAGAACGACATCGGCTTCATCGATCCCACCGGCACCGACCACGACGCCCTGGGTGTGGCGTTGAAGAAGGCCCTGTACAACTACATGCACGGCATCGGGCTGGAAGAGGACGTGCGCAGCTGGTTCCCATCCCGGGTGCCCCGCACCACGGTGCACCGGCACCGCATTGCCAGGGCGCTGGACACGCTGGCCCCTTAGGGCTCTGCGAGGGCGGCACCGGCATCTCTCATGGCAAACCGATCTTCACCGCAGGAACTTCACATGTCTGCACCTGCAACTGCATCTGCCGCCCTGCGCGAAGCGATCGACTTCGCCTGCGCCCACGAGACCCCCTGGACGCGCGACCCGCTCGCCGAGCCGCAGCGTTTCGGCATCCACCACGACGACCCGCCGCCGTGGAACCGCCTGCTGGGCCCGGTTCACCCGCGCGGCCCGGTCGGGGGCGTGGTGTGGCAGCGCGGGCGTGAACGCGCCGCCTGGGGCGAGCCGGCGCGCGCCGACCAGACCTTTAGCGTGGCCAAGACCTATCTCGCCCTGCTTGCCGGCGTGGCGCACCGGGAAGGACTGCTGCCGGACGTGGACGCCACGGTGGCCAGGCAACTGCCCGGCATCGGCTTCGACAGCCCGCACAACGCCACCATCACCTGGCGCCACCTGCTGGAGCAGACCAGCGAGTGGGAGGGCAGCTGCTTCGGCCTGCCCGATCAGGTGGACCGCTGGCGCAAGGTGGGGCAGGACCCGCGGCCGGCTGCCGGCCCGAAGGGTGGCGCGCGGCCGCTGCAGGCGCCGGGCAGCCACTGGGAATACAACGACGTGCGCATCAACCAGCTCTCGCTGGCGCTGCTGCACCTGTTCCGCCGGCCGCTGGAGGAGGTGTTCCGCATGGAGATCCTCCAGCCCCTGGGCGCGCAGGACCCTTTCCGCTGGGAGGCCTACGACGGCGCACTTGTGACGCTGGACGGGCAACGCCTGCCCAGCGTGCCGGGCGGCACGCACTGGGGCGGCGGCGTGTCCATCAGCGCGCGCGATCAGGCGCGCGTGGGCCAGTTGCTGCTGGACGGCGGGCGCCACCAGGGGCGCGACCTGCTGCCCGCGGGTTGGGTCACGCGCATGGCCACGCCCTGCACGCAGGCGCCGTTCTACGGCTGGCTCGTCTGGCTGAACCGCGACG
This sequence comes from Rubrivivax sp., assembly GCA_049318345.1. Lineage (GTDB taxonomy): Bacteria > Pseudomonadota > Gammaproteobacteria > Burkholderiales > Burkholderiaceae_C > Rubrivivax. The sequence goes on along the minus strand of JBMOGN010000014.1, from coordinate 12,972 downwards.
GCCGGGCCTTTCCCGGTGCGTCCGCGCAGGCCCTGTTCATGCAGGGCGCGGGCGGTCACCTCGTCTGGGTGGACCCGGAGCTGGACGCCGTGGTCGTCACCCGCTGGCTGGACCCGGCGCACACCGCAGGCTTCGTGGCGCTCGCCGCCCGGGCCTTGCGAGACTCTCGAGACTGAAGGGCTGCAGGCCTGAGGGTGCCTGAAGGAACGCCATATGGATGCCGCCTGCATCACGGACCGTTACCTGGAGACCCTCGGGCTGGAGCGACGCCCGCCCGATCTGGCCCTGCTCAGAGAGATCGCACGCCGCCATGTGGCGCGCTGGCCCTTTTCCAGCGTCGGCACGAATCTCGCTGAGGACCTGCCGCTGGACCTGGCCTCGCTGTACGACCGCATCGTGGTGCGCCAGCGCGGTGGCTACTGCTTCGAACACAACGGCCTGGTCCATGACGTGCTGGTGAACCTCGGGTATCGGGTGGTGCTGACGCTGGGCCGGGTCGCCTCCAACCGTTCTGCGCACCCGGGGCTCACCCACCGCATTAGCCTGGTCGACTGCGCGGAGGGCCGGCAACTGGTCGATGTCGGGTTCGGGCCGATGGGGCCGGACGGGCCGGTGGCCTGGACCGGTGAACCCCGTGAGCCCGGCTCGCGCTCGTTCCGGGTCGCCGAGCCGCGGCCCGGTGAATTCCACCTCCAGACCTGGAAGGACGAGGCCTGGTCAACGCTTTACCGCTTCGAGCTTGCCCGCTACGGCCAGGCCGATTGCGAACTCGGCCACTTCTACTCGCACCGACATCCCGAAGCGGTGTTCGTGAACAACCTGGTGGCCTCGCGCATCCTCCATGACGAGACCCGTTCGCTGCGCAACGCTAGCTACCGCATCCTGAGGGCCGCGGGCGATCGCGAGACGGCGATCGTCTCGGCCGGGCAACTCCACCGGATCCTGGTCGAGGACTTCGGCCTGGCGCTCACCGAAGTGGAGAGCGCGCATCTCCACGACCGGTTTGTGCGCGCAGGCGGGGTGAACGCGCCGACCTCAGGGGAGGAACGATGAACCGCCGGGAAGCCCTGTGGCTGCTGGGCGCCGGGGCCACGGGCTTGGCCGGGCTGCCGGGCTGCGCATCACCACCTGCCGTCAGCTCCGCAGGTGCGATGCTGCCGCCCAGCACGCCGGAGGCGGAGGGCCTGTCCTCTGCTGCCGTCCAGGCCTTCCTCGAGGCGGTGTGCGCGCGGGGTTACGAGCTCCACGGCTTCGTGCTCGCGAGGCACGGGCGCGCGGTGGCGCAGGGGTGGTGGAAGCCGTACGGGCCGCAGTTCGTCCATTCGCTGTACTCGATGAGCAAGAGCTTCACCTCTGCCGCGGTGGGCTTCGCGGTGGCGGAGCGGCGCCTGTCGGTCGAAGACCGGGTGCTGAAGTTCTTTCCCGATGACCTGCCCGCGCGGGTGAGCGACCACCTGGCGGCCATGCGCGTGCGCGACCTGCTGACGATGTCCACCGGCCAGGCGAGCGAGCCCACCTGGGAGATGCTGCGCGAGGGCCATTGGGCCAGGCAGTTCCTGGCGCTGCCGGTCACGCGCGCGCCCGGCAGCGTCTTTCGCTACAGCAGCGCGGCCACCTACATGTGTTCGGCCATCGTGCAGCGGCTCACGGGCCAGCGTTCGGTGGACTACCTGCGCCCGCGCCTGTTCGAGCCGCTGGGCATCACACAGGTGCACTGGGAGACCTGCCCGCAGGGTATCGATGTGGGCGGCTCGGGGCTGCACCTGCAGACGCAGTCGCTGGCGAAGTTCGGGCAGCTGTGCCTGCAGGACGGCCGCTGGAACGGCCGGCAGGTGCTGCCCGCGGGCTGGGTGGCCGAGGCGACGGCCCGGCAGATCCAGCAGACGCTGCCCGCCCAGCCCCGGCGCCCGCACGAGCGCAACGACTGGGTGCAGGGCTACGGCTACCAGTTCTGGCGCTGCACGCACGGCGCCTATCGGGGCGACGGGGCCTTCGGCCAGTTCACGGTCGTGATGCCGCAGCAGGATGCCGTGCTCGCGATCACCGGCGAGTGCAACGACATGCAGGGCGAACTCGACCTCGTCTGGCAGCACCTGCTGCCCGCGATGAAGACGGCCCCGCTCCCGGCGGACCCGGCCGCACAGGCGCGGCTGCGCCAGACGATCGACGCCCTCGCGCTCCCGCAGCCGCAGGGCGCAGCTTCTTCTGCGGCGGCCCGCCGGGTCTCGGGGCGCACCTTCGCGCTCGAGCGCAATGTGCTCGGTCTCGACTCGGTGTCCTTCGCCTTCGACGGCGACGCTGTGCGCCTCGGCTTTCGCGACGCCAGGCAGGCCCATGTGCTGGTCGGCCGCATCGGCGCCTGGCAGCGCGGGGACACGGCCCTGCCTGGCATGCCGCCGCGCCTGTCGCCCGCCGGCGCGCCGCCTGCGGGCACGCAGCACCCGTACATGGGGGCGGGCGCGTGGAAGGACGAGGCCACCTTCGAGTTGCTGCTGCGCTTCCTCGAGACGGCCCATCACGACCGGCTGAGCGTGCGCTTCAGCGGCGACCGGGTGGAAATCGGTCTGCTCGGCAGCATCGCCGCGATGGCCCCGAAGCCCATCGATGCGCGCGGGGTGCTGCACGGCACGCTCGTCTAGGGCCGTCCAGGGCCCGGTCACCGCCCGCAGCCTCGGCGCCTCACTGCGGCACGCCCATGAACGCGGCGTTGCGCAGCGCAAACAGGAGGTGGTCGCGCCAGGCGCCGTCGATGTACAGGTACTCGCGCGCCCGGCCCTCCTGCTCGAACCCCAGCCGCTGCAGCACTGCCACGCTGCGCGCGTTCTCCGGGCGCACACTGGCCTGGATGCGGTGAAGGTTCACCGCAGGTGAGAAGGCACAGGCCACGACTGCCCTCAGCGCCTCCTGCATCAGGCCGCTTCCCTGCAGGGTGTCCTCGAGCGCGTAGCCGAGCATCGCATTCTGGAAGGGGCCACGCGCGATCTGGGTCAGGCTCACGTGGCCGACCAGCCGATCGGCTTCGCCGGCGGGCTCCAGCCACCAGCGCATCACCGTGCCGGCCGACTGATCACTGGTGTGCTGGCGCAGACGCCGGCGTTGGAAGGCCTCGGTGGCGAAGTCGGGCGGGGAGGGCGGCTCCCAGGGCGCGAGGTGGGCCGCGTTGCGGCAGAAGAAGGCGGCCGTCCGGGCAGCCAGGTCCTCGTGCGCTGGCAGCAGACGCAGGCGCGCAGTGTGCAGCGCTTCAGGCAGGCTCACGGTGCTTGCGGTGATTGCGGTGCTCATGTTGCTCATGTTGTTTGTTTCACGGTCGTCACGGTTGTCACCGGTTGGGGGCCGTGAGGCTGCGCAGGAAGGCCAGCAGATCCTGGGATTCGCGGGCGCTCAGTCGCAGGGGGCGCAGCACCTGCTCGCCGTCGGCGTGCAGCCGCTCGAGCTTCAGCTCGGAGTAGTGCCGCACCACATCCTCGAGCGTGGCGAGCTGGCCGTCGTGCATGTAGGGCGCCGTACGCGCCACCTGGCGCAGCCCGGGCACCTTGAACTCGCCGAACTGGCGGTGCGTGGCCTGCACGTGGCGCGTCTTCACGGCCTCGTCTGCCTGCCCCGGCTCGGGCGGGTCGGCCCACGGCGACAGGAGGGTGTAGGGGCTGGCCCGCAGGGCCTCGATGCCGCCGTGGCGGCCGCTGTCCACCACGCCGGGGCGGGTGAAGAAGGGCAGGCCGATGTCGGCGAACTCGCCGTGCGTGAAGCGCGGGCCGCCGTGGCACAGGTGGCAGTTGCCGCGCCCGACGAAGATCTGCAACCCGCGTTGCGCAGCCAGCGGGTAGCGCCGGGCGGCGGCGAGGTCGCCCCGGGCGAGCGCATCGCGGAAGTCGTCGAAAGGCGTGCGCGGCGACACCAGCGTGGCCACGTAGGCGGCCAGGAGCTTGGCCGTGCCCACGAGCACGGCTTGCGAATCCTCCTCGCGCACACCCCGCCCGAACACCCGCTTCCAGGCCGCGGCATCGGCCGGCCGGCTCTGCAGCAGCGCCTGCAGGTGCCCAGGGCTGGAGGCCATCTCGCGCGGGTCCAGCAGCGGACGGATGGCCTGCGCCCACAGGCTGTCGGCCGCACCATCCCAGCCCTGCCAGCGCTCGTGCACCGCGTTCCACAGCGAAGGGGCGTGGCGGTCGAGCTCGGCCACGCCGCGCGACCGCGCCCGGCCGTCTGCGAAGTCCTGCTGCGGGCGGTGGCAGTGCGCGCACGACACGCCAGCCGGCGACAGCCGCCGGTCCGAGAAGAGCCGCTTGCCGAAGGCCGCCGCCTCGGGCCGGCCGCTCAGGGCGTTTCCAGGATCGCGCACCGGCGCAGGCGGCCAGGGCCCAAGGGCCACGATGCGTTCGATCTCCTCGGGCGTGAACCGGTGCAGCGCAGGCGATGCGGCGGTTGCCGCCTGGACGAGTGCGCCAGCCAGCAGCCCGGCGCACCATGCGCGAGCCTGTGCCCAGGCTTGCCTGCGACCCTTCACTTCACGTCGACGGTCTGCTCGAGCCACAGCCGGCGTCCCTGGACTTCCACCTCCAGCCGAACGCGCCAGCGGCCCGGCATGTGGAACAGCAGGCCCTGCGCCGTGAAGCGGCTGTCGTCCTGCCGTTGCAGCGTGGGCTGGTAATTCATGCCGTGGCGATGCGCCGGCATGTCGGCGTCCACGCGCAGCAGCCGGGCTGGCCCGCAGACCACGCCACGCAGGCTGAAGTGCCGGCCCACTGCCCATGGCGCGGGGTCGGGGACGAAGGCCGCCGCCAGGTCGCCCTCAGGTGCCGGGGCCAGGGCCGTGGCCGTGGCCACCAGCCGGTGTGCGGCGGGGAGTTCGGCGCCACAGGTGTCGGCCCGTGCGGCCCCATGCCCGCCCCACAGTCCCGCGGCAGCTACGCCCACGAGCAGGAACGGTGTGCCCCTGACGCCGTGCTTCACGCCTTCCACAGCCCTTGCAGCAGGGCCTGTCCGTTGCGCCAGGCGATCGATTCGGCCAGCGGCGCGGGCAGGTCGGCCAGCCACTCCCGCGTCCAGCGCGCGTGCGGGCCCACGTAGTGCCACCGCTCGGGTGTGAAGGTGTCGGTGCCGACCAGGAAGCGCCCCGGGAACTCCTCGAAGGCCTCGCGCCAGGCCGCGTCCACGCGCCCGGCGCTGGCCTGGTCGCTGCGGTAGGCCAGGTCACACCACAGGCGTGGGTGGCGTCGCAGCACCTCGCGCACGCGGGCGGGCGGCTCGAAGCCCGAGTGCGCCCACAGGATCCTCGCCTCGGGCCACTGTGCGAACAGACGGTCGACGGCTTCGGCGTCGGAGTGGGCGTGCAGGAAGAGTCCGCGCTCGCGGGCCAGCGCCACCATGCGCCGCGGCACGGGCAGATCGGCATCGGCCCCGAAGAGGTGAAACTCGCCCACGCCCGCGTAGCGATACCGCGCGAGGCGCTCTTCCATGTAGCGCGCTACGGCCTCCTCGCGCACCCAGCCGCCCGTGTCGGCCCGGGTGCGGTAGGGCCTCAGCACGGGCACCACGATGTCCGGCGCTTCGGCCAGCAGCTTCTGCGTGCCCTCGTCGTTCGAGGAGGACACGAGCGCCGTACGCAATCCCGCGGCTCTCAGGAGCGCGGCGGCCTGCCTCGGTGGCACCAGCTCCCAGGCGTCGTGGCTGTAATGCAGGTGGGCGTCGAGCAGGGGCAGGGCGGCAGGCGACGGCGACGCGGCCAGCGCGCCAGCCGCGCCCGTGGACAGCCCCCACGCCAGGACGCTGCGGCGCGTGATGAACCCTGCCGGGGACGCAGCGGCCGCCAGGAAATGGGATCGCATGATCGGGGCCTCCAGTCTTGCGCGCCAGGCCCGTTCAGGGGTGGAATCCGGCCTTGTGCAAGGTCTCGCGCAGCGCGTCGGAATCACGTTGGAAGACCTCGGGGTCGTACTTCACCCGGCTCGTGTAGAACTGGGCCAGCGAGGTGATGCCATGCTCCTCGGCCAGGGCCTTCAGCCGGGGTGTGGACATGTAGCGTTTCCACCCACGCACCTCGCGCTCGGCATAGACGGCGTCGAGCTCCGCGCCTTCGGCGGCGTGGTAGGTCTCGTCGTGCAGGAAGGCCTGCAGCGGCAGCCGGTCGCGCTTGGGCGGGTCCTCGGCGGGCACGCCCACCACGATGCTCGTCACCGGCAGGCAGGTGGGCGGCAGCTCGAGGAAACTCGCAAGCGCGCCCATGGAATGCAGCGTGGTGCCCATGTAGCAGATCCCCAGGCCCCGCGCCTCGAAGCCCAGGCACACGTTCTGCGCCACGATGATGGCGTCCACCGCGGCCACGTGCCAGCCGATCAGGTTGCCGAAATTGTCGCGTGCGCCGCGCCGCGCCAGCCAGCTGCGCGTGCGGTGCATGTCGGCGCAGAAGGTCATCACCAGCGGTGCCTGCAGCACCATCTCCTGCTCGAAGTGCAGCTCGTGCAGCCGCTGCTTGCGGGCCGGGTCGCGGGTCAGCACGATGGAAACGGTGTTCAGGTTGCCCGACGACGACCCGCCGGCAATGGCCTGGGCGCACACCTCCTCCACGAGCGTCGGGTCCACGGGGTCGGGCTTGAAGGCCCGGATGGAGCGGTGACGAAGGAGGGTGTCCTGCAGGGTCGGCATGGTGCGTGATCCGGTGGGGGAGGGCGCAGCAGCCGTATCCTGCCAGACACGCCGCGCAGGAGCGTTGCCTGCGATCGGGGCGGCGGCTTTACAGGACGGCAATCCGAGCATGACAGAACGGCAATCCGCGCATGACATCATCGTTCTTTGACCTCCGGAGCAGCAGCCGTGAATCTTGGGCCGAATCGCGTGAGTACCTGGCCGAGAGCCGCAGCGGCGCGGGTGGGCTTTGTCGTCATGCTCGCGGCGCTGGTCGCCTGCGGCGGTGGAGGCAGCGGTGGCACCGATTCGACCTCCGGCGGCGGCACCACGCCGACGGCCGGCACGAGCACCGCAGACGTGCTGTGCAGCTACAGCAGCAGTGCCTACAACGCCAGCCCCTCCGTGAAGGCGACCGCTACCGCCACATGGTCGTGCAGCAGCACACGGCGGCAGTTGACCGGCAACGGCCTGCCTGACCACGATGTGGGTGCGTTTCCCAACGGCGGCAACCCGAACGCGATCACGGCGCAGTCGATCTCTTTCTCGGGGCCGGTCTCGCCCGTACTCGGCAGCACGGCCACCGCGCTGGGCGGGCCGCGTGGCGACATCGCCTTCATCCTCAACGGGGTGAAGATCGACGCTGGCACGGGCGGCTCCTGCAACGACAGCGGCTCGAGCTGCACCCTGCTGGGCAACGCCGGTTCCTGGAGCATCGAGGCGCTGGGACAGTCCTCGTTCAACTTCGGCGTGGACTCGAACAACGCCCACGTGCAGCCCACGGGTGCGTACCACTACCACGGCATGCCCGAGGGCTTCGTCGCCAGGCTCGGCAAGGGGCAGGCCCTCACGCTCGTCGGCTGGGCCGCAGACGGTTTTCCCATCTATGCCCGCTATGGCTACACCGTGGCCACCGACGCGAGCTCGGCGGTGCGGGTGATGCGCTCGAGCTACCGGCTGAAGTCCACGCCGGCCGCCAACCGGCCGGCGACGACGCTGTACCCCATGGGCACCTTCCTGCAGGACTACGAGTACGTGGCGGGCCTGGGCGACCTGGACGAATGCAACGGCCGCACCGGCGTGACGCCCGAGTTCCCCAAGGGGATCTACCACTACTACGCCACCGACACCTACCCGTATCTGCAGCGCTGCGTGAAGGGGCAGCTCTGAGGGCGCCACCCGCGCCGGGGCGCGGCGGGGCTACTCCGCGAGGTAGCGCTCCACCAGGCGCGTCCAGTAGGCCGCGCCGGTGGTGAGGATCTCGTCGTTGAAGTCGTAGCGCGGGTTGTGCAGCATGGCGCCGGCCTCGCCGTTGCCCAGACGCAGGAAGCTGCCGGGCTTGTGCAGCAGGTAGTAGGCGAAGTCCTCGCTGCCGGTCACGGGCGGGAAGGGCGCCTGCACGCGCTCCGCGCCCACGAGCTCGCGTGCCACCTCGGCGGCGAAGGCGGTCTCGGCCTCGCTGTTGACCACCACCGGATAGCCGCGCTCGTAGTCGATCTCCACCGTGCCCCCGTAACCCTCGACGTGGGCGGTGACGAGCGCGCGGATGCGCGCTTCCAGCCGGTCGCGCACCTCGGCGTCGAAGGAGCGGATGCTCAGCGCCATCGTGGCGCTGTCCGGGATCACGTTGGCGGCCTGGCCGGCGTGCAGCGCGCCGATGGTGACGATGGCCGTCTGGCGCGGGTCGATGTTGCGGGCCACCACGCTCTGCAGCGCCATCACGAGGCTGCCGGCGATGAGCACCGGGTCCACCGTCTGGTGCGGGCGCGCGGCGTGGCCGCCGCGGCCGTGGATGGTGATGCGCGCGGTGTCAGAGGCCGACATGAACGGGCCGCTGCCGAAGCCGAAGGTGCCGGCCGGCACGCCGGGCGTGTTGTGCAGGCCGAAGATCGCGTCGCAGGGGAAGCGCTCGAAGAGGCCGTCCTCGATCATGCGCTGCGCACCACTGCCCTTGCCGGCCTCCTCGGCAGGCTGGAACACGAGGTGCACGGTGCCGGAGAAGTTGCGCGTGCGCGCGAGCTGCTGCGCCGCACCCAGCAGCATCGTGGTGTGGCCGTCGTGGCCGCAGGCGTGCATCACGCCGTCGGTGGCGCTGGCCCAGGCGCGGCCGGTGGCTTCGTGGATGGGCAGCGCGTCCATGTCGGCGCGCAGGGCGACGCTGCGCCTGCCAGCGCCTGCGCGCATCGAGCCCACCACGCCATGGCCGCCGACGCCGCGCGTGACCTCCCAGCCCCACTCCTGCAGGCGCTCGGCCACGATCGCGGCGGTGCGCTCCTCCTGAAACGACAGCTCGGGGTGGCGGTGCAGGTCGCGGCGCGTCTCGGTCAGAAAGCCGGCCGCCTGCTCGAGGTCGCCGAGTTGGCAGAAGCAACGAAGTCGGGCGTTCACGGGGCGGTCTCCTCGGGGTCAGGGTGGGCGGGACGGTCTGGACCGGTGGTGCAGGTGGTTCAAGTGGAACAGGCGGGACCGACCGGCATCCATGCATTCTGCCCGCCGCCGGGCGGGGCCAGCCCCTTGCGGCTCGTGAAGCGCCGCGCGCGGCCGCTCAACGGATCGGTGAAGGCGAGCTCGCGGGCGAGGAGCTGCAGCGGCCCGGAGTAGTCAGGCGCCTCGTCCGCGGCCGGATGCGGCCACAGCTCGGGGTAGATGCGGTCGCCCAGGAGGGGCGCACCCCGCGCGTTCATCTGCGCGCGCAACTGGTGCTTCACGCCGGTCTCGGGTTCCAGCTGGTAAAGGGCCCAGTCGCCGCTGCGCCCGAGCATCGACAAGCCGGTGCGCGCGTTCGGCGGGCCGGGCACCACGGCCATCTGCATGAAGGCCTCGCCAGGGCGCTCCTGCAGCCGATCCTCGAGGGTCCTGGGCTCAGCCAGCTCCGCGCGCCAGGGCGCCACCGCCTCGTAGACCTTGTGCAGGCGGCGCTGCCGCAACAGGGCCTGGTAGGCGTCGCGCGAGCCGAGCTGCACGCTGAAGAGGACGAGACCCGCCGTCTCGCGGTCCAGGCGGTGCACGGGTGACAGCGTCTCGATGCCCAGCAGCCGCTTCAGCCGCACGAGCACGGTCTCCTGCAGGAAGCGGCCGGCCGGTGTCACGGGCAGGAAGTGCGGCTTGTCCACCACCACCAGGTGTTCGTCCTGGTGGAGCACGTCGATCTCGAAGGGCACGCGCGGCTCGGGCGGCAGGCTGCGCCAGTACCACAGCACGGCGCCGGCGCGGCAGGCGCTGCCGGGCGCCACCGGCTGCCCGGCTTCGTCCAGCACCTCGCCGCGCGCCAGGCGCTCGGGCCAGTCCGTCACCCGGGGCAGCCGCCCGGCCAGGAAGGCCTCCACAGTGGACCCGATGCCGGCCGTCACCGCCACGCGGCTTGCGTTGACGCCATCGCGCATCGGGGGCACCCAAGCGGGGCGGGGGCGGCTCACCTCAGAACCTGTCGAGCCGGCGCGCGCGCGCCAGCCGCCACGCTTCCTCGGGATCGGCGGGGTCGTAGACCTGCTCGGCGCCGGTGCCGGTTTCCTGCAGGGAGGTGTCCAGCGCGATGCGCTTGTCGAAGACGAAGCACTCGCCCAGCCAGTCGCGCGCGGCGTCGGGCATCTGCTCGAAGTAGCGCAGGATGCCGCCGTCGAGCTGCCGCACCTCCAGCCCCAGGCTGTACAGCCAGGGCGCGGTCTTGTCGCAGCGGATGCCGCCCGTGCAGTACATCGCCACCGTCTTGCCGGCGGCCCGCCACGCGGGCGCGCGGGCCTGCACGTACTCGACGAAATCGCTGAAGCGGCGCACCTCCGGGTCCTGTGCGCCGCGGAAGTGGCCGAGCCGGTATTCGAAGTGGTTGCGGTTGTCCAGCAGCACCACGTCATCGCGCCCGAGCAACTCGCGCCAGGCCTCGGGGGAGAGGTGGCTCGCGTCGCGCTCTTCGGGCGCGGACAGCGGGCGCCCCTCGGCCGGTTCGGGCAGACCCAGCGCGACCAGCTCGGGCTTGACCACCACCTTCAGCTTGCCGAAGGGCTCGGTGAGGCAGCCGCTGCGCTTGAAGGCCATGCCGGCGAGCGCGCCGCCGAGGAACGACGGGGCATGCAGCGCCGCCTCGAAGGTCTCCACCGCCCCGGGCGGGCCCGACACCGCACCGTTCAGGCCCTCCGGCGCCACGAGGATGCTGCCGTGCAGGTCTCGCGCCAGGTCACGCAGCGTCGCCGCCGTGGCGGAAGGATCCGTCAACGGGGTGAAGCGGTAGAAGGCGCTGTGCAGCAGGGCCGGGGATGCGCGGGGGTCGCCCATGGGCGCTGATTCTCTCAGGGGGCTGCCCGCCGCCAAGCGGGCACCGATGGCATCTGGCGCGCACGCCGCGCCGGCAGGGTCCTGCCGGTACCATCCGCCGCTTCCCATGGCCTGCCTGCACATCGACGACATCCGCCAGCGCCTGGCCGGCCTGGGCGCCGGGCCGCTGCACGAGGCGGCGCTGCTGCGCAACTGGCTGGCGGCGCGGCCGCTGACGCATGGGCGCCGCTGCGCCGAGCACTTCCTGCCTGCCGCGCTGCGCCGGGCACTGCCCGAGGTGGAAGATGAACTGGCGCGCCTGGCCACCGTGCGCTCCACCCACCCGGGGGAGGACGGCTCGGTGCGGCTGCTCGTGGGCCTGCACGACGGCCAGACGGTGGAGAGCGTGCTGCTGCCCCGCGACGGCCTGTGCGTGTCCACCCAGGTCGGCTGTGCGGTGGGCTGCGTGTTCTGCATGACGGGCCGCTCGGGGCTGCTGCGCCAGCTCGGCAGCGCCGAGATCGTCGCCCAGGTGGCGCGGGCCCGGCGCGAGCGCGCCGTGCGCAAGGTCGTCTTCATGGGCATGGGCGAGCCCGTGCACAACCTGGACAACGTGCTGGCGGCCATCGAGCTGCTGGGCCAGGAGGGCGGCATCGGGCACAAGAACCTCGTCTTCTCGACCGTGGGCGACGAGCGCGTGTTCGACCGGCTGCTGAGCGGCCGCGTGAAGCCGGCGCTGGCGTTGTCGCTGCACACCACCCAGGCCGGGTTGAGGGCGCAACTGCTGCCACGCGCCCCGCGCATCGAGCCCCGCGAGCTCGTCGAGCGCGCCGACGCCTACGCGCGCGCCACCGGCTACCCGCTGCAGGTGCAGTGGACGCTCATCGAGGGTGTCAACGACGGCGATGACGAGGTCCAGGCCGTGGCCGCGCTCCTGGCCGGCCGCCACGCCATGCTCAACCTGATTCCGTGGAACCGCGTGGAGGGCTTCGACTGGCGGCGCCCTTCGACGCAGCGCGTCCTGGCGATCACGCGGCGGCTGAACGCCTCGGGCGTGCTCACGCGGGTGCGGCAATCGGCCGGGCAGGACGTGGACGGCGGCTGCGGCCAGCTTCGCGCCCGGGCGCAGTCTGCGGCGACCTCGGCGGGCGCCTCGGGTACGGCAGGCGCGCCTGACGCCGGCTGGCGTCAGATTTTTGTTGCGCCCCGCTGAAGAGTGTCTATACTGCGGCGCTTGCTGCACTGCAGCAATGCCCGAGCCCCAACGAGCCTCCACTCTTCATGTCAGCCCGCGACAGCCTGGCCATCGGTCTGGAGGACCTCCTGGCCGACATGCACCATGCGCAGCGCGCTGGCGACCTCGGGCGCCTGGCCCTGGTGGCCTTCTGCGATGCGCGCCGCTGGGCGCGCCAGGCCGGTGAGACGGACCTGGCCGAGCTCACCGAGCGGCTCTTCGCTTCCAGCCCCCAGCACAGCCGCGAGGCCTTCCTCGCCGGCATCGAGGCGCTCATCGCCGGCCTGGAACGGGCCCGCGGCCGCTTCGCCCGCGACCCGCACCCCGACCCCCTCTCCAATCCCCACCCTCCTGCGGCCTGAACCGCTGCGGGCTATGCTCGCGCGATGAAGAAGATCCTCGCCTGCGCGGCGGTCGTCGCGCTCTCGCTCCCCCTTTCCGCCTGGTCCCAGGCCTGGCCTGCGGCCAAGCCGGTGCGCATGGTCATCCCGTTTCCGGCCGGTGGGGCCACCGACATCATCGGCCGCACCGTGGCGCAGAAACTGGCCACGGCCCTGGGCCAGCAGGTGGTGGTGGACAACAAGCCCGGCGCGGGCGGCACGATCGGCGCGGACATCGTGGCCAAGGCCCCGGCCGACGGCTACACGATCCTGATGTCCACGAGCTCCACCCATTCCATCGGGCCGGCGCTCAACCCGAAGATGCCCTACGACGCGGTGCGCGACTTCACGCCCGTGGCGCACATCGCCAATGCCCCGAGCGTGCTCGTGGTGGGGCGCGACTTCCCGGCCGCCACGGCCCAGGAACTCGTGGCCCTGCTCAAGCGCAACCCCGGGCGCTACAACTTCGGCTCCAGCGGCATCGGCACC
>JBMOGN010000013.1:0-30240 GCA_049318345.1 Rubrivivax sp. | reverse complement strand
GGCGCCACCAAGATCACCGAGGCCATGAAGCTCGCCTGCGTGCGCGAGATCGCCGACCTGGCCAAGGCCGAGATCAGCGACGAGGTGGCCTCGGCCTACGCCGGGCAGGAGCTGAAGTTCGGGCCCGACTACCTCATCCCCAAGCCCTTCGATGCACGGCTCATCCTGCGCATCGCACCGGCCGTGGCGCGCGCGGCGGCCGCCAGCGGCGTGGCCACGCGCCCGATCACCGACTTCGAGGCCTACGCCGCGTCGCTGCAGCGCCATGTCTACCAGACCGGCATGCTCATGCGCCCGGTCTTCACGGCCGCCAAGGCGCACCATGCGCGCGTGGCAGGCGGCGCGCGGGTGGTCTACGCCGAGGGCGAGGACGAGCGCGTGCTGCGCGCGGTGCAGGTGGTGCTGGACGAAGGCCTGGCCCAGCCCATCCTCGTGGGCCGGCCGGAAGTGGTGCGCATGCGCATCGAGCGCGCCGGGCTGCGCATCGAGGCCGGGCGCGACTTCGAGCTCGTCGACCCCGAAAGCGACCCGCGCTTCCGGGCTTACTGGGAAACCTACCACCGCCTGATGGGCCGTGAAGGCGTCACGCCCGAGGCGGCCAAGGCGGCGGTGCGGCGCTCCAGCACGCTCATTGCCTCGCTCATGGTCAAGCGCGGTGAGGCGCACGCGATGCTGTGCGGCCTGGTGGGCCGCTACGACGCGCACCTGGAGCACGTCCGCGCGGTCATCGGCCAGCGCCCGGGCACGCATGTCATGGCGGCCATGAACGCGCTCATGCTCGACCAGTTCACGGTCTTCATCACCGACACCTTCGTCAACGAGCAGCCCAGCGCCGAGGAGCTGTGCGAGATCGCGCAGATGGCCGCCGCCGAGGTGCGGCGCTTCGGCCTGCCGCCCAAGGTGGCGTTCCTGTCGCACTCCATCTACGGCTCCTCCAGCCGTCCGTCGGCGCGCCGCATGCGCCAGGCGCGCGATCTCTTCGTGCAGGCCGCCCCGGACATCGAGTGCGACGGCGAGCTGCACGGTGACGCCGCGCTGTCGGAGTCGGTGCGCCGCAGCTACCTGCCCGAGACCACGCTGGCCGGTGCGGCCAACCTGCTCGTGCTGCCCAACATCGATGCGGCCAACATCCTGTTCAACGTTCTCAAGGAGGCTGGCAGCCGCGGCGTGACGGTCGGCCCGATGCTGCTGGGTGCGGCCGCTCCGGTGCACATCCTCACCCCGTCATCGACCGTGCGGCGTGTCGTCAACATGACCGCCGTGGCCGTGGCCGACGCCGCCGAGGCCGCCCGATGAGCCGCGCCACCAAGATCGTCGCCACGCTCGGGCCCGCCTCGAGCGACCCGCAGGTGCTCGAGCGGCTGCTGCTGGCGGGCGTGGACGTGGTGCGCCTGAACTTCAGCCACGGCAAGGCGCAGGACCATATCGACCGTGCCGCCCTCGTGCGCGAGGTGGCCGCACGCGTGGGCAAGCCCGTGGCGCTGATGGCCGACCTGCAGGGCCCCAAGATCCGCGTGGGCCGCTTCGCCGAGGGCAAGGTGATGCTGGAGGCCGGCCAGCCCTTCGTGCTCGATGCGCAGCGCACCGAGCCCGGCGATGTGCACGCCGTGGGCCTGGACTACAAGGAACTGCCGCGCGATGTGCGCCCGGGCGACCGGCTGCTGCTCAACGACGGCCTGATCGTGCTGACGGTGGAGGCGGTGCGTGGCGAGGAGGTGCACACCGTGGTGAAGGTCGGCGGCGAGCTGTCCAACAACAAGGGCATCAACAAGGCCGGCGGCGGCCTCACCGCCCCGGCGCTCACGGCCAAGGACATGGAGGACATCAAGACGGCCATGTCCTTCCAGTGCGAGTACCTGGCGGTGAGCTTTCCCAAGAGCGCCACCGACATGGAAATGGCGCGTCAGCTCGCCAATGTGGCCGGCGAATCGGTGCGGCACAAGCCGGCCATGATCGCCAAGATCGAACGCAGCGAGGCGATCCCGCAGCTCGAGGCGATCCTGAAGGCCAGCGACGGCATCATGGTGGCGCGCGGCGACCTTGCCGTGGAGGTGGGCAACGCGGCGGTACCCGCGCTGCAAAAGCGCATGATCCGCCTGGCGCGCGAGATGGACAAGGTGGTGATCACCGCCACGCAGATGATGGAGAGCATGATCCTGGCACCCGTGCCCACGCGCGCCGAGGTGAGCGACGTGGCCAACGCCGTGCTCGACGGCACGGACGCCGTGATGCTCAGCGCCGAGACGGCCGCGGGCAAGTACCCGGTGGAGACGGTCGAGCAGATGCACCTCATCGCGCTGGAGGCCGAGCGCGCGGAGGACGTGCAGCTGGACGCGGACTTCGTCAACAAGCAGTTCGGCCGCATCGACCAGAGCATCGCCATGGGCGCGCTCTTCACCGCGCACCACCTGGGCTGCAAGGCCATCCTGGCGCTCACCGAGAGCGGCTCCACGGCGCTGTGGATGAGCCGTCACAACATCAAGGTGCCGATCTACGGCCTGACCACCAAGACCGCCAGCGAGCGCCGCATGGCGCTGTACCGCAACGTGCGCCCGCTGCAGATGCCCTCCTTCAGCGACCGCGACCAGGCCCTGGCCGCGGCGGAGCGGCTGCTGTGCGAGCGCGGCGTGCTCAAGCCCGGGGACACCTACGCCATCACCTGCGGCGAACCCATGGGCTACCCGGGCGGGACGAACATGCTCAAGGTGTGCCGCGTGGCTTGACCCTGCGCGCTGCCCGCATGGGGCGGCTCGGTAGAATCCCGGAGGTGGTTACCAGGCGGTTACCACGTGGTCACCGACCCCCCGGAGTTCGATCATGCCTCTCGTCTCGATGCGTCAGCTGCTGGACCATGCCGCGGAGAACGGCTACGGCATCCCGGCCTTCAACGTCAACAACCTCGAGCAGGTGCAGGCCGTGATGGCGGCGGCCGACGAGGTCGGCGCCCCGGTGATCCTCCAGGCCAGCGCCGGCGCGCGCAAGTACGCGGGCGAACCCTTCATCAAGCACCTCATCCAGGCGGCGGTGGAGGCCTACCCGAAGATCCCGCTTGTGATGCACCAGGACCACGGCACCAGCCCGAAGGTCTGTGAAGGCGCCATCGGTCTGGGTTTCGGCTCGGTGATGATGGACGGCTCGCTCATGGAAGACGGCAAGACGCCCGCGAGCTTCGACTACAACGTGGACGTGACGCGCCGGGTGGTGGAGATGGCGCACCGCGTGGGCGTGACGGTCGAAGGCGAGCTCGGCTGCCTGGGTAACCTCGAGACGGGGGACGCGGGCGAGGAGGACGGCATCGGCGCCGAAGGCAAGCTCGACCACAGCCAGATGCTCACCGACCCCGAGGAGGCGGCGCAGTTCGTGCGTGCCACGCAGCTCGACGCGCTGGCGATCGCCATCGGAACGAGCCACGGCGCCTACAAGTTCAGCCGCCCGCCCACGGGCGACATCCTGGCGATCTCGCGCGTGAAGGAAATCCACGCCCGCATCCCCAATACGCACCTGGTGATGCACGGCTCCTCATCGGTGCCGCAGGCCTTGCTGGACATCATCAACCAGTACGGCGGCAAGATGAAGCAGACCTACGGCGTGCCGATCGCCGAGATCCAGGACGCCATCAGGCACGGCGTGCGCAAGATCAACATCGACACCGACATCCGCCTGGCGATGACCGGGGCGGTGCGCAAGTTCATGGCCGAGAACCCCGACAAGTTCGACGCGCGCGAATGGCTCAAGCCCGCGCGCGAGGCGGCGCGCGCGGTGTGCCGGCAGCGCTACCTCGAGTTCGGCTGCGAGGGCCAGGCGGGCCGCATCCGGCCGATGCCGCTGGAAGAGGTGGCGCAGCGCTACGCCAGCGGGGCCCTGGCGCAGCGCGTCGTCTAGGGGTGCTGCTGCGCGCGGGCCTGCCCCGGCCGCGCGCACAATGCAGGTCTGCGCGGCGCCCTGCAAGCCGCGGCCCGGCCCAGACCGAGATGACAGCCTTGCCCGACGCCCCACCCGACGCCCGCCCTGACACCGCCGCGCCGGCGCCCGCCGTCTTCGAGACGCGCCTGCGCGGGCTGCCCCTGCTGGCGCGCGGCAAGGTGCGCGACAACTACGCCGTGGGCCGCGACCGGCTGCTCATGGTGGCCAGCGACCGCATCAGCGCCTTCGACCGTGTGCTGCCCGCGCCCGTGCCGGGCAAGGGCGTGATCCTCACGCGCATGGCGCTGTTCTGGTTCGCCCTGCTGGCCGACATCGTCCCCAACCACCTCACCGGCGAGGACCCGCTGGCCGTTGTCCAGCCCGACCAGGTGGACCAGGTGCGCGACCGCGCCATGCTCGTGCGCCGGCTGCAGCCCGTGCCCGTGGAGGCGGTGGTGCGCGGCTACCTCGCCGGCTCGGGCTACAAGGAGTACGCCGCCCGCGGCACGGTGTGTGGCGTGGCGCTGCCGCCCGGGCTGCAGTTGGCCAGCCGGCTGCCCGAGCCGATCTTCACCCCGGCCACCAAGGCCGCGGTGGGCGAGCACGACGAGAACATCTCCTTCGAGCAGATGGCCGCGCAGGTGGGCGGCGAGCTGGCCGGGCGTATCCGCGAGCTGGCACTGGCCCTGTACGCGCGCGCATCGGCACACGCCCTGGCGCGCGGGATCATCATCGCCGACACCAAGTTCGAGTTCGGGCTGGACGAGCACGGCACGCTCGTGCTGATGGACGAGGTGCTCACACCCGACTCCTCGCGCTTCTGGCCCCAGGCCGGGTATGCCGAGGGCCGCAACCCGCCGAGCCTGGACAAGCAGCCGCTGCGCGACTGGCTCGAGGCGCGCGCCGCGCGGCTCGGCGAGCAGGCCTGGCCGCAGGCCGACGACCCGCAGCTTCAGCTCACGCTGGCCGCGCTGGCGCGCGGCTACGCCGACGTGCTCGAGCGGCTGACCGCCTGAGCCGCGGCGGGAACCCGGGGAGCCACGCATGCGAGCCGCCGAGCGTCTGGCCGAGCAGCTGCGCGCCGAGAGCCAGCCGGCCGCGCGTGCGGTGCTGGAGCTGCGGCTGGCCGCCCTGGCTGCCGCGCAGGGCCGCTTCGAGGAGGTGAGCGACACGTTGCTGCGCGTGCGCCAGGCCTTCCCGGGTCAGGCATCGGCCGAGCTGAGCGCCTGGCTCAGTCTCGTGGAAGGAGTGCTGAGGTTCCACCAGTCGCCCGACGAGGCGGCGCGCGACCGGCTGCAGCGTGCGCATGCGCTGGCGCGGCTGGCGCCGGGATGTGGCGCGCTCGGCCCGGCCACGGCCTGGCTTGCGCACCTGCACTTCAACCAGGGCCGCCTGGATGCCTGCGGGGAGCTCGCCCGCGAGGCCCTGGGCCAGGCTCGGCCCGACGACCACGCCGTGCTGGCGCGCCTGGCGCTCACGCTGGCCAGCGCCTGGATGACAGCTGGCCAGGCCAATGCCGCGTACACCTGGTTCGAGCGTGCGCGCCAACAGGCCGTGCGCGAGGGCGACAGCGCGATGCTCGGCGCGGTGCTGCACGACAGCGCCGTCTTTGAGCTGCACGAGCAGCGCCTGGCCTGGGCCGGGCTCGTGCGGCAGCAGCCACCCGGTCAGGACGGCCTAGGCGGGCCCGTGCAGGCGCGGCTGGACTCGGCACGCCACTACGAGGACCTGGCGCGGCTGCGGGCGCTGCCCGAGCTGCAGGCCCTGGCGCGGGCGTCGCTGTGCGTGCTGCAGGACGAACCCGCGCCGGCCCGGGTGCTGCTCGAGGGCGTGCTCGACCGCCTGGACGGGGCAGGCTTGCAGCGCTACGACGCGCCCGCGCGCGCCGACCTGTTGTGGTGCGATTGCGTGCTGGCGCAGCGCGCGGCCGGGCCTGGAGTGACCGCGCGGGCGCTCCAGGCGCCTCAGACGCAGGTGGACGATGTCGTGCAGCGCCTGGCGCGCACGCCCGACCTGGACGACCGCTTCCTGGTCCACGCCACGCTGGCGCGGGCGCTGGCGGCCGCCGGGCAGGACGGCCCGGCTGCGCAGCAGCGCCGCCTGGCTGACGAACTCGGTGCGCGCCTGGCCGACAGCCGGCAGGAGCTGCACGCGCAGCTGCACCGCCAGGGACTCGAGGCCTCCACCTGGGACACGCTCTATGGCTCCTGACACCACCGCCGCCGCAACCCCCACGGCCCCACCCGTGGCCTTGGTGATGGGCTCGTCCAGCGACTGGGAGACGATGTCCGCCGCCGCGCAGGTGCTGCAGGAGCTGGGCGTGGGCTGCCAGGCCCAGGTGCTGTCGGCCCACCGCATGCCCGACGACATGTTCCGCTTCGCCGAGACCGCGGCGGCGCGCGGCGTGCAGGTGATCATCGCCGGGGCCGGTGGCGCCGCGCACCTGCCGGGCATGCTCGCCTCCAAGACCACGTTGCCCGTGCTGGGGGTGCCCGTGGCCAGCCGCCACCTGCAGGGCGTGGACTCGCTGTACTCGATCGTGCAGATGCCCCGCGGCGTGCCCGTGGCCACCTTTGCCATCGGCCCGGCCGGCGCCGCCAACGCCGGGCTCTTTGCCGCGTCGCTGCTGGCGCTGCACGACACCGGGCTGGCGCAGCGCCTGGCCGCCTGGCGCGCCGCGCAGACCGAAGCCGCGCGCGCCATGAACGCGCAGCTGCCCGGATGAGCCTGCCGCGTGAAGGCCGGGCCATGGCGGCCCCGCTGCTGCCGGGCGCCCGTCAGCCCGATGGCCGGCCCACCACGCTGGGCGTGGTCGGGGGCGGGCAGCTCGGGCGCATGTTCGCGCAGGCCGCGCAGGCCATGGGCTTTCGCGTGGCCGTGCTCGATCCCGACCCGGCCAGCCCGGCCGCCCAGGTGGCCGACCTGTGCATCGCGGCGGCCTACGACGACCCGGCGGGCCTGGCGGCCCTGGCGCGCGCGTGCGACGCCGTCACCACCGAGTTCGAGAACGTGCCGGCGCAGGCGCTGCGCACGCTGGCCGAGCGGCTGCCGGTGCGGCCCGCGGCGCCTGCGGTGGCCACCTGCCAGCACCGGGCGCAGGAGAAGGCGCACTTCCTGCAGTGCGGCGTGCCCTGCGTGGCGCATGTGCTGCTCATTGCTGACGAGGATCTGCACGGCGTGGACCCGGGGCTCTTTCCCGCCATCCTGAAGACGGCCACCCTCGGCTACGACGGCAAGGGCCAGCGCACGGTGGCCGCCGCCGCCGGGCTCGAGCCGGCCTGGCAGGCGCTGGGCCGCGTGCCCTGCCTGCTGGAGCAGCGCGTGGCGCTGGCGCGCGAGTTCAGCGTCATCGTGGCGCGCGACGCGGCCGGGCACTGCGTGCACCTGCCCGTGCAGCAGAACCTGCACCGCGACGGCATCCTGGCCGTCACGCAGGTCCCCGCTCCGGACGTCCCCGAGGCGGCGGCGCAGCAGGCCGTGGCGCACACGCGCCGCCTCGCCGCGAGCCTGGGCTACGAGGGCGTGCTGTGCGTGGAGTGGTTCCTGCTGGAGGACGGCCGCGTGCTCGCCAACGAGATGGCGCCACGCCCGCACAACTCCGGGCACGCCAGCCTGGACGCCTGCGACTGCTCGCAGTTCGAGCTCCAGGTGCGCGCGCTGGCCGGGCTGCCGCTGCCCGAGCCGCGCGCCCACAGCGCCGCCCTGATGCTCAACCTGCTGGGCGAGCTCTGGTGGCCCGAAGGCTCGGCGGCCGATGCCGCGCCGCGCACGCCCGCCTGGGACGAGGTGCTCGCCCTGCCGGGCGTGAGGCTGCACCTGTACGGCAAGGCCGAGCCGCGGCGCGGACGCAAGATGGGGCATCTCACGGTGACGGCAGCCGATGCACAGTCGGCGCTTTACACGGCGCGGCAGGCCGCGTCGCGGCTGGGCCTGGCGCCGTTGTGAGCCGGGCCATGCCGTTGCTCGATGCGCACGACCCCCAGGCGGTGGCCCGCGCGGCCCGGGCCCTGGCCGCGGGCGAGCTCGTGGCGCTGCCCACCGAGACCGTCTACGGGCTGGGCGCACGCGCCGACGACGATGCGGCCGTGGGCCGCCTCTATGCCGCCAAGGGCCGGCCTGCCGACCACCCGCTGATCGTGCATGTGTGTGACGCGCAGGCCGCCGAGGCCTTCGCCCTGGAGCTGCCCGAGCGCGCGCGGCGTCTCATGGCCCGGTTTTGGCCGGGGCCGCTGACCGTGGTGGTGCGGCGCCGACCCGGGGTGGCCCAGGCTGCCGCGGCGGGGCTGCCCACGGTAGGCCTGCGCTGCCCGGACCACCCGTCGGCCCAGGCACTGCTGCGCGCGGCCCGGGAGCTGGGCGTGCGCGGCGTGGCCGCGCCGAGCGCCAACCGCTTCGGCCGCGTCAGCCCGACGCGCGCCTCGCACGTGGCCGAGGAGTTCGGCCAGGCGCTGCTGGTGCTGGACGGCGGCCCCTGCCGCGAGGGCATCGAGTCGGCCATCGTGGACTGCAGCCGCGACGTGCCGCACCTGCTGCGCCCGGGCACGCTCAGCCGCGAGGCGCTGCAGGCCGCACTGGGCGAGCCGCTGCACGAGCCCGACGCGGCCGCGCCGCGGGTCTCCGGCTCGCTGGCCTCGCACTACGCCCCGCGCGCGGCCGTGCACCTGCTGGCCGCGCCCCGGCTGCGGGAGCGGCTGCACGCCGCTCAGCCGCCGGCGCCGGGCGCGGAGGTGGGCGTATATTCGCGCCAGCCTCTGGCTGGACCCGTCTGGGCACGGGTGCGCCGGATGCCCGACAATCCCGCCCTGGCCGCGCACGAACTCTTCGCCGCCCTGCGCGAGTTCGACGCGCTGGGGGTGGAGTCGATCTGGGTCGAGGAGCCGCCAGAGCTGCCTGCCTGGGAGGGCGTGCGCGACCGGTTGCGGCGGGCGGCCACGCGCTGAGCCCGCGCCGGCGTATCCTTGTTCCTGATCGAGTTCACCGTCCAGCCGTTCCGACCACACGCTGCGCCAGATCTGCCCGCCGCTCCGCCGCCCCGCCGCCCTGACCATACGCCCCTCGCCGAGCCCCCGCCCGATGTTCACCGCCCTTCGCCGAACTGCCGCCGTGCTGCTGGCCACCCTGCTGGCCTCCTGCGGGGGCGGCACCTCGCAGATCACCCCCTTCAAGCCGCCGCGCGTGCTGGCCTTCGGCGACGAGCTCAGCGCCTTCACCAGCGACGGCCGCAAGTACGCCGTCAACGGGCTGGCCAGCGACGGCACCACGCGCGACTGCACGCTGCAGCCGCTGTGGATCCAGGACGTGGCCACGCTGTACGGCTTCGGCTTTGCGCAGTGCCCGGTGGGCACGGGCGAGCAGAAGGGCATCAGCCGCGCGGCCGCCGGTGCGCGAGCGGCCGAGGTCGTCCGGCAGGTCGATGCGCAGGTGGCGGCCGGCGGCTTCCTCGAGGAGGACCTCGTGCTGATGCTGGCCGGCGCCAACGATGTCCTGCAGTTGTACGCGCAGTTCCCGGGCCGCAGCCGCGACGATCTCATCGCGCAGGCCCGCGCCAGCGGCGAAGAGGTGGCCCGGCAGGTCAATCGCATGGCTGGCCTGGGTGCACGCGTGATCGTCTCCACCATCCCGGACATGGGCCTGACCCCTTATGGCATCGCCCAGGGCACCGAAGGCGCGAAGCTGCTGTCGGACCTGTCAGCAGCGCTGAACGGCCGCATCCGCGTCAACATCCTGAACGATGGCCGCTACGTCGGCCTCGTGCTGGCCGACGAGTTCGTGCAGACCGCTGCGCGTGCGCCGGGCTACTTCGGCCTGGCCAACGCCACGGTGGCGGCCTGCAAGACGGCCTTGCCCGATTGCACCAGCGGCACCTTGGTGGAGGGCGCGACGGCCGACACCTACCTGTGGGCCGACGACCGCTGGATGTCGCGTGGCGGCCACCGCCAGCTCGGCGCGCTGGCCGGCGCCCGCGCCACGCTGAACCCCTTCTGAGCCCGCCGGGCGGACTGCCCGGTCTGGGTTTACCCGGTCCTGCGCCGGAATCCCCCGCTCGTATAGTGGCCGTTTCGTGACGAACGGCGGGCCTCGGCACGGGGCTGCGACCGCTGCAAGGAGACAAGATGAACCGATTCCGTCGAGGAACCCTCGCGCTGGCTGCATCGGCTGCGCTGGTGGCCCTGCTGGCCGCCTGCGGCGGCGGGGGTGGCGCCGACACCACCCCCCGGGCCACGATCACGGCCGTGAAGGTCATGGGCGACAGCCTGGCCGACGTGGGCACCTTCGGCATCAAGTTCACGGTGCAGGGCAACGACGTCTACCCCGAGCGCATCGCGCGCTCCTACGGCCTCACGCCGACCTGCAACTTCTTCGTCTTCACGGGCACCACCTTTACGGCCAACTCCAAGGCCGGGTGCGGCAACTACGCCATCGGCGGCGGGGTGATCAACCCGGCCAGCGGCGGCTACGCGGCCAACAACCCGCTGGGCATCGCCGTGCAGTTCGCCACCGCCACGGCGGCGGGCAACTTCGCCGCGGGCGACCTGCTCGTGGTCGATGGCGGCGGCAACGACGCCGCTGCACTCGTGGGCGCCTACCTCAACCTGCCCAAGGACCAGGGCGCCTCCTACGCGGCCCTGCTCGGCACGCTGCTCACGCAGGCCCAGGTCGGCGCCGCGGTGGCCGGCGGCCAGAACGGCCTGGCCGCCGTCGGGGCGACCTACATGGGTGCGCTGGCGGACCTGTTCTACAACCAGGTCAAGACGGGCGCGCTGGACAAGGGCGCACAGCGCATCGCGCTGCTGAACATGCCCGGCATCACCAACACCCCTCGTCTGCAGTTCGTGCTGGACGGCATCTCCGCGGCCTACGGTGGCGGCAGCGCCGGAGCGGCGGCGCGGGCGCAGTCCGAGGCTCTCTTCAAGGGCTGGGTGGAGGCTTTCAACGCCCAGCTGGCCAAGCGCTTCGCCGGGGACACCCGTGTGGTGGTGGTGGACTTCTACACGGCCTTCAACGACCAGATCACCAACCCCACGCAGTTCGGCCTGACCAACGTCAAGCAGTTCGCCTGCCCGATCACGGGCCAGGACAGCAGCGGGCTGCCCACCGTGACCTGGCCCACCTGCACCGACGCGGCGCTGGCGGCCAAGCCGCCTGCGGGCGCCAGCGGCGCGGACTGGTACAAGACCTGGGCCTTCGCCGACAGCTTCCACCCGACGCCCTACGGCCACCAGCTGTTGGCGCAGTTGATCTCGCGTTCGCTGGCCACGGCCGGCTGGCTGTGAACACCGCGACGCAGGAGACACCAGACATGGCACAACGATTCCAACGCGCGGCCCTGGTGGCCGCCGGCCTTCTCGCCGCGTGCGCGGTTCACGCCCAGCCCGCGGGCTCCCTCATCCTGCGCGTGGGGGCCACCGACATCGCCCCCGACACGAAGAGCGGCAACCTGACCGCGCCGAGCTTCGCTGGCACCAAGGCGAGCGTGGCCTCGGACCTGCAGCCCACCGCCGGCGTGACCTGGATGTGGTCGAGCAACCTCTCGCTGGATGTACCCCTGGCCGCGGGCTTCACGCACGACATCAACGGCGACGGCGCGATCTCCGGCGTGGGCAAGATCGGTCAGGTGAAGGCGCTGCCGATCACGGTGCTGGCGCAATACCGTTTCCTGGCGGCCGACTCCGCGGTGCGGCCCTACCTGGGCATCGGCCCGACCTACGCGCGCTTCTCCGACGGGCGCAGCACGGCAGCGCTCACCGCGCTGACGGGGGGCACGCCCGCCAAGCCCACCACCCTGAGCGTGCAGTCCAAGTGGACCTTCACCGCCCAGGTCGGTCTGGCCTGGCGCCTCTCGCCGAAGT
Organism: Rubrivivax sp.; assembly: GCA_049318345.1. Taxonomy (GTDB): domain Bacteria; phylum Pseudomonadota; class Gammaproteobacteria; order Burkholderiales; family Burkholderiaceae_C; genus Rubrivivax. The sequence continues at coordinate 18,487 of JBMOGN010000013.1, read as the reverse complement.
GGTCGATCGACACCGCGGTGATGAAGACGCCGCTGAAGACGCGCACCACGCTGTCCACCGGCCAGACGCTGGACGCCACGCTCGACCCGACCTCGGTGTCGGTGGGCGTGGGCTACCGCTTCTGACCGGCGGCTCCCCGGGTCACCGGCCCTGGCGCCGGGCCGCGCGCTCCACGACGATCTTCGTCACGAGGATCGTCGCGGCCAGCGCCACCGTGAGCGTGTTGGCCACCACGATCGGCCAAGCGCGCAGCACCAGGCCGTAGACCAGCCACAGCGCCACGCCGAGCGTGAAGGCGGCGTACATCGCCAGTGAGATGCCGCTGACGTCGCGCGTGCGCAGCGTCAGCAGCGCCTGCGGCACGAAGGACGAAGTCGTCAGCGCGGCGGCGATGTAGCCGATCCAGTCGGCCAGGCTCAGGGTGTGAAGCTCGTCGAGCACAGGGGGGTTCCGGTTGGTGCGCCTCAGCGCGAGGGGGCGTCCCGGATCGCCCACTGCACCAGGGCGTCCAGGGCCGGGCGCGCGGCGCCGGCCTGCGGATGGTTGACCAGGGCCACGAGCACATAGCGCCGGCCCGAGTCCGACAGCACGTAGCCGGCGATGCTGGCCACGTCGCGCAGCGAGCCGGTCTTCAGGTGCGCGCGCCCCGGGCTCGTGCGTGAGCGGCGCAGCGTGCCGTCCAGGCCGCTGACGGGCAGCGAGCTCATCAGCTCGGACATCACCGGGCTCGACCAGGCGTGCTGCAGCAGGTGGGCCAGGGTCTGTGCGCTCACGCGCGTCTGGCGCGACAGACCCGAGCCGTTGTCCAGCACGAAACCCTCGGGCAGCTCGCCGATGCGCTCCACATGCCAGCGCCGGATCGTCTCGCGCGCGGCCTCCTGTGTTGCCGGCGCGCGGGGCTCGCGCTGCAGCGCCAGCGTCAGGAAGAGCTGCTGCGACATCACGTTGTTGCTGAACTTGTTGATGTCGCGCACCACCTCGGCCAGCGCCTCGGAGCGGTGCTCGAAGAGCGGCTTGAGCGCGGCGGGCACGGCGCCTTCGCGCACGGCGCCGCCGAGCCGGCCGCCCAGCTCGCGCCACATCGTCTCGAGGAGCCGCGCGTTGTAGCGGGCCGGGTCGGGGTCGGCCAGCGGCCAGCCCTGCTCGCCACAGGCCCCCGGGTAGCGGCCAGTGAAGCGCCACCCCGTCTCGGCGGCCGTGGCCTTCAGCGCCGTGCGCCAGTCCTCGCAGGGGCCGGCGGCCAGCGGCACGGTGGGGGCGCCGCCGGGCAGCCCGCCGCGCGCGGAGGCCCACACATCGGGGTCGGTCACCACGCGTGCAACGTTGCGGGCGGGGTCGGGCACGAAGGTGTGCACCGCCGCCTTGAAGTTCAGCAGCAGCGCGTCGGCGCGCACGTTGTACGGGCGCGAGGCGTCGCCGTCGAAGTCGGCCGGATGGCCGTCGCCGGGGGCGAAGGCGCTGCGGTCCAGCACGAAGTCACCGCGGATCTCGCGCACCCCGGCGGCCTGCAGGCGCCGCAGCAGCAGCCACAGCTGCTCGATCACGAGCTTGGGGTCGCCGCTGCCGCGCAGGTACACGCTGCCGTCGAGCACGCCGTCCTGGACGGCACCCTGGATGTACACGGGGGTGCTCCAGGTCCACGCCGGCCCGAGCAGGTCCAGCGCGGCGTAGGTGGTCAGCAGCTTCACCACCGACGCCGGGTTCATCGGCAGGCGCGCCTGGTGGCTGAGCAGGCTGCGGCCGCTGCCGGCCTCCTGCACCACCACCGACAGCGCGTCGGCCGGCACCCGTGCACGCTGCAGGGCGGCCTGCACCTCGGGGGGCAGGTGGGCGGATGAGGCCGTGGGGCCGATCGGAACGACCTGGGCGCCAGCAGGCTGTGCCCGGGACGCGGGCGCCGCGGCACAGGCGGTGGCGAGCAGGGCCACGAGCAGCGGCGTGGTCAGGCGCCTGCGCCGGGTGGTGAGGCGGTCGCGCATGCGCCGATGATCGCATGGCTACACTGACTGCATGAGTGCTCCCGTCGTCACCCTCCTGGCCCTGGACACCTCCACCGAGGTCGTCTGCCTGGGGCTGCACGGCGCCCACGGCACGGATGTCTGGGAGGGCCCGGGTGGCCCCCAGGCCTCGCTGGAGCTGCTGCCGCGCATGCAGGCGATGCTCGATGCACGGGGCCTGCGCCTGGCCCACCTGGACGCCCTGGCCTTCGGCCGCGGGCCGGGGGCCTTCACGGGTCTGCGCACGGCCTGCTCGGTGGCCCAGGGCGTGGCGCTGGGCACCGGCTGCCCGGTGATCCCGGTGGACAGCCTCATGCTCGTGGCCGAGCAGGCCCGCGCCGAGGTGCGGGCGCTGGGAGGCCCAGAGGCCGTGCTGGACATCGGCGTGGCCATGGACGCGCGCATGGGTGAGCTCTACGCGGCCCGCTACGGGTGGAGCGACCGCGAGCCGGGCGGCTGGGCGCTGCGGGCGCCGCCCGCGCTGTGCAGCCCCGAGGACGTCTTGGCGTGCTGGGGCGGCTGGCCCGCCTGGCTCACCGGCAGCGGCACGGCCCTGCTCGGGCGGGCCGCCACGCCCGCGCTGCAGCCCGGCAGCCGCGCGGCCGCGCTCGTGCGCCTGGGCCTGCGGCTGCAGCGCGCCGGCGCAGCCGTGCCCGCCGAGCAGGCCCTGCCGGTGTACCTGCGCGACAAGGTGGCCCTGACCACCGCGCAGCGCGCGGCCGCGGCCGCGCTGCAGGCGGCGGACCCGGCGTGAGGCGCGAAGCCTTGCCCGTGCCGCGCGCGCTGATGCTGCGCCCCATGGCCGTGGCCGACCTGGACCGGGTGATGGCCGTGGAGGTCCAGGCCTACGGCCACCCCTGGAGCCGCGGGAACTTCACCGACTCGCTGGCCGCGCAGCATATGGCCGAGCTCCTCGTGGACGAGCGCGACGAGCTGCTGGGGTACTTCGTCGCGCTGCCCGGCGTGGACGAACTGCACCTGCTGAACCTCACCGTGGCGCCGGCGCACCAGCGCCAGGGCCACGCCCGCACGCTGCTCGACGCGCTGGAGGACTGCGCGCGCTCGCGCGGGCTGGCCCGCATCTGGCTGGAGGTGAGGGCGGGCAACGCGCGTGCGCTCGAGCTCTACCGCGTGCGCGGCTTCGAGCCCCGGGGCCTGCGAAAGGGCTACTACCCCGCCGCGGCGTCGCGGCGCGAGGATGCCGTGGTGATGGCCCTGGCCCTGGCTCTGGCCCCGACCCGGCCCGAAGGACACGCCGGTGGCGTTGACTGACCGCCAGATCGCGATGCTGCGCGAGATGGGGGTGCCGGCCTGGCCCTCGCTGCGCGCGCCGGCTGCGACGCCGCCCGCCGCACCGGTTGCCGCCCCGGCTGCTGCAGCGTCAGCTGCCCCGGCTGCTGCCCCGGCTGCTTCAGCGGCCACCGCATCCATCGCGCCGCCCGTGCCCGTCACCGCGCGTGCACCCGCGGCCGCCCTGGACTGGGACGGTCTGCGTACAGCGGTGGCCGCCTGCCAGTCCTGCGCCCTGGCCGGCAGCCGGCAGCACACCGTCTTTGGCGCCGGCTCGACGCAGGCGCACTGGATGCTCGTCGGCGAGGCCCCGGGCGAGCAGGAGGATCGGCAGGGCGAGCCTTTCGTGGGCGCGGCCGGGCAGCTGCTGGACGCGATGCTGCGCGCGGCCGGCCTGACGCGCGAGGCCGACAGCGGCGCCGAGCCCGCGCGGCAGGTTTACATCACCAACACGCTGAAGTGCCGCCCTCCGCGCAACCGCAACCCCGAGCCGGCGGAGATGCATGAGTGCGCGCCCTTTCTCGCGCGCCAGATCGAGCTGCTGCAGCCGCGCCTGATCCTGGCCATGGGCGGCTTTGCCGTGAAGGGGCTGCTGCAGACCGACGAGGCCGTGGGCCGCCTGCGCGGGCGCGTGCACCGGCACCAGGGCATCCCGGTGGTCGTCACCTACCACCCCGCCTACCTGCTGCGCAACCTGCCGGAAAAGGCCCGCGCCTGGGAGGACCTGTGCCTGGCGCTGCAGACGATGGAGTCGCTCGGGCCGCGCTGAGCGCGGCTGCTTTCAGTCCTTGCCGGAATCCTTGCCAGAGCCCTTGCCAGCCGCCTTCGAGGGGGCCTTCTGGGGCCGCTTCCACCCCTGAAGCGAGGTCTGGCGCGAGCGCGCCACCGTGAGCTGCCCGGGCGGGGCGTCCTTGGAGATCGTGGAGCCGCCGCCGATGGTGGCGCCCGCACCGATGGTCACCGGCGCCACGAGCACGCAGTTCGAGCCGATGTGCGCATCGGCCTCGATCACCGTGCGGTGCTTGCTCGCGCCGTCGTAGTTGGCGGTGATGCTGCCCGCGCCGTAGTTCACGCGCTCGCCCACCGTGGCGTCGCCCAGGTAGGCCAGGTGGTTGGCCTTGGCGCCGCGTGCAAGGGTGGAGTTCTTCACCTCCACGAAGTTGCCGATGTGCACTTCCGCGCCGAGCTCGGCACCCGGGCGCAGCCGCGCGAAGGGGCCCACTACCGCATGCTCGCCGATCCTCACGCCTGCGGCCTCGCCGTCGATGTGCGTGAAGGGCTGGATGACCGTGCCCGCGCCGATCTGCGCGTTGCGGATGACGCAGTTCGCGCCGATGCGCACACCATCGGCCAGCGTCACGCAGCCCTCGAAGACGCAGTTGACATCGATCTCCACATCCGCGCCGCACAGCAGCTCGCCGCGCACATCCAGCCGCGCGGGGTCGGCCAGGCGCACGCCGGCTTCCATGAGGGCCTCGGCCCGCGTGCGCTGCAGCCGCCGCTCGAGCTCGGCCAGCTGCAGCGGGCTGTTCACCCCGAGTACCTCCGTCTGGCTGGCCGGCTGTGCGGCCACCACCGGCACGCCCTCGGCCACGGCCAGGGCGACGATGTCGGTGAGGTAGTACTCGCGCTGGGCGTTGTCGTTGCGCAGCGCCGCCACCCAGCGTGCGAGCGCGGCCGTGGGGGCTGCCAGGATGCCGGTGTAGACCTCGCGGATGGCGTGCTGCTCGGGCCGTGCATCCTTGTGCTCGACGATGCCGCACACGCGCTGGGCGTCGTCGCGGACGATGCGCCCGTAGCCGGTGGGGTCCTCCAGGTCGACCGTCAGCAGCGCAAGCCGCTTGCCGGCGCAGGCCTGCACGAGTGCGCGCGCGGTCTCGGTGCGGATGAGCGGCACGTCGCCGTTGAGCACGAGCGTGGTGGCTGCCGCGGCGTCCAGCGCCGGCACGGCCTGCTGCACCGCGTGCCCGGTGCCGAGCTGGGGTTCCTGGCGCACGCAGTGCGCGCGCGCGCCCACGCAGGCCTCGACCTGTGCGGCCTCATGCCCGGTGATCACCACCGTGCGCAGAGGCTCGAGCGCCTCGGAGGCCTGCAGGACATGCTCCAATAGGCTCAGCCCGGCCAGGCGGTGCAGCACCTTCGGGCGGGCGGACTTCATGCGGGTGCCCTTGCCGGCAGCCATGATCACCACGTTGAGCGTCATGCGCGTTTCTCTTCTCGGTCGTTGGGTGCGGGTCGCCATTATCGGCGCGGTGCTGCTCGCGCTCGGGGCGTGCAGCGCCGTGCGCCTGGGCTACGAACAGGGCCCGCTGCTGGCGCGCTGGTGGCTCGACCGCTACCTGGACTTCGACGCCGAGCAGCAGCCGCTCGTGCGCCAGGGTCTGACCCAGTGGTTCGCCTGGCACCGCGCCACCCAGCTCGAGGACTACGCCGGGCTGCTGGCACGCGCCCAGGAGGAGGTGGTGCAGCCCCTGAGCCCCGCGCAGGCCTGCGCCTGGGGGCGCGAGCTGCGCAGCCGCGCGCTCGTGGCCGCCGAGGCCATGCTGCCCCACGCGGCCCGCGTGGCGGTGCGCCTGGAGCCCGCGCAGATCGCGCACATGGAAGCGCGCATGGCGCGGCGTAACGACGAGCTGCGCCGCAAGGTGGTGCAATCGGACCGCCAGGAGCGCTACCGTGCCTCGGTGGAGCGCACCGTGGAGCGCATCGAGGATTTCTACGGCCGCCTGGACGCCTCGCAGAAGCGCCTGGTGGAGGAGTCGCTCGCCTCCTCGCCCTTCGACGCCGACCAGTTCTACGCGCAGCGTCTGGTCCAGCAACGCGAGATCCTGGCCACCCTGCGCCGCCTGGCCACCGAGCGACCCGGCGAGGAACGCGCGGCAGGCGCCCTGCGCGAGTTGATGGCGCGCCTGGCGGCCGAGCCCTCGGTCGACCCGCAATCGGCCGAGCAGCGCCTGCTGCAGCACAACTGCGCCTTCGCCGCCCGGCTGCACAACGCGACGACGCCGGCGCAGCGTCAGCACCTGCGCCGCAAGCTGCGCGGCTGGCAGGACGACGCGCGGCTGCTCAGCGCGCGAGCGGCACCGTGACGCTGCGCGGTGTGGGCGAACTGGCCGGGAAGTCCTTCATCGCCGCCTGGAACATAGCCGCCATCAGCGCGGCGTCGCCCTGCGTGGTGCCGTCGCTGCTGGCGCGCGCCTCGTACAGCGGCTGGCCCTGCGCGCGGTCGCGCAGCAGCAGCGCCACCTCGCGCTCGTAGCGCGGAGGCCAGTCCCGGCGTGCCCAACCGCTCCATCCCGGTCCGACCCACGGGCTGTGACGCCAAGTCCCGAAGCCGCCTCGCCACCACAGCGGGTCGTCCCAGGGCGAGCGTTCGGTGCGCGTGATGCGCGCGCCGATCTGCACCAGGAACTGCGGCTCGCTGCCCTCGGCCGCGGCCCGGAAGCCCGCGGCCTGCAGCGCGGTGGCGGCGGCCGCCTCCAGCGCCTCCTGGCGCGCGAGGTTGGCGCGCTGCGAGGGCAGCCTCTCGAAGGCGTAGGTGCCCGCGGCGCGGCCAGCCGGCCACTCGCCGTAGGTGGCCACTTCAGAGGTCAGGGTGGCCATCCCGGCGCAACCGGTCAGGGCCAGAGCCAGGGCCAGACCCAGCCCGGCGAGTGCCGGCACCGCAACGGCCCGGCTCGCGAATTCACGACGCTTCATGGGTTCACACCTCCACAGGTTCCGCCGGCCCGCTGCGCGAGCCCCGGTGCAGGGTGACCGTGGCCGGCGCACCGGGCGCTGCGGTGGCGCAAGATTCGTCGTCGTCCTCGTCGAAGGCGCGGTCGCCGGACGGGTCCGGCCGACCCGTGGGCTGCAGCGTCTCGAAGGGGTACAGGCTCCGGTCCATCAGGTGCGACAGCGTCACGCGGCCCATCGCCGAGAACATGTTGTCGATGCGCCCGGGGTACTGGCGCTCCCACTCCCGGATCATCTTCTTGACCTGCACGCGCTGCAGGTTGTCCTGGCTGCCGCAAAGCGTGCACGGGATGATGGGGAACTGCCGGTGCTCGGCCCAGCGCTCCAGGTCGGTCTCGGCCACGTAGGCCAACGGGCGGATGACGACGTGGCGGCCGTCGTCGCTCACGAGCTTGGGCGGCATGCCCTTCAGGCGGCTGCCGAAGAACATGTTCATCAGCATCGTCACCACCATGTCGTCGCGGTGGTGGCCCAGGGCGATCTTGGTGGCGCCGAGCTCGCTGGCCACGCGGTACAGGATGCCGCGGCGCAGCCGCGAGCACAGGCTGCACATCGTGCGGCCCTCGGGCACCAGGCGCTTGACGATGGAGTAGGTGTCCTGCTCCTCGATGCGGAAGGGCACGCCCCGGCCGCGCAGGTAGGCCGGCAGCACCTCTGCGGGAAAGCCGGGCTGCTTCTGGTCGAGGTTGACGGCCACGATCTCGAAGGCCACCGGCGCGCGCTCGCGCAGGCTCAGCAGGATGTCCAGCATCGCGTAGCTGTCCTTGCCGCCGGACAGGCACACCATGACCTTGTCGCCGGGCTCGATCATGTTGAAGTCGGCGATGGCCTGGCCGACCTGGCGGTGCAGCCGCTTGGACAGCTTGTTGGCTTCGTGGGCGGCACGCCGCTGCACGGCGCCGGCTGCCGCTGCTTCGGGCAAGGGTGCGTTCATGGGGTGGCCTGGAAGGGAAAGTCGCGCTCGGCACGCACGAGGTGGAAGCCCGCGTCGACCATCACGGTGCTGCCGGTCATGGAGCGATTTTCCAGCACGAAGCGCACGGCGTGGGCCACGTCGGCGGGCGCGACCGTGCGCTTGAGCAGGCTCGCCCCGCGCAGCCGCTGCAGCAGCGCCTCGTCGATGAGCTCGCTGCCCAGCGTCAGGCCCGGCGCCACCCCGCACACGCGCAGCGCCGGGGCCAGCGCCAGGGCCAGCATGGTGGTGGCCGCCTGCAGCCCCGCCTTGGACAGCGTGTAGGAGAAGTAGTCCGGGTTCGGATTCCACAGCTGCTGGTCCAGCAGGTTGACCACGCAGCCCTCGGCCCCGCGCTCCTGCATGTGGGCATGCAGCGCGCGCGCCAGCACCACGGCCGCGCCGGCGTTCGGGGCGGCGTGGCGCTGCATGCGCGCGTAGTCGAAGGCCGCCACGTCGTCGTACTCGAAGGCGCTGGCGTTGTGCACCACCGCGTCCAGCTGCCCGAAATGCGCGACCACCGCCGGCACGAGCGCCTGCGCCTCGTCCTGCACGCCCAGGTCGGCGCGCCAGGAGTGGGCGCGTGCACCGGCCTCGCGCAGCGCGGCGCAGGTGTCCTGCGCGTCGTCGGCCGAGCCGCGGTAGTGCACGGCCACGTCCCAGCCGTGCGCCGCGAGCTCCAGGGCGATCGATCGCCCGAGTCGGCGGGCGCTGCCGGTGACGAGCACGACGGGACGCTGGGCCATGGTTCCTACAATCCGGCCGATGCAACGCAGGCCTGACGGCAGTGTATCGGCGGCGCTGGCGGCGCACATCGGCCAGGAGATCGCCCGCGAAGGTGGCTGGATCTCCTTCGAGCGCTTCATGCACCTGGCGCTGTATGCGCCGGGCCTGGGCTACTACGCGCGCGGCGCGCGGCAGTTCGGCCTGCTGGCCGCGGGGGGAAGCGACTTCGTCACCGCCCCGGAGCTCTCGCCCTACTTCGCTCGCGCGCTGGCCGCGCAGGTGGCCCAGGGGCTGCAGGCGGCCGCGGCCGACGAGGTGTGGGAGTTCGGCGCGGGCTCCGGCGCGCTGGCCGCCGAGCTGCTGGCCACGCTCGGCCCGCGCGTGCGCCGCTACACCATCGTGGAGGTGTCCGCGGCGCTGCGGGCGCGCCAGCAGGCGTACCTGGCGCCCTTTGCCGGGCGCGTGCAGTGGGCCGACGCCCTGCCCGAGACGATGCGCGGGGTGGTGGTGGGCAACGAGGTGCTGGACGCCATGCCGGTGCGCCTGGCGGCCTTCGACGGCACCGGCTGGCGCGAGCGTGGCGTGGTGCTGCACGAGGGCGCCTTCGCGTGGGCCGATGTGCCCGGCACGCTGCGCCCGCCGGTGGAGGGCCCCTTCGCGCCCGGCACCGTCACCGAGCTGCACCTGCAGGCGCAGGCCTTCGTGGCCACACTGGCCGAGCGGCTCGAGCGAGGGCTCGTGCTGCTCGTGGACTACGGCTTCCCCGAGGCCGAGTACTACCACCCGCAGCGCACGGGCGGCACGCTCATGTGCCACCGCGCGCACCGCGCCGACGCGAACGCGCTGGCCGACGTGGGCGAGAAGGACCTCACCGCCCACGTGGACTTCACCGCCGTTGCGCTGGCCGCGCAGGACGCGGGCCTGGAGGTGGCCGGCTACACGAGTCAGGCGCGCTTCCTGCTGAACTGCGGTATTGCCGGGTTGCTGGAGACGGCCTCGCCGGCCGAGCGCGCACACGCGCAGAAGCTGCTGACCGAGCACGAGATGGGCGAGCTCTTCAAGGTGATCGCGCTGTCCAGGGGGCTGGACTTCGGCCCCGAGGGGGCGCTGGGTTTTCGTGCGGGCGACCGCACGCACCGGCTGTGAGCCGCGCCGTCGTCACCCCCATCTGCCCATGCGCTGGCTGATCGTCTTTCTGCTGGCCTTCGTGCTCTTCAACGGGCTGTCGGCGTGGCTGCGGCGCATCGGCCTGGGACGCCTGCCGGGGGACTTCAGCTTCCGCTGGCGCGGCCGCGAGGTGCACGTGCCCCTGGGCAGCTCGGTGGTGCTCAGCGTGCTGGCGATGCTGGTGGGGCTGCTGTTCTGAGCGCGGCCAGCGCCCGCTCGCGCGCGGCGCGCACCGCGCGGCCGATGTCGGGCCCCTGCAGGCCCTGCGCGGCGGCGTCGGCTGCGGCCTGAGCGGTGTCCACCGCCAGCACGCAGGCCAGCGCCTGCGCCAGGCGCTGGCGCGGCGGGTAGGGCAGCTCCTCGCGTCCTGTGCGGCCCCGGGCGTCGCACTCGCAGGCCTGCAGCACCTCGACAAAGCGTGCCGGCCGGCGCAGCGCGTCGCAGCGCTCCAACAGGCGCAGCGTGGCGGCCGCTCCCAGGCCGTCGCTGGCGTGGATGTGACCGTGCTCGCGCGCCACCACATCGGCCAGTTCGCGGCACTCCGCGCTCACCCGCAGCCGCTCGCCCAGCGCGCGTGCCAGGCGCGCGCTGCGCTCCTCGTGGCCGATGTGGCGCGGCCAGGCCTGCGGCGGCGTGGTGCCCTTGCCCAGGTCGTGCACTAGGCAGGCGTAGCGCACAGCCAGGCCTGCGCCCTGCTGCGCGCACTGCTGCAGCACCATGAGCAGGTGCACGCCGCAGTCCACCTCGGGGTGGTGGGCCACCGGCTGGGGCACGCCCCACAGGCGGTCCACCTCCGGCAGCAGCCGCGCCAGCGCGCCGCATTCGCGCAGCACCTGCAGCATGCGGCCCGGGCGCGGCTCCATCAGCCCGCGCGAGAGCTCCTGCCACACGCGCTCGGCCACCAGGGCATCGACCTCGCCTTCCTCCACCAGCCGACGCATGAGCGCCAGCGTCTGCGGGGCGATGGAAAAGCCCTCGAAGCGGGCGGCGAAGCGGGCCACGCGCAGCAGCCGCACCGGGTCTTCCGCGAAGGCCTCGCTGACATGGCGCAGGATGCCCGCGCGCAGGTCCTGCAGGCCGCCGAAGGGGTCCACGAGCGTGCCGTCGGCCGCGCGCGCCATGGCGTTGAGGGTCAGGTCGCGCCGTGCCAGGTCTTCCTCGAGCGTGACATCGGCCGCGGCGTGGAAGGTGAAGCCGTGGTAGCCGGGCGCGGACTTTCGCTCCGTGCGGGCCAGGGCGTACTCCTCCTTCGTGCGCGGGTGCAGGAACACGGGGAAGTCCCGGCCGACGGGCACGAAGCCGGCATCGACCATCGCCTGCGGCGTGCTGCCCACCACCACCCAGTCGCGGTCGGTGGCGGTGCGCCCGAGCAGGGCGTCGCGCACGCAGCCGCCAACCTCGAAGGCCTGGCCCGGCACGATGGGGTCGCTGCCGCTCACGGGTGTCAAAACAGGCGTGCCGCGCCTTCGGTCGCGCGTTCAGCCGCGGCGCGCACGCCAGCGATCCAGCCGGGCCTCGTCCTGGCCGGGAGCCAGGTACTGCGGCGCGATGGCCCACACCGACGCGGGCTCGATGCCCAGGCTCGCCAGCCCGGGCAGCGTTCCGCTGGCCACGTTGGGCACGCGCATGGAGTCCACGTTGTCGCGCGACATCAACGGCTCGCCCGGCAGCAGCTCCAGCAGCGCGGCCTGCAGCCGCGCCAGCGCATCGGGCAGCGGCAGCACCGGGCGCTCGTGCCCGGCCAGGCGGCCCGCCAGGCGCACGAGCTCCTGCAGCGTGAGCACCTGCGGGCCTGCACACTCGATGACCTGGCCGGCGGTGCCGGGACGGTGCAGGCACTCGACGATGGCACGCGCCACATCCTCCACCCACACCGGCTGGAAGCGCGCGGCCGCGCCGCCCAGGGGCACCACGGGCGCGAAGGCCTGCATCGCGGCGAAGAGGTTGAGGAAGCGGTCCTCGGCGCCGAAGATCACGCTCGGGCGCAGCAGCGTGGCACCGATGCCGCTGTCGCGCAGGGCCTGCTCGCCGCGGGCCTTGCTGCGCAGGTAGCGCGAAGGCGCCGCGACATCCACGCCCAGCGCGCTCACGTGCACGAGGCGGCCCACGCCCGCAGCGCGGCAGGCCGCCGCCAGGCGGCGCGGCAGCGCCACGTGCACGTGCTCGAAGGCGGCCTCGCTGCCGTGCAGGATGGCCACGAGGTTGACCACCGCGTGGGCGCCGGCCAGCAGCCGCTCGAGCTGCGCGTCGTCGTGCACGTCGGCCTGCACGGGCTCCACCGTGGGCAGCGACTGGATGGCGCGCACCTGGGCCAGGCGCCGCGTGGGCACCACCAGGGTCTGGCCGCCGCCGCCAGACCGCGCGACGAGCTGCGCCAGCGTGGCCCGGCCCACGAAGCCGCTGCCCCCGAGCACGACGATGCGGCGCGCCGTCATGGCAGCTCCCGGTCGGGCGTGCCCGCGCCGGCCTCGCGCGGCCCGATGACCTTGCCCAGGCGGGCCTTCAGCGAGTTCGGCGCCTCCGGGCGCAGGAGCCCGGCGTACACGGTGGCGTTGGACAGCACTTTCTTCACGTAGTCACGCGTCTCGTTGAAGGGGATGCTCTCGGCCCAGGCGGCGGGCTCCAGGCTCGGGCCTTCGCGCCAGCGGCGAGGGCGCCCGGGCCCGGCGTTGTAGGCGGCCGCGGCCAGGGCTGCGGAGCCGCCGAAGTCGTCGAGCACGAGCTTGAGGTAGGTGGTGCCCAGCCGCAGGTTCATCTCGCGGTCGGTGATGAGCTCGGGCTTCCAGGCCACGCCCACCTTCTTCGCCGTCCAGCGTGCGGTGGCCGGCATGAGCTGCATCAGCCCGGAGGCGCCCACGTGCGAGCGCGCGTCCAGGATGAAGCGCGACTCCTGGCGGATGAGCCCGTAGACGTAGGCCGGGTCCAGGCCGATCGCGCCGGCGGCGCGCAGCACGTCGTCGCGGAAGGGGGTGGGAAAGCGCTGCGCGAGCTGGAACTCGCTTCGCGTGCGGTCGCTCGTGTTGATGCAGCGGTCCCACACTTCCCGGTCGCAGGCGAGCTGCGCCGCGGCGATGAGCTCGCGGTCGCCCATGCCGCGCAGGCTGAAGTTCCACTCGCGCACCCCTTCGGGCCGCAGCCCGATGGCGATCATCCGCAGCCCGCGCTGCAGCCCGGGGTGGGCGGCAGCGGCCTGGCGCTCGGTGTCGCTCAAGGCCGCAGGGGCGGGGGGCAGGGTCAGCCGCACGCCGAGCTCTTCGAGCGCGAGCTTGCCGTAGAAGCTCAGCGGGCTGGCGATGGACTGCAGCAGCTGCCGCGAGGCCTGGGCCGTGTCCTCGGGCGTCGTGGAAGCAGAGGCGCCCGTGGACGCAGCCGGCCGCGCCGCCAGCGCGCGCGCCTTCCAGTACACCCAGGCTGGATCCTTCTGCTCGGCGGGCGACATCGCCTCCACGGCCTGCAGCACCAACGGCCAGCGCGCCGGGTCACCGGGCGCGCGCAGCGCGGCACGCGCCTGCCAGGCCAGGGTCTCGTCGCTCAGGCCCGCGGCCTGCGGCAGCCGGGCCTGCGCGGCCATGGCCCGGGCGTAGTAGGAAGCCGCCTCGGGCTGCAGCTTCATCGCCGCCTGTCGTCCCACGGCCGCCCAGGCGTGCACGAGCAGCTCCGCCGTGAGTTCCGACTCCAGCCCCTTGACCAGCAGCTCGGCCACGGTGGCCGGCTCCTGCGCCGCGGCCCGGATCACGGCCAGCACGAGGCGCTGGCGCGCGGCCAGGCTCGCTGCCGTGCGGTGGTTGCGCAGGAACCGGAAGGGGTTGTCCACGGCGTCGGCCGAGGCGCGCTCTTCTGCCGCACCCAGCAGCGCCAGCGCGTTGCGCACGGCGCGCGGCCGGTCGGCCTCGGCGGCCAGCCAGGCCTTCTGCCACGCGTCGGCCGCTTGCAGCTTTCGGGCCTCCAGCAGCGTGCGGGCCAGCAACTGGCAGCCGTCGTCGGGGTCGCGCTGCGCGAACCAGGCTGCGCGCGCGGCCTGGGCCACGTCCTGGCCGGCCAGGTGCTGGGTGAGCAGCGCGTAGCAGGTGACCTCGCGGTCGTCATTCATGCGAAAGCGCGGGAAGTCGCGCGCGAAGGCCGGCCAGTCGCGCCGCCGGCCCAGCTCCAGCAGGAAGTCGTTGCGCAGGCGGTCCTCCACGTAGGCGCCGCGCCAGCGGCCGTAGAAGGCCTCCACCTCGTCGACGCTGGCTGCGTTCAGGCGCGCGCCGAGTTCCCAGTACTCCACCCAGGAGGCCAGCGGGTGGTTGGTACGGGCCGCGGCGCTGCGCAGCGCGGCCAGCCGCGCGCGGTCAGCCTTGCGGAAGGCCTCGCGAGCCTCGAGGACGAGGTCGTCGGCGCTGGCCTGCTGGGCCCACGCGACAGGGGTGGCCAGGGTGGCCGCCAACAGCGCGAGCGCGGCGGTGCCCAGGAGCGTCCGCCAGGGCCGGCGGGTCAGGGAGCGGGTGCGCGGCGGCCGGGGTGGGGTCATGCCTTCGAATTTAGCGCACGCCCGGGTGCCGGGCGGCCGCCAGGGTCGCGCAAGCCTGACAATAGGCGCCATCCGGATGCCCGCTGCGGTGTGCCGCCATGACCGATCCGCTGAACCTGCCCCCGCTCACCCCTTCAGGCGACCGCAAGACGGTGCGCCGCCAGCTCCAGGCCGAGCGCCAGAGCCTGGTGGACCGCCACCGCCGCGCGATGCACCTGCAGGAGGTGCTGCGCGTGTGGCTGGCCACGCGCCCGGACGTGGCCATTGGCGCGTACTCGCCCATCAAGGGCGAGTTCGACGCGCTGCCGGCGCTGTTTCGCTGGAGCGAGGCCGACGCGGCGCGCCGCATCGGGCTGCCGGTGGTCGACCGGGACACGCGCCAGCTGCGCTTTCACCTGTGGTACCCAGGCTGCGAGATGGAGGCCGATGCCTACGGCATCCCCAAGCCGAAGGACACGCCCGCCTTCGAGCCCACGCTGCTGCTGGTGCCGTGCGTGGGCTACGGCCCGCGCGGGTTGCGCCTGGGCTACGGCGGTGGCTTCTACGACCGCACCCTGGCCACGTTGGCGCCGCGCCCCTACACCGTGGGGCTGGCCTACAGCCACGGCTTCGTGCCCTGGCTGCAGCCGCAGCCCCACGACGTGCCGCTGGACGCCATCCTCAACGAGGATGGCGTGGCTTGGCAGGCGCCCTAGAAGCGGGAATCTGGACGCTAGAAGCGCAGCCCCACGCCGACGCTGACCATCACCGGGTCGATCCGGAAGGTGCCGGCCTTCAGGCCGCCCAGGCTCACGTCGGTGCGCACCTGCGCCTTCTTCACGTCCAGGTTGACGAGCCAGCCGCCGCCCAGGGGCACGTCCACGCCGGCCTGCACCACCAGGCCCGTGCTGCTGCGCTCGATGTCCGGGTTCAACAGGGTCACCGCGCCCGGATCGAAGCTCACCGAGGACAGCTGCGTGTGGTTCACGCCCACGCCCAGGTACGGGCGCCAGTTGGGCTGGCCGGTGAAGTGGTACTGCACGGTGAGCGAGACGGGAGTCTGGTCGAGCGTGGCGAAGGCCGCGCCATTGGACTGCAGGGCCTGCCGGCGTGGGGCCGTGAGCGAGAGCTCGGCGGCCACGTTGGGGCCGAAGAACACCGCAATGTCCAGGCCGGCGAGCATCTTGTTGTCCAGCGACAGCCCCAGACCCGTGGAGTCGCTGCTGGCGGCATCGACCTGCGTGGCGCGTGCGCGCACCAGCCAGTTGCCGCTGTCCTGGGCGCGGGCGGGGGTGGCCAGGGCGGCGGCCAGGGGCAGCAGCAGGCTGGCGAGGAGGGGGCGGGGAATCGACATGGGCACTCCGTTCGGGTTGGGATGGAGCGCCCCGCGGCGGGGGCCTTCGGGGCGCAGGACCCCATTGCACGGCGGCCACCCCTTGCGCGACCTTGAGCGCACGCAAGCACACGCCCGCTCACGGCGCCCCGCGAGCGGCCGTTGAGCAGGCTCAGGGGCGGGTGTGGCGCGGGCGCCTCAGGCCGTATCAGTCAGTCTCAGCCCGCCGCCACGGCCCCGAGTCGCCGGCAGACCTCCAGCGACAGCCCCGACTGGTTGAGCGTGTAGAAGTGGATGGCCGGCGCGCCACCGGCCAGCAGCCGCTCGCACAGCCGTGTCACCACGTCCAGCCCGAAGGCGCGCACGCTGGCGGCGTCGTCGAGGAAGCCTTCCATCTTCAGCGCCACCCAGCGCGGGATCTCGATGCCGTCGCGCTGCGCGAACTGCGCGATCTTCGCGTAGTTGTGGATGGGCATGATGCCCGGCACGATGGGCACCTCCACGCCGAGTGCGCGCGCCTCGTCGACGAAGTGGAAGTAGGCGTCGGGGTTGAAGAAGAACTGCGTGATGGCGGAGTCCGCGCCGGCGCGCACCTTGGCGGCGAAGTGCTCCAGGTCGCGCCGCGCGTAGCGCTGCTGCGGGTGGTACTCGGGGTAGGCGGCTACCTCGATGTGCCAGTCCGAGCCCTGGGTGCGGCGCACGAACTCCACGAGGTCGGCGGCGTAGCGGAACTCGCCCGCGGTGGCCGTGCCGCTGGGCAGGTCGCCGCGCAGCGCCACCAGGCGGCGGATGCCCTGCGCGCGGTAGGTGGCCAGGATCTCGGCGATCCCGGCCTCGGTGCTGCCCACGCACGACAGGTGCGGCGCGGCCTCGTGGCCCATGCCGGCGATCTGCTGCACGGTGGCCAGGGTCTTGTCGCGCGTGGAGCCGCCCGCGCCGTAGGTGACGCTGAAGAACTCCGGCTGCGCGGCCGAGAGTTCGGCCACCACCGTCTTCAGCTTCTCGCTGCCCACGGGCGTGTTGGGAGGAAAGAACTCGAAGCTGATCGGGGGACGGGTGCTCATGGACAAGCCTCCTGTGGAGATCGGGGCCGCGACGCGGCCAGGGCCTCAGGCCGGTGCGCCGTCGACGAAGGGCGCCAGCGCGGCCACGATGAAGCGGCACGCCGGCGTGGGCAGGCCGTGCGCCGCGCTGCGCCGCACCACGGCCCCGGCCAGCCACGGCAGCTCCAGGCGCCGGCCGGCTTCCAGGTCATGCAGCATCGAGGCCTTCATGCCGGCGGGGATGGTCTCGGCGAAGGCGAGCTGGCGCTCGGCGAAGTCCTCGGGCAGCGGCACGCCCTCGGCGCGGCCCAGCGCCGCGGCCTCGCGCATCACCTGGTGCAGCAGCTCGTGCGTGGGTGCATGCGCCCGCACCACGCCAACGCCCGAGCGGGTGAGGGCGGTCAGGCTGGACAGCCCCGTGAGAAAGACGAACTTTTCCCAGCTCGCCAGGCGGATGTCCTCGGGCATCTCGGCTTCGATGCCCGCACGCAGGCAGGCTGCGTGAAAGGCCTCGAGCACGGGCCGCTGTGCCGCCTGCAGCGCGCCGAAGCGCAGCCGCGCAAAGCCCCCGCCGTGTTCGATGACGCCGGGCTCGGCGATCTTCGTGGGGATGTAGGCGATGCCCTGGGCCACCGGCGCGGCGCCAATGTGCCGCGCGAGCAACTCGGCCGCCTCCACCCCGTTTTGCAGCGGCAGCACCACCGTGCCCGGCGCGACGAGCGGGGCCAGGTGCTGCGCCGCCGATTCGGCATCGGGCAGCTTGACGGCAAAGACGACAAGGTCGAACGGCCCCGAGGCCGCGAGTACCGATGGGTCGTCGTGCACGAGTGGCGTGGCCACCGTGAAGTCGCCCGCGGGGCTGCGCACGCGCAAGCCGTGCTCGCGCATGGCCTGCGCATGCGCGCCGCGCGCCACGAAGGCCACCTGCTCGCCCGCGGCGAGCAGGCGAGCACCGAAGTACCCGCCAATGCCGCCGGCACCGATGAAGACGATCCGCACGGGCAGGTCAGTAGCGGTAGGTCTCGGGCTTGTAAGGGCCCTGCTTGGGCACGCCGATGTAGGCGGCCTGC
The DNA here is from genome assembly GCA_049318345.1 of Rubrivivax sp. GTDB lineage: Bacteria > Pseudomonadota > Gammaproteobacteria > Burkholderiales > Burkholderiaceae_C > Rubrivivax. The sequence goes on along the minus strand of JBMOGN010000013.1, from coordinate 688 downwards.
TCGTCGGTGAGCTCGGTGAGCATCGCCCCCACCTTCTTCAGGTGCAGCCGCGCCACCTTCTCGTCCAGGTGCTTGGGCAGCACGTAGACCTTGCCCACTTCGTAGAAGTCGCTGTGCGTGAAGAGCTCGATCTGCGCGATCGTCTGGTTGGCAAAGCTCGAGCTCATGACGAAGCTCGGGTGGCCCGTGCCGCAGCCCAGGTTCACCAGGCGCCCCTTGGCCAGCATGATGATGCGCTTGCCGTCGGGGAAGATCACGTGGTCGACCTGCGGCTTGATCTCTTCCCACTGGCAGTCGGCCAGGGCCGCCACGTCGATCTCGTTGTCGAAGTGGCCGATGTTGCAGACGATCGCCTGGTCCTTCATGGCGGCCATGTGCGCACGCGTGATGACCGAGCGGTTGCCCGTGGCGCTGACGAAGATGTCGGCCTTGTCGGCGGCGTACTCCATCGTCACGATCTTGTAGCCTTCCATCGCGGCTTGCAGCGCGTTGATGGGGTCGATCTCGGTCACCCACACCTGCGCGGAGAGCGCGCGCAGCGCCTGCGCGCTGCCCTTGCCCACGTCACCGTAGCCGGCCACCACCGCCACCTTGCCGGCGATCATGACGTCGGTGGCGCGCTTGACGGCGTCCACCAGGCTCTCGCGGCAGCCGTAGAGGTTGTCGAACTTGCTCTTGGTGACCGAGT
>JBMOGN010000012.1:0-30437 GCA_049318345.1 Rubrivivax sp. | reverse complement strand
CCTTCCTGGTAGGCCTTGAGCTGGTCGGTCTCCAGGGCGGTGTAGACCAGCAGCTGGGTCTTCTGCGCGAACGCGCTGCCGGCCAGCAACAAGGCGGCGGCGGCGACGATGCGGGCAAGCGGGGGGGCGGAACGCATGGGAGGCTCTCCTCGTGAAGGGTGATGCGGTGTCGCAGGAAGCGTGACCGGATGATGGCACGCCCCTTGTGACGGCGGCATGAAGACTTGCACCAAGGCGCGGCACCCGGTGGCACCCGCCCGACCGGGCTGCAATCTAGGACCGCCCCGCCGGCCCTGTCAATCCCTTATTGCAGATTGTTGACAATTCCGCCCCTGGCGCGCTCCAATAGCAGCCGACCCGAGCGCATGCAGCATCTTCTCAATCTCCTGGCCGCGATCGCCCTGCTGGTGTGGGGCGCCCACATCGTGCGCACGGGGTTGCTGCGCCTGTTCGGAGACACCCTGCGCGAGGTGATCGCCCGCAGCGTGGGCCACCGGCTGAAGGCCCTGCTGGCCGGCGTGGCGGTCACCGGCGTGGTGCAGTCCAGCACCGCCACCTGCCTGATCGTCGCGTCCTTCGTGGGCCGCGGCATGATTGCCACGGCCGCGGCGCTGGCCGTCATGCTCGGCGCGGACGTGGGCACGGCGGCGATGGTCGTCGTCTTCTCCTTCGACCTGTCGTGGCTGTCGCCGCTGCTGATCTTCGTCGGCGTGGTGCTGTTCATCAGTCGGGAGAAGACCACGGCCGGCCGGCTGGGGCGGGTCGTCATCGGCCTGGGCCTGATCACGCTGGCGCTGCACCTCATCGGCGCGGCCACGCGCCCGCTCATCGACTCCCCGGCGGTGCGCCAGCTGCTGGCCTCGCTGCCCAGCGACGTGCTGCTGGACATCCTCGTGGGGGCGCTGCTGACGGTGTTGTCCTACTCCTCGCTGGCGATCGTGCTGCTGGTGGCCACGCTGGCCGGCGCCGGGCTGTTCCCGCTGGGGGTGGCGGTGGGGCTGGTGCTGGGCGCCAACATCGGCAGCGGCGTGCTGGCGGTGCTGTCCACCGCCCGCGCCGACGTGGCCACGCGCAGGCTGCCGGCGGGCAGCCTGGCCTTCAAGATCGCCGGCGTGCTGCTGGCGCTGCCCGTCCTGCCCTGGGCCGTGCCGCTGCTGGCGCAGCACCTGCAGGCGGTGCCGGCACAGGTGGTGGCCTTCCACCTCGTCTTCAACCTGGTGCTGGCCGGCGCCTTCATCGGGCTGACGCATCCGCTGGCACGGCGGCTCGAGCGGTGGATGCAGGCGCCGCCCGTGCCGCCCTCCCAGAGCCGCCCGCGCCACCTCGACCCCGTGGCGCTGGCCACGCCCACCCTGGCCATCAGCTGCGCGGCGCGCGAGGCGCTGCATCAGGCCGATGTGGTGGAGACGATGCTGCGCGGGGTGGTGGACGTGATCCGCACGAACGACCTGCAGCTGGCCGAGCAGCTGCGCCGTCTGGACGACACGGTCGACGAGCTGTACTCGGCCATCAAGTTCTACCTCACCCAGATCTCGCGCGAGGCGCTGTCCGAGCGCGAGAGCCGGCGCTGGACCGACATCGTGTCCTTCACCATCAATATGGAGCAGATCGGCGACACCATCGAGCGCGTGCTGCAGGACGTGGAGGACAAGAAGATCCGCAAGAACCGCAACTTCTCGGAGGCCGGCATGGCCGAGATCTGCCACCTGCACGAGCGGCTGCTGGCCAACCTGCGCCTGGGCATGAGCGTGTTCCTCGATGGCCACGTGCACGACGCGCGCAAGCTGCTGGAGGAAAAGGCGCGGTTCCGCGACCTGGAACACGACTACGCGGCGCGCCACATCGCGCGGCTGCAGGACAACACCGCGCAGAGCATCGAGACGAGCAGCCTGCACCTGGACCTCATCAGCGAGCTCAAGCGCATCAACTCGCACATCTGCTCCATCGCCTACCCGATCCTCGACTCCGCAGGCGTCCTGGCCGACACCCGGCTGCGGGACTCGCGCCTGGCTGAGCTCGGCGACGGCCCGGGCGCCTGAGGCCGCAGGCAGGCCCGGACCGCGGCGATGGAGACGACCGTGGTGCTCGCCGTGCTGTGCGGCGCGCTGCTGCACGCGGGCTGGAACACCCTCGTGAAGTCCAGCGGCGACAAGGAGCTGGATGTTGCGCTCGTGCATTTTCTGGGCGCAGCGGTGTGCCTGCCGCTGCTGGCCTTCACGGGGCTGCCCCCGCGCGAGGCCTGGCCCTACCTGGCAGGCTCGCTGTGCATCCACGTGGCCTACTACATCACCCTGACCGGCGCCTACCAGCACGGCGACCTCGGCGCCACCTACCCGATCATGCGCGGCAGCGCGCCCATGCTGGTGGCGCTGGGCAGCTTTGCCGTGCTCGGCGAGAAGCTGTCGGCAGCGGCCTGGATCGGGGTGTGCGCCATCACGGCCGGGGTGCTGCTGGTGGGGCTGGCGCGGCCGGCGCAAACCCTGCACCACCGGCGCGCGGTGGCCTTCGCGCTGGCCAATGCCTGCGTGATCGCGGGCTACACCTTCGTCGACGGCAGCGGTGTGCGAGCGGCCACCTCGGCCGGCGGAACGGCCGCGGCCTACGTGGTGCTGCTGTTCGTACTGGATGGCGTGCCGTATCCGGCGCTGGTCGCCTGGCGCCGCCGAGGCGCCGCGCGTGGCGAGATGTGGGCCTACGCGCGCCGGCGCGCGCTGCTGGCCACCCTGGGCGGGCTGGCTTCGCTGGGCTCGTACTGGATCGCGCTGTGGGCGATGACGCGCGCGCCGGTGGCGGCCGTCTCCGCGCTGCGCGAGACCTCCGTGCTCTTTGCCACGGCGCTGTCCGTGTTCGTGCTCAAGGAGCGATTCGGGCTGCAGCGGCTGCTTGGCGCGGCGGTGATCGTCGGCGGGGTGGTGGCGCTGCGGCTGAGCTGAGCCCCGCAGCCGCCCGATACTGGATACAGGAGCACGACGATGACGGCATTCCTCCAGGGGGCGCCCGCCTCCTTCAAGGTGGTGCGCACCGACCGGGAACTCGAGATGGGCCGCGTGGACGAGGCGCTGCGCGCAGCCGGCGGGCAGGTGGTGCTGCTGCCCGACGGCACCGCGCCGCAGGAGCTGGCGCGGGAGCTCGAGGACGCGGACCTGCTGCTCATGTGCTACGCGCCCGTCACACGCGCCGTGCTGCAGGGCGCGCGGCGGCTGAAGGCGGTGGTGAAGTACGGCGTGGGCATCGACGCCATCGACATCGAGGCGGCGCGCGAGCGCGGCATCGCGGTGGTGAACGTGCCCGCCTACGCGGAGGAGACGGTGGCCGAAGGGGCCTTCATGCTGCTCATGAACCTGCTCAAGCGCGTCAAGCCGATCCAGCAGGCGATGCAGCGCGAGGGCTGGATCTGGCCCGAGGCGCGCTGGCTGGCCAGCGACCTGGCCGGCCGCACGCTTGGTCTGGTCGGATGCGGGCGCATCGGCCGCAGCATGGCCCGCATGGCCCGGGGCTTTCGCATGCAGGTGCTGGCGGTGGACCCGCACGTGCCGCCTGCAAGCTGGCCCGCCGAGGTCGAGCGCTGCGCGTCGCTCGAGCAGATGCTGCCGCGCTGCGACGCCGTCTCGGTGCACTGCGTGCTCAATGCCCAGACGCGCCACCTGCTGGGTGCGCGGGAACTGGCCCTGCTGCGGCCTTCCGCGGTGCTCGTGAACGTCTCGCGCGGGCAGATCGTGGACGAGGCCGCGCTCGTGCAGGCGCTGCAGGCCGGCAGGCTGGGCGGAGCGGGGCTGGATGTCTACGGCCAGGAGCCGCTTTCCCTCAGCGGACACCCGCTTTCAGCCCTGTACGGCATGGACAACGTGCTGCTGTGGCCGCACCTGACCTTCTACACCCACGAGGCGATGCGCCGGCTGGAGGACGAGACGCTGGCGCGCTGCGGCGAGGCGCTGCGCGGCGAGCCGGTGACCGTGCGCTCGGGCGATCCGCGGTTGCGGGCGCAGACCCGGGGCGTGCGATTCGAAGACTGAGGCGCCATGGGCCATCGGTTGGCCTGGGCCTCGCCTCATCCCTCATGGGCGGCAGATCCCTGTTTGCAGATTGTTGACAATCTGGGGGCTGCGGCCCTAGCATGGGGAGTCGCCTGATGCCCAGCCTGCCCATGCCCGCCCGTTCCTCCCTGAGCCTGCCGCAGGCCTCGCCGCCTGCGGCCGCGGCGTTGGACGTGCTGCGCGAGCACTCGCTGTCGTCGCTGGCGCTGCGCGAGCTCGAGCGGCGCATCATCTCCGGCGAGATCCCGGCCGGCGCCAAGCTCAACGAGGTCGAGGTGGCCACCCTGCTCGGCGTGTCGCGCGGGCCGGTGCGCGAGGCCTTCGCAGCGCTCGGGCAGGCCGGCCTCGTGCGCGTGGAGAAGAACCGCGGCGTCTTCGTGCGCCAGGTGTCGCTGGACGAGGCCAACGAGTTCTACGAGGTGCGCGCGGCGTTGGAAGGGTTGATCGGGCGCCTGGCGGCCCGGCGCATCTCCATCGACGAGATCGAGCAGCTGCGCACCATCGTCCGGCGCATGCACCAGGTTCAGAAGGGCCGCCGCGCGGAGGACTACTTCGCCCTGAACGTCGAGTTCCACGACCGGCTCGCCCGCGCCGCACGCAACAACGCCCTGCTCGCGAACTACCGGGGCGTGGTCAACCAGCTCGACCTCTACCGGCGCGCCACGATCTCGCGCAGCGTGGAGAACATTCCCCTCTCCACCCAGGAGCACGAGGCCATCGTCGAGGCCGTGGCCGCGCGCGACGAGCGCCGGGCCGAGGCGCTGCTGACCGAGCACGTGCTCGTGAGCCGCGCCCGGCTGCACGCCTCGCTGGGTTCGGCCGGGCCCACCTGATCGTCCAGTCCCATCCCCCAGTCCTATCCCCTCTGAACCGGAAGAAGAAGTCTCGAATGAGTGCACCAACCTCCCCCGTCCACGTCAACGGCACCGATTACCGCTGGCCGCTGCGCCCGGTTGTCGTCGTCTGCATCGACGGGGGCGACCCCGCCTACCTGCGCCAGTTCCTGGCCGAGGGCTCGATCCCGAACATCGCGCGCTTCGTGACGGAGGGCTACGCCAGCGTGGCCGACGGCTCGATGCCGTCCTTCACCTGCCCGAACAACATGTCGATCATCACGGGCACGCCCACCGCCAAGCACGGCATCTCGGGCAACTTCTACCTCGATACCGCCACCTGGCAGCCGGTGGTGATGACGGGCCCGGAGCTCCTGCGCGGCGACACCATCATCACCAAGTTTGCCGAGGCCGGCGCGCGCGTGGTGTCCATCACCGCCAAGGACAAGCTGCGCAAGCAGCTGGCCAAGGGGCTGGACTGCTCGAGCGGCCGCCACGTGTCGTTTTCCACCGAGTTCGTGGAGCGCTGCACGGTGGCCGAGAACGGCATCGAGAACGTGCTCGCCTTCATGGGCATGGACAAGCCCGGCATGTACTCGATGGAGCTCTCGCTCTTCGTGCTCGAGGCGGGCCTGAAGCTGCTCGAGCAGCGCCGGCCTGACCTGCTCTACCTCTCGCTGACCGACTGGGTGCAGCACAAGTGGGCACCCGAGGAGGCCGACGCGCGGGTCTTCTACCAGAAGCTCGACGACGTGTTCGGGCGCCTGGCCGCCCACGACATCACGCTCGCACTCACCGCCGACCACGGCATGAACGACAAGAGCAACGCCGCCGGCGAGCCCAACGTCATCTGGCTGCAGGACATCCTGGACGAGAAGTTCGGCAAGGACGAGTGCGTCGTCATCTGCCCGATCACCGACGCCTTCGTCGGCCACCACGGCTCGCTGGGCGGCTTCGTGCGCGTGTGGTCGCGCGGCAAGGTGAGTGCGCGCGAGATCATCCAGCACATCGGCGGCATCGATGGCATCGAGCTCGCGCTCGACCGCGAGACGGCCTGCCGTATGTTCGAGATGCCGCACGACCGCGAAGCCGACGTGGCCGTGGTCTCGCGCCACGACGTGTGCATCGGCAGCTCGCGCGACAGGCACGACCTGGCCGGCCTGAAGGGCAACCGGCTGCGCACGCACGGCGGGGTCTCGGAAGCGAAGGTGCCCTTCATCGTCAACCGGCCGCTGAACGATGCCTACCGCATGAAGGCCGCAGGCATGACGCTCAAGAGCTACCAGATCTTCGACTTCGCGATCAACGGCACGCTGTGAGCACCGCCATGACCCCCACCGAAGGCCTGGTGGCCGTCTACGACCGGCCCAACGCTCCGTTCGAGCTGCGCATGTTCCCCATCCGCGAGCCCCGCCCGGGGGAGGTGCTTGTGAAGGTGCGCATGTGCACCATCTGCCGCTCGGACATCCATTCCTACCTCGGCCACCGGCCCAACCCGACGCCCGGCGTGCTGGGCCACGAGATCATCGGCACCATCGTCTCGCTGGGTGACGGGGTGACCAAGGACATGCGCGGCGACCCGCTGCGCGAAGGCGACCGCATCACCTGGAGCGAGTACTTCATCCCCGGCGACAACTACTACACCGAGGTGCTGGACCTGCCGCAGAAGTCCCCAGGCGTGGACAAGTACGGCCACATGGCTGTCACGACCGAGCCGCATCATCACGGCGGCTTCGGCCAGTACTGCTACATCGTGCCCCGCTCGTGGATCCTGCGCCTGCCCGACGAGCTCTCCGACGCCGAGGCCACCCCCGTGAACTGCGGCGTGGCCACCGTGATCTGCGTGACCGAAAAGGCCGAGATCCGCATGGGCGACTCGGTGGTGGTGCAGGGGCTGGGCCTGCTGGGCCTGTACGCGTGTGCGATTGCCAAGGCGCGCGGCGCGCGGCTGGTGATCGGGCTGGACACGGTGCCCGCGCGCCAGGAGCTGGGCAAGCGCTTCGGTTGCGACCACGTCTTCGACCCCTCGTCCATGAGCGAGGCCGAGCTCGTGAAGACGGTCAAGGGCCTGTGCAAGCCCGAAGGGGCGGATGCCGTGATCGAGGTGTGCGGCTACCCGAGCGTGATCCCGGCGGGCATCCAGATGCTGCGCGTCGGCGGGCACTACGTACTCGGCGGCGTCGTGAACCCGGACTCGTTCGTCAACATCGACGTCAACCTGATCCTGCGCAAGCTCATCACGCTGCGCGGCGTGCACAACTACCACCCGCGCCACCTGATCGAGGCGCTGGATTTCGTGACCGTGAACCGCCACCGCTTCCCGTTCAAGGACCTCGTCGACGGGGTCTACCCGCTGGACAAGGTCGGGGAGGCGATGAAGGATGCGGAGGACCGCAAGGTGCTGCGCGCGGCGATCGTGCCCTGATTGCCCGGCCGCAATATGCAGGGCGGCTGCGACGCCGCTTCCTTGGCAGTCTCTACGATGGCCAGCATGATGGTGGCCGAACACAGGAAAATCATGTCCCCCCGAACCCCCGTGATCGACACCCCGCGCCGCGAGCCCATGCGCATCGCCGGCGACCTCGTCCACAGCGACCGCGTGATCGAGGTGCGCTACCCCTGGACGGGCGAGGTCGTGGCCACCGTGCCCAGGGCCACGGTGGAGGACGTGCGGCGAGCCTTCCGCATCGCGCGTGAGTACAAGCCCACGCTCACGCGCCACGAGCGCTACAAGATCCTGATGAAAGCGGGCGACATCATCGCCTCGCGCAAGGCCGAGATCGCCCGCACCATCACGCTCGAGTCGGGCCTGTGCATCAAGGACACGACCTACGAGGTCGGCCGCGCCTCGGACGTGCTGCTCTTCGCGGCCCAGCACGCGCTGCAGGACGACGGCCAATGCTTCTCCTGCGACCTCACGCACCACGGCAAGCAGCGGCGCGTGTACACCATGCGCGAGCCGATCATGGGCGTGATCTCGGCCATCACGCCCTTCAATCACCCGCTCAACCAGGTGATCCACAAGGTGGCGCCCTCGGTGGCCACGAACAACCGGATGGTGCTCAAGCCCACCGAGAAGACGCCGCTTTCTGCGCTGGTGCTGGCCGACGTGCTCTACGAGGCCGGCCTGCCCGGGCCGATGCTGACCGTGCTCACCGGTGACCCGAAGGAGATCGCCGACGAGATGCTCACCAACGAGCATGCCGAGATCGTGACCTTCACCGGGGGCGTGCCCATTGGCAAGTACATCGCGGGCAAGGCGGTGTACAAGCGGCAGATCCTGGAGCTCGGTGGGAACGATCCGATCATCGTGCTCGACGACGCCGACGTGGAGAAGGCGGCCGAGCTCGCCGCGGGAGGCTCGTACAAGAACTCCGGCCAGCGATGCACGGCGGTCAAGCGCATGTTCGTGCACGAGAAGATCGCGGGCGACTTCACCGAGGCGCTGCTCGCGCGCACGCGCGCCTGGACCTACGGCGACCCGCTCGACCCGAAGGTGGACATGGGCACCGTGATCGACGAACAGGCAGCCCGGCTCTTCGAGCGCCGCGTGAACGACGCCGTGGCCCAGGGCGCGCGGCTGCTGCACGGCAACCTGCGTGACGGGGCCTCGTACTCACCCACGCTCATCGACCGCGTGCGTGGCGAGATGGAGGTGGTGCGCGAGGAGACCTTCGGCCCGGTCTCGCCCGTGATGACCTTCAAGGATGTGGACGACGCCATCCGCCAGGTGAACTCCACCGCCTTCGGCCTGTCTTCTGGCGTGTGCACGAACCGGCTCGACGACATCATGCGCTTCGTCAAGGAGCTCAACGTGGGCTCGGTGAACGTGTGGGAGGTGCCGGGCTACCGGCTCGAGGTGACGCCGTTCGGCGGCATCAAGGACTCGGGACTGGGCTACAAGGAAGGCGTGCAGGAGGCCTGCAAGAGCTTCACCAACACGAAGACCTACTCCCTGCCCTGGTAGGGCACGCCTCGCGCCGGGCTCAGTGCGCGTCGGGCCAGATCGGGTTGCTCCAGGCCTTGCGCCCCTGCGCATCCACGACGGCCACGCGCCGGTAGCTGGACTTGCCGAGTTCGGCGGCGCGCAGCCTCACGCGCGTGAGGTCGTGCCCCAGCACCTGGGTGGCGCGCGAGCCCTTGCCGAGCAGGTACACGGCCACGGCCGGCGAGCACTCGACCTCGACCTCGTCGCCCTCGAATCGGATGGCGTGGATCTCCGGCCCGGTGGAGGAGTAGTAGCGCCCGGCCTTGAGCGCGGCGGTCAGCGCCTCGGGCTCCCGCGCCTCGGCGTGCACCATCACCCAGGCGCCGAAGGCGTCGTCGACCTTGAAGTGGGCGTCGTCGCAGGCCAGCGCGTGCAGGCGGCGGCCTTGCGAGAGCAGCTGGTCGAGCAGGCTCCAGCCCTGGCCGCGGTCGGCCATCACGGCGGAGGTGTGGTTGTAGACCTCCACCGCGTGCGCCGCGTCGATGGTGCGCGCATCGTCCACGCCGAGCGCGTACCACTCGGGGTGCACGATGCTCACGAAGGCGCCCGCGGCAGCGCAGCGTGCGGCGAGTTCGGGTGCCGATTCACCGGGCCGCGTGGGCTCGAAGTCCAGCGGCAGGCCGTTGGCCAGCAGGTGCCACTTCTCGCCGAGCGTGGTGGAGGGCACGTGCACCTCGGCGCCCAGGATCGTCGTGAAGCCCGCGGTGCGAAAGGGCCGCGTGTCGGTGACCGGGAAGTCGTAGGCCGGCAGGAAGTGGTCCGACAGGCACAGGAAGTCGTAGCCGCGCTCGCGGTAGCGCCGGCACACCTCCTCCACGCCGAGCGCGCCGTCGGACGCGGTGGAGTGGGTGTGGAGGTTGCCCTTGTAGAAGCGGCCGGGGGCGTCGAAGGCGGTCAGGTGCATGGTGGCGGGCGCGGGGGGTAGGCAGGGGGCGCGGTCGGCTGATCAGCATGCGCCTGCTGACGCATGGACCCTGGGCGCGGCGGTGGACTCGCGGGCAACCACCCGCGGCGCCGGCAGCCGGACCGTGGGCTTCTCGCCGCGCAGCAGGCTCAGGATGCTGGCGGCGGCGCACTGGCCGAGTTCATAGGCCGGGTGATGCACGGTGCTCAGCGGCGGGATGCTGTACTTCGAGATCGACAGGTCGTCGAAGCCCATGACCGAGACATCGCGCGGCACGCTCAGGGAGCGCCGCTGCAGGGCCAGGCAGGCCCCGAGGGCCATCTGGTCGTTGGCGGCGAACAGCGCCGTGAAGCGCCGGCGTGTGTCCAGCAGCCGCTCGGTGGCGAGCATCCCGCTTTCCTCGTGGAACAGGCCCGCGGCCACCAGTGCGGGGTCGAAGGGCAGGCCGGCGGCCTCCAGGCCGGCGCGGTAGCCCCGCAGGCGCTCGTTGGCATCGGGATGCCCGGCATCGCCCGCGATGAAGGCGATGCGCTGGTGCCCGAGGGCGGTGAGGTGCTCGGTGGCCAGGCGCGCACCCTCGAAGTTGTCGAAGTCCAGGCTGTACAGGTTCGGCGCCTTCAGGTGGCGCCCGGTGGCTACCATGGGCAGGGCCTTGGCGTAGCGCCTGAGCGCGGCGTCGCTCAGCCGGCCGGTGAGGACGATGATGCCGTCCACCCGGCGAGAGCGCAGCATGTCGATGCAGCGCGCCTCCTCGGTGGCGTTCCAGTGGCCGCTGACGAACAGCGGGCTGTAGCCTGCGCGGTCGAGTTCATCCTCGATGCCCCGCAGGGCCACGCCGTAGAACGGGCTGTCGATGGACTGCGTGACCACCCCCACGCTGAGCGTGCGCCCCCCGGCCAGGCCGCGGGCCACCGGATTGGGCACGAAGCCCAGCCGCTCGATGGCCTGGTCCACCGCCTGCTTCTTGTTCGGGCTGACGACCGCCGTGCCGTTGAGGATCCGTGACACCGTGCTGGCCGACACCCCGGCGGCCTGCGCGACCGTCTGCAGGGTGACGGGTCCTTTGCCTGAGGCATCGGGCAAGGGGGAAGTCCGGCGGGACGGCATGGCGGCGGTGTCGGACGAAGACAGTTCGGGAGTGTAGGCAAAGGCGTACCGCAGGCGGACATGATGCCCTTTCGACTTGAAGGGGTCCATTTCCCGGGCCCGGGTGGAACGGATGAACAGTCCGCCACGAACGACCCGGGAGACAAGGGCCCGACCGGGCCCGAATGAACCGGCGGCGCGCCATCAGTTCGAGCCGTGGCCGTTCAGCGCGCAGGTGAACGCATCGGCCCCGCGGTATTCAAGCCGGCCGCACAGGCATCAGCCGGCAAGCATGCGTGCTCACACGGAAGGGTTTCACCCGGACTGCCGCCTCACAGGCTCAACGAGACCGTGTAGGCCCCCGGCGTGCCACTGGCACGCATCACCCGCAACACCACCTTCACGGCCGTGCCGCCCGGGTTGGACAACCTGATGGTGCCGGGCTGGCCGGGAGACATGGCGAGCGACAGCAGCTGCTGGCCGCTGGGCAGCATGGCCGCCACCGTGGTGCCCATGGTCGACGCCCCGGTGACCACGGCGGTCAGCGTGCGGCGTGCGGGGATGGTGACGGCGTAGTGGTCCTGGTCGGTGTTGCTGGCGATGGTGCCCCGCACCTGGCTGGGCAGCGCGGCGACAACCTGCGCCGCGGCCGCCGTGTTGTTGGGCTCCTGTTCGGCCACCGCGGTCTGACCTGGAGCGGGCGCGGGCAAGGGAGCCGGAGCGGGTGCAGGGGCGGGGGCGGGTGCCGGAGCCGGCTTCGGGGCAGGGGCGGGCGCCGGAGCGGGTGTGGGTGCAGGGGTCGGCTTCGGAGCGGGGGCTGGAGCCGGGGCTGGAGCCGGGGCCGGGGCCGGCGCAGGCGTGGCCAGCGCCTTGAGCACGGCGGCCTTGGCGTCCACGATCCCGCTGCCGCACTGCGGGCACGAGGCCGGGAACGCGCGTGCGGTGGTCTTCAGCACCGAGGCGACCTGGTCCGGGGTCAGGTTGCGGTTGGCCGAGATCACGAGTGCGGCCACGCCGCTGACCACCGGAGCGGCCATCGAGGTGCCCATGTAGCCGGCGTAGCTGTCGGCACCCGGCGTGGTGGCGCCAGCGTTCAGTGTCGAGAGGACCGGGCCGCCTGTGTCGCCACCCGGGGCGGCCAGCGACACGACGGCGCCGTAGTTGGAATACGAGGCCCGCGCGCCGGTCTTGCCCGTGGCGGCCACGGCGATCACGCCCTTGCAGTTCGCCGGCTGGAAGGCCGAGGCATCGGCGCGGCTGTTACCCGCGGCCACGACGACGACGGCGCCCTTGGACCGTGCGAAGTCGATCGCACGCTGCGTGGTGATGCTGCACGCGCCAGCGCCGCCCAGCGACAGGTTCACCACGCGGGCGGGGTTGGGGTTGAGCGGCAGGTTCGTCACCGTGCCGCCCACCGCCCAGGTGATGGCGTCGGCGATGTCGGAGGCGTAGCCGCCGCAGCGGCCCATGGCACGCAGCGGCAGCACCTTGGCGCCGTAGGCCACGCCCGTGATGCCATGGCCGTTGCCGGCGGTGGCCGCGATGATGCCGGCCACGTGGGTGCCGTGCCAGGAGCTGTTGGTGGCTGGCGAGCCCGGCCCGCAGGTGCCGGCCGGCGCGAAGTCGCCCGGGTCCAGGCTGTCGCCGTCGCGCGAGTTGCCGTCCCCGGCCACGGCCGGATCGGTGATGAAGTCGTAGCCGGTGAGCAGGTTGGCGGCGAGGTCGATGTGCCGCCGCACGCCCGAGTCGATCACCGCCACTGTCACGCCCAGGCCGTTGACGCGGTCCCAGGCCCCGGATGCGCCGATGCCGCCCACCGCATCGGTGAGGCTCCACTGCTGGCCGAAGAGCGGGTCGTTCGGCACGGCGCCCGGGCGCAGCAGCGGGTCGGGCTCGGCGTACTCCACATCGGCGTCGCCGGCCTTGAGGTTGGCCGCCAGCACCTGCGCCTCGGTGTGGGAAAGCGCACGCGACATCCTGAAGACATGCGCACCGCTGGCGGTGTGGCGCAGCAGGCCCACCTGCACGCCCTGGCGGTTGGCGGCGACCTGGATGGCTGCCTTCGCGCGCTCCGACGGAGACTGCCCGGCAGCCGCATTGCGGTACTTCACCACCAGCCGCGCCGTCACCGGCGCCACCGTCGGCAGGCTTGCCGCCGCGGGCTGCACTGCGGGCTCTGTGCCGGCGTGGACCGTCGCCCCGCCCAACATCGCCGCCGCAGCCAGGGCGAACGGGGAGAGCCCGGGTAAGCGGCGCAGGAGGTGACGGGTCTTCATGGAGAGGCCTTCTTGTGGACACCGGGAACGCCACCGAAGGGGTGACACGACACGGCTGGACGGAACTTATCGAAGGCCCGAGGCAGCGTCCATGCGGGGGCTGTGCAATCTGTCGAAGAGCGAGAAGTCCTTGGCGCTTTTACACGCATTGCGGCGCGTGCGCGTGGGGTGCTAGCCTCGCGGCCCATGAACCTCCCCGCCCAGTCCCAGGTCGTGATCATCGGCGGCGGCATCGCCGGCTGCTCCACCGCCTACCACCTGACGAAGCTCGGCATCACCGATGTGCTGCTGCTCGAGCAGGGCAAGCTCACGAGCGGCACCACCTGGCACGCCGCCGGGCTCATCGGGCAGATGCGGCCGAACCGCAACATGACGCGCATGAGCAAGTACGGCATCGAGCTGTACGCCACGCTTGAGCAGGAGACGGGCCTGGCCACGGGCTGGAAACGCTGCGGCAGCGTGAACGTGGCGCGCACGCCCGAGCGCATGCAGGTGCTGCGCAAGCAGGTGGCCCTGGCGCGCAGCTTCGGTGTCGAGGTGGAGCTCATCACCCCGCGCGAGGCCGGCGAGCTCTACCCGGTGATGCGCACCGACGACCTGCAAGGCGCGATCTGGATCCCCGGCGACGGCAAGGCGAACCCGGCGGACCTGTGCATGTCGCTGGCCAAGGGCGCGCGCAACCGAGGCGCGCGGATCGTCGAGGGCGTGGAGGTCACGGGGGTGATCGTGGAAGAGGGCCCCTCTGGCCCGCGCGTGGCGGGCGTGTGGGTGGGGCAGGGCGAGGCGCGCCAGGCCATCCGCTGCGACACGCTCGTGAACTGCGCCGGGCAGTGGGCGCGGCAGTTCGGGGCGATGGCCGGCGTGACGGTGCCCCTGTACCCGGCCGAGCACTTCTACATCGTCACCGAGCGCATCGAGGGCGTGCACCCGATGCTGCCCGTGATGCGCGACCCCGACGGCTTCATCTACTACAAGGAGGAGGTGGGCGGCCTGCTGATGGGCGGCTTCGAGCCGGTGGCCAAGCCCTGGCGCGTGGACCCGATCCCGAGCACCTTCCAGTTCCAGCTGCTCGGCGAGGACTGGGACCAGTTCGAGATCCTCATGAAGAACGCGATCCACCGCACGCCGTGCCTGGAGACGGCGCAGGTGAAGATGCTGCTCAACGGCCCGGAGAGCTTCACGCCCGACGGCAACTTCATCCTCGGCGAGGCGCCCGAGCTGCGCGGCTGCTACGTGTGCGCGGGCTTCAACTCCGCGGGCATCGCCAACTCCGGCGGTGCGGGCTCGCTGATCGCGCAGTGGATCGCCGCGGGCGAGCCGCCGGGCGACCTGTGGGACGTGGACATCCGCCGCTTCGGGCCGCACCTGGCCAACCGCCGCGGGCTGGCCGAGCGCACGGGCGAGACACTCGGGCTGCACTACGCCATGCGCTGGCCGCGCCAGGAACTGCAGACCACGCGCCCGCTGCGCACAAGCGCGCTTTACGACCTCTTGGCGGGCACTTCACGCCCTGGTGCACACGGCACCTGGCAGGCCGATTTCGGCAGCAAGAACGGCTGGGAGCGCGCGAACTACTTCCGCCCCGCCGATGCCCCGCGGCCGGCCGACACGCTCGGCCGGCCGGGTTGGCTGGACTGGGTGATCGCCGAGCAGCGCGCCACGCGCGAGACGGTGGCCGTCTACGACCAGAGCTCCTTTGGCAAGCTGCTGCTGCAGGGGCGCGAGGCCTGGGCGGTGCTGCAGCGCCTGTGCGCCAACGACCTCACCCCGCTGCGCCTGCCCCCGGGCCCGGTGCCCGGGGCCACGCGCATGGTCTACACCGCGCTGCTCAATGCGCGGGGTGGCTTCGAGAGCGACCTGACCGTGATCGCGCTTGCCCACGACCGCTTCCTGCTCGTGACCGGCTCGGCCCAGCCGGTGCGCGATGCGGACTGGATCACGCGCCACATCCGCAGCGGCGAGCACGCGGTGCTCACCGACGTGACCGCGATGTGGGGCGTGCTCGGCGTGATGGGGCCGAAGGCGCGCGAGCTGCTTGCACGCGTGAGCCCGGACGACCTGTCGCCGCAGGCGCTGAAGTTTGCGCACACGCGCGAGATCGACCTCGGCCACGCCCGCGTGCGCGCCGCACGCATGGCCTACGTGGGCGGCCCGGGCTACGAGCTCTACGTGCCGGTGGAGACGATGCGCCACACCTACCTCGCGCTGATGCAGGCGGGTGAGGACCTCGGGGTGCGCGACGCCGGCTACTACGCGCTCGACGCGCTGCGCATCGAGGCGGGGCGCCGCGCCTGGGGGGCCGAGCTCGGCCCGGACGAGACGCCCTTCGAGGCGGGCCTGGCCTTCGCCGTGAAACTCGACAAGGCCGAGGACTTCATCGGGCGCGAGGCGCTGCGGGCGCTATCGAGCCAGCCGCTGCGCAAGAAGCTCGTCACCGTGGTGCTGGACGACCCGGCTGCCTACGCCTGGGGCGGCGAGACGATCAGCCTCGAGGGCCAGGCCGTGGGGGAACTCGGCTCGGTGGGCTGGAGCCTGCAGGCCGGTGCCTGCGTGGGGCTGGGCTACCTGCGTGGTGAGGCTGCGCAGGCCGAGCACGCGGGCACGCCGGTCTCCATCGACCTGTGGGGGCAGGCGGTGGCGGCGCGGGCCTGGGACCGCTGGCCGCCGGCTACTCCCCCAGCAGCGCCCGGTCGCTGACGGCCCGCGCCGAGTTCGGGCCCAGCCCGTAGGCCGCCAGGTGCGTGGAGCCGGCCACCGGGGGCGGGGCCTTGGCGACGGTGTCCAGGGCGCGATCAGGGGTCACCTGCATCACCTCGGCACGCGCGGCCAGGGGCCGGACCTGGCCGGCCGGCAGCACCGCCACGACGGTCCCGAGCGACGGGTCGTGCGAGACGACCTGGCCGCCGCGCTGGACGATGTCCTGGCGGGTCTCGGTGAGGTCGGCATGGCGGCGGTGGCCGGTGACCACCACCCGCACCCAGCGCTGGCCGGCTGCTTCCCGCAGCCAGGCCTGGCGGGCCGGGCGCGGCGCATCGATCGCCAGGCGAAGGTCGCTGGCGAGCTTGTACGACAGCGGGTCGGCCGCAGGGGCCTGTGCGGCGGCCTGGGACAGGGTCACCACCAGTCCCCCGGCGAACAGGAGCGAGTGCCGGGCCATGCGGCCGATCATGCTGAGGCTCATCTTGATTGCTTTCATCTTCACTCCCCGGCGCCGGATGCTTTTTCGGCCAGCACCAGACCCTCCGCCAGCACCAGGCCCTCGGCCAGCACGAGCCCCTCGGCCAGCACCAGGCCCTCGGCGAGCACAAGCCCTTCGGCCAGCACCAGGCCCTCGGCGAGCACGAGCCCTTCAGCCAGCACCAGGCCCTCGGCCAGCACCAGGCCGCTCGGCAGGACCGTGCCGGCGCCCGCGGCCAGTTGCGAGGTAAAGGCATCGGCGCGGCCGAAGACGCCCGTGCGCTTCAGCCACGAGCTCGAGCCGACCAGCGTGGAGGCGAACTTCACGCCGGGCTGGAAGAGCGCGGTGCGCAGCCCGGGGATCGGGGCCTCGCTGAAGCTCTTGGCGAAGGTGGAAGCCGCCACCCCGTTCGAAGCGGCCCACCAGGCCACCGTGGTGCGGCGCGGGCCCACCGTGCCGCCCCAACTGATGCGGTGGTCCCAGGCGAGGTGGTACTGCGTGAAGAGCGCGGCGCCGCTGAGGATGCGGTTGCCGCCGACGAAGATCATGCGGCTCCAGCGGCCGGTACCCCCGAGCGTCGGGTTCGTGTTGATGGCAGCGCTGTTGCGCACCGGCAGGGCCGGGTCGATGCCGAGGGCGCCGCTGGTCACTGCCGTGCTGACGATGCTGGCCCCTGGCTGGATCGTCCCGGCTTCGATGTCCTGCATCAGGTTGGGGCGCACGCTGCGTGCCGCGAACACGGCACCGTCCACGCTCACCAGGCCCGTTCCCTGCTGCAACAGGTTGGCGCCGGCGAGCGGCTCGGCCGAGTACTGCAGCATCGCCTTGATGAGCGGCGGCGTCAGGCCCGGGTTGGCCTCCACCATGAGCGCCACCGTGCCGGCCACCACCGGGGCGGCGATGGAGGTGCCGCTGAGCGTCATGAGGGCAGCCGTCTTGCCGGCTCGGTTCGTGGGGGCGTTGAAGGTCGTCAGGGGAGGCACCAGGACGGGGTACCGGGTCGGCAACTCGGAGAGGACTCCCGCCGGGTTGGCCGCCATCGCCCCCAGGACCTTGTTGCCCGGAGCGACCAGGTCGGGCTTCAGCGCGTTGTCCAGCCGGCGCGTGCCGGTGGGCGAGACGTACAGCCCCCGTGTGGGGCCGCGCGAACTGAAACCGTTGATGCTGTCATCGATGCGCACGCCCGTGCCCAGCGTGTTGGCCGAGCCCACTGTGATCACCGAGGGCTCGATGCCGGGCGAGCCCACCGTGCCGTACACCTCCCGGCCATCAGCGCGCTTGCCGAAGTTGCCGGCCGCCACCACCACCGTGATGCCCATCGCGGTGGCGCTGCGCACGGCGCGGCACAGGGGGTCGGTGACGTAGGACTCGGTGGAGTCGGCGGCCAGGCTCAGGTTCATCACGCGGATGTTGAGTTCGCGGGCGCGCATCACCACCCAGTCGATGGCGGCCAGCACATCGCTTACGGTGCCGAAACCCTTGGCGTCGAGCACCTTGAGGTCGTACAGGTTGGCCCCGGGCGCGAGGCCCGATGAGTTTGGCGTGAGGCCCCAGGACCGGCCGGCGGCCACGCTGGCCACATGGGTGCCGTGGCCGTAGCCGTCCACCTCGGGGTTGCCGCCCGTGTTGTTGATGCGCGACTCGTAGGCCAGGCGCGCGGCCGACCCCGGGGTCAGCAGATCGCCAGAGGCGTCCAGGCCGGCCTTCCAGTCCTGCAGGCCCGCCATGCTGGCGTCGTTCGTGGCCGTGAAGTCCACCGCCCGCAGGACGCGTGTGGCCCCGACGCCGTCACGGAAGTTGTCGTGGTTGCGCATGATCCCCGAGTCGAGGATGGCGATGCCCACGCCTGCGCCGGTCACCCCGCTGTAGAGGTTGGGGGCGATGAGTTGCCTCACCCTGCTCGCGGGGGCGGCCACCTGGTTGACGTTGACCGACTGCTCGAGCACGCTGAAGCTGCGCGTGGTGAGCCGGTTGGGCGAGATGCTCTGCACCTCTGCGCGCTTTGCAACCTCCAGCACGCCGGCGGAAGGCAGCATCACCGACAGGCCCCGCACCGACAGGTAGCGCATGTAGACCGAGCCGCCAGCCCGTATCACCGCCTGGCGCAGGTCGGCCATCTCGGGGTCGGTGCAGTCGCAAAACACGAGCGCCTTGAGGTAGCGCACGGTCGGGAAGGCCGGGCCGGCCGGACTCACGAGGTCCAGGGCCCAGGTGGCCTGGGTCGTGATCTTGGGCGCCAGGATCGTGCCGCGCACGTCGGCGGCGATCTTGCCCTGCTGGCCGGCGGTCAGGTTCTGGAAGGCCACGCTGGGGAGCGCCGAGGCCTGCGCAGCGACCGTGGCCAGGCTCAGTACCAGCGCGGTGGAGGCGGTCAGCAGCAGCCGGCGGGACAAGGCGGGCAAAGGGAAGGCAGCGATGTGCATGGCTGGTTCCCCGGGGAGCGGGCCGGGAGTCGGGTTGGACAACTCAGGAATTGGACAGCCTCTCGGCCCCCTGAACACGGGGGGAGGGCCGATGCAGTCCGTGGCTTCGTGAACTCGTGCCGCTTTCGGCGATCGGACTCGGCTGCGCCTACTCGCCCAGCAGGGCCAGGTCGTTGCGGCCGCGCGCAGTGGCCATGCTCGGCGCGAAGCCCGGGATGGCGATCGACTGCGCACTCTGGCCGGGCTGCAGGCCGGCCACGGTCACCACGCGGTCGGGGGCGATGTGCATCACGTCCGGCCGCTCGGCCAGCGGACGCACCTGCGCGGCCGGCAGCACGGCCACGACGGTGGAGGTGGCGGCGCTGTAGGACAGCACGGTGCCGCCGCGGCGCACGATGTCCTCGCGCGCCGCGCCGAGGTCCGCGCCGCGGGCCTGGCCGGTGATCAGCACGCGAAAGACGCGCTGGCCGCTCACCTCGCGCACCCAGGGCTGGGCCGGGGCCTGCTTCGCGTCGAGGGCCAGCTGCAGGTCGCTCGCCACCTTGTAGCCCTGGGTCTGGGCCTGCGCGGCCGGGGCGCACAGCAGGCTGCCGGCGGCCAGCACGAGGCTGGCGGCCGCCAGGGCCAGGTGTGCAAGCGGCTGGCGCGCGCGGGTGGCGGCACGGTGGGGTGTCATGCGGAGGTTCATGTCGGTGTCCTGCCCTGGTGGTTCGGGGGCGGTCAGTCGCCGCGTGGGTTCTTCGCGCTCTCGGCCAGTGCCAGCCCTTCGGCCAGCGCCAGGCCCTCGGCCAGGGCCAGCCCTTCGGCCAGAGCCAGCCCTTCGGCCAGGGCCAGGCCCTCGGCCAGCGCGAGGCCCTCTGCCAGGGCCAGGCCTTCGGCCAGCACCAGGCCCTCGGCCAGGGCCAGCCCGTTGGGCAGCACATGCGCCGTGCTGGTGTTGAGCCGGGACAGCAGGCTCGCCGTGGGCATGAAGACGCCCGTGGCGAGCTTCGAGGAGCTCTTGCCCGCCAGCGGCGTGACGAGCGAGACGCCGGCGGTGAGCAGGCGCTGGTTGGCCAGCGACCCGCCCTTGGTGACCACGCGCGGGAAGGTGCGCGCCGGCATGTCCGGTTCGCCGGCGCGGGCCGGCCAGGCCGACCACCAGGTCACCCCCGTGCGGAAGACCTGCTTGCCCATCCACGCCAGGGTCGGGTCCCACAGGGGCTGGAAGTGGGTGAACAGGCGCTCGCCGCTGACGATGTTCGCCCCGCCGACGAAGGCCATGCGGCTCCAGGCCAGGTTCTGCCTCGGCCCTGCAACCGGCCCGGGCAAGGTGGTGGCGGGTGGGGGCAGGGGTCCCATCGCGATGGGATCGCCCATTGCGATCTGGCCGGCCTCGATACGCGCTGACAGGTCGGTGCGCAGCGCGCGTGCCAGGGCGATGGCCCCTGCGATGTTGAGCTCGCCCGTGCCCTGCTGCAGCAGGTTGGCGCCGGCCAGCGGCGTGGCCGTGTACTGCAGGATGGCCTTGATCAGCGGCGGCGTGAGGCCGGGGTTGGCCTGCAGCAGCAGCGCTGCTGCGCCCGCCACCGCGGGGGCCGACACCGAGGTGCCGCTGAGCTGCATCAGCGCGGTGTCGGCGGTGCCGGCGGCGCCGTACCCGTACACCCGCAGGTCGGGGATGCTGCCCAGTGCCGACCAGTCCGCGCGCGTGCCGATGATCCGGTTGCCCGGGGCCACGAGGTCGGGCTTGAGGAAGTTGTCGGCCCGGCGCGTGTCGCGATTCACCGTGAAGGTGGCCGGGTTGCCGTTGATGTCGTACCAGGCCGCGCCGCGCGTGGGGCCGCGCGAGCTGAAGGTGTTGACCGTGTGCGCGCTGCGCAGCACCGAGTCGCCCGTCTTCACCGCGCCGACGGTGATCACCGTGGGCTCGTGTCCGGGCGAGCCGATGGCCCCGTAGACCTCACGGCCGCTGCCATCCTTGCCGAAGTTCCCGGCCGAGGCCACCACCGTGATGCCGGCCGCGGTGAGGCTGCGCGCGGCGCGGGCCAGCACGTCCACGTGGGCGCTCTCCCGCGAATCGGTGGACAGGCTCAGGTTCACCACCCGGATGCCCAGCCGCTTGTGGTGGTGCAGCACCCAGTCGATGCCCGACAGCAGGTCGCTCAGGCGCCCCACGCCGTCGTCGCCCAGCACCTTGACGTCGTAGAGGTCGGCATTGGGCGCGATGCCCGAGCTGTTGGGGTGCTGGTAGGAGCCGCGGCCGGCCAGCACGGAGGCCACGTGCGAGCCGTGGCCGTGCAGGTCCGCCAGGGCCTTGCGGTCGCTCGCGACGGCACTCTCGACGGTCTTGCGGGCCGGGTCACGCGGGCTGGACCAGTCGCCCCAGTCCATGCCCTCGTTGAAGAAGCCCACCTTGTCCACGCCCGGCTCCCACTCGCGGGAACCGAACAGGCCGGCGCTGGTGACGCGCGTGAAGTCCACCGCGCGCCGCACGCGGCTCTGGCCCCTTGCGTCCTGGAAGTTGCGGTGGTTCCACATGATTCCGGAGTCCAGCACCGCCACGCCGACGCCGGTGCCGTCCAGCCCGGCGTACTGCGAGCCGCCCATGACCTGCCGCGGCGACCCGGCGTCCAGGGGGCCATTGACGGCACCGGTGGCCTGCTCCAGGTGGCTCTGCGAGCGGAAGGTCATGCGGTTGGGCACCACGCTGCGCACGAACCAGCTGTAGCTCCAGTCGGTGGGGTGGCCCAGGCGCTGCAGGTCGCACACCGCCACCATCGCCGACAGGGCCGGCACCGACAGGTAGCGCACGTAGGACGAGGCGCGGTTCGGGCCGGCCTGCGGCGCCCACCGCTTGTCCGAGCCGTACATGATCCGGAAGCTCCAGAACAGCGGGTCGATGTCGTCGCGGCCCAGGATGATTACCTGCGCGTAGGTGACAGGCTGCCTGTTCGCTCCAGCTCCAGGCTGCGTGCGTGCCCAGCTCGGCAGCGGCCGGCCGTCGCGCACCGAGGCGTTGTTGCCGGTGCAGTCGGCCCGTGCCAGCAGCTCCGCCAGGTCGGGCGCCAGCATCGTGCCGGCGGGCACCGGCGCGGCGGCGGCCGGCTGGGCCGCCAGCGCCAGGCCGACGACGGCTGGCGCGAGTAGCGCGCGTGCGGCTTGCGAGGCGCGCGCCGCGGCGCTGCGAGGGCGGGTGGTCGATGCGGGTGCCTTGAACATGCTCCGTGCTCCCTTTGAGTCTGTTGTTGTGATCCGTTCGAAATCCTTGCCGGCCCGTGCCTGGAGGGCCCTACTCGCCCGCCTTGACGTTTGTCTCGGCCAGCGCCAGGCCTTCGGCCAGCGCGAGGCCTTCGGCCAGCGCCAGGCCCTGGCCCATGAGCTTCGCCTCGGCCAGCGCCAGGCCCTCGGCCAGCGCCAGGCCTTCGGCCAGTGCGAGCCCCTCGGCCAGGGCGAGGCCTTCGGCCAGCGCCAGCCCTTCGGCCAGTGCCAGCCCGGTGGGCAGGGCGACGCCCCGGTTGCTCGCGAGCAGCTGCGCAATGGAAGCCGTGGGGCTGAAGAGGCCCTTGCGTTGCAGCAGCGATGTCTTGCCCGCCAGCCCTGAGGCGGACTGCACGCCCGCCGTGAACAGCTGCAAGCGCCCGGCGACCAGCCGCTCCTCGTTGAAGGCGGCCACGTAGGTGCCCCCGGGGTTCACCCCTGCGACGGCCGGCCAGAACTGCGCGGTGGTGCGCAGTGCCACCGGGCGGCCGCCCCACGAGAGGCGGTGGTCCCACGCGGGCTGGTAGACGGAGAAGAGCCGGTCGCCGCTGAAGAGCCGGTTGCCGCCGGCGAAGATCAGCTGGCTCCACTTGCCCGGGCCGCCGGGCACGGAGCGCGAACCGGGCATGCTGCGCCCGGTAGCCAGCAGCGAGGCGCCGGGCATGATCGTGCCGGCCTCGACATCGGCCATGAGGTTCGGCCGGATCACGCGCGCCAGCGCCGTGGCGCCGTCGGCGTTGACGTGGCCGGCACCCTGCTGCACGAGGCTGGCGTTGGCCAGCGGCTCCGCGGTGTACTGCAGGATGGCCTTGATCAGCGGCGGGGTCAGGCCCGGGTTGGCCTCCAGCATCAGGGCCACGGTACCGGCCACCACCGGCGCCGCCACGGAGGTGCCGCTGAGGGTCATCAGCCGCGTGACGGGGGTCGTTCCGCTCGCAGCAGGCACGATCGCGGGGTAGGTCCGCGGCAGGTAGGAGAGGGCACCGGTGAGGTCCGTGGCCATGGCGCCCAGCACCTTGTTGCCGGGGGCCACGAGGTCGGGCTTCAGGGCGTGGTCGCGCGTCTTCACGCCCAGCGCGTCGACGAGCGCGCCCCGCGTGGGCCCGCGCGAGCTGAAGCCGCTGACGAGGTCATCGCTTCGCTGCGGCGTGCCCCGGGAGTTGGCCGAGCCCACCGTGATCACCGCAGGCTCGATGCCGGGCGAGCCGATCGCGCCCAGCACCTCGTTGCCGGCGGCACCCTTGCCGAAGTTGCCTGCCGCCACCACCACCGTGATGCCGGCGGCCACCGCGCTGCGCACGGCGCGGCACAGCGGGTCGGTGAGGTGGCTCTCGGTGGAGTCCGAGGCCAGGCTCAGGTTCATGACGCGGATGTTGCGCGCGCGCGAGTGATAGATCACCCAGTCGATGCCTGCCAGCACGTCACCCACCGAGCCGATGCCCTGGCGGTCCAGCACGCGCACGTCGTACAGGTTTGCCCCCGGCGCCACGCCGGTGGACTCCGGCACGCGCGTGAACGCACGGCCGGCGGCCATCGAGGCCACGTGCGTGCCATGCCCGTAGTAATCGGCGTCGGGCTCGAGGGTCTCGTAGTTGTTGATCCGGTCTTCCAGGCGCAGGCGCGCCGGGCTGCCCGGGGCCATGGCGTCGGAGCCGTCGATGCCGCCGGTCCAGTCGTTCAGGTTGGCGATCTTCGCGTCGGTGACACGCGTGAAGTCCACCGCGTACTTCACGCGCGTGGCGCCGGCGGCGTCGGCGAAGTTCGCGTGCGAGCGCATGATCCCGGAGTCCAGCACCGCGATGCCCACACCCTCGCCAGTGAGGCCCGTGTACCTTCCCCCGGCCTGGCTTACCCGCACGCCCGCCGCGCCGTTGCTCAGCGCCACCGACTGCTCCAGCAGGCTGAAGCTGCGCGTGGTGACGCGGTTGGGCGAGATGCTGAGCACGTCGGCGCGCCGGGCGAGATTGATGAGCCCGGTGGCAGGCATCATCACCGACAGCCCGCGCGTGGACACGAAGCGCATGTACACCGTACCCCCGCCGGCGATCACGGCGGCGCGCAGGTCGACCAACGCCGGGTCGGGGGAGTTGCTGAACACGAGCGCCTTGACCAGCACCTGCGCGCCGTCGTGCTTGACCCACCGGCCGCTGTCGCCCGGGGAGACGGTGGGCAGCCGCAGACGCAGGTCTTCCGACAGCTTCGTGCTCACCGAAGGTGGCAGGCTGGCCAGCAGCGTGCCCAGGGTCTGGGCACGGGCCGGAAGGGCGCCGGCCAGCAGGAAGAGCACCAGCAGGCACAGGGTCCCCAGCGCGGCCCAATGGAGACGAGTCCGGTTCGGTAAAACCAGATGGGCGGCGCGAGGCCTGCCAACCGAGTCGGGGCTGAAGTCCATGGCCGAGTCCTCTCCTGACGTCATTCGTCTCGGTATCGACCGAACAGGCACGGACTTGACCCGCAATTGCGCCGATCAAGGGTGGGCGCGGGCGGGCGGCGTGACAAAGTACCGCGCACGCGCGGTTCCCGCAGGCTGCCGGGCGTCAGTGGAAGAGCCGGGCCGGCTCGGCCAGGATTTCTGCGGCCGGCACCACGGGCGGAGCGGCCAGGCGTTCGAGCAGGGCGTCCACCGCCTGCGCCGACAGCGGGGTGTGCATCTGGTAGCCCTGGCCGATGTGGCAGCCGAGCTGGCGCAGCGTCTCCAGTTGCTCCACCGTCTCCACACCCTCGGCGATCACGGTCTTGTCCAGGGAGCGGCCGAGGTTGAGGATCGTGCGCACGATGGAGGCGTCGTCGGCGCGCACCCCGAGCCGGGAGACGAAGGAGCGGTCGATCTTCAGGCTGTCGATGGGCAGGGTGGACAGGTGGGCGAGCGAGGAGTACCCGACCCCGAAGTCGTCGATGCTCAGGCGCACGCCGAAAGCGCGCAGTTCCTCCAGCGCGCTGCGCTCGGTGGACAGGCGGTGCATGAGGATGGCCTCGGTGAGCTCCAGCGTCAGGTGCCGGGGCTGCACGCAGGACTCGAAGAGTTCGCGCTTGACGCGCGCCACGAGGTTGCGCTGGGCCACATCGCGGTCGGAGACGTTCACGTGCAGGAACAGCTCGGCGAAGCACGGGTCCTGCGACTGCCAGCGCCGCAGCTGGCGGCAGGCCCGGGCGAGCACGGAGTCGGTGAGCTCGACGATCAGCGCGGACTCCTCCGCGATCGGGATGAACTCGTCCGGGCGCACGGGGCCGAGCTCGGGATGGGTCCAGCGTGCCAGGGCCTCGAAGCCGAGCAGCCGGCCCGATCCGAGCTCGACGATGGGCTGGTAGGCGATCCCGACCTGGCCCTCGGCCAGCGCCCGGCGCAGGTCACTCTCCAGGCGCAGCCTTCTGGCCACCTCGGCGTGCATGCCGGCGTCGAAGACCGTGTGGCGGGCCTTGCCGGCAGCCTTGGCCCGGTACATGGCGATGTCGGCGTCGCGCAGCACGTCCCCGGGGCGCTCGTAGCCGTGGGAGCTGCTTGTGATGCCGATGCTCGCGCTGCTGCGGACTTCCGTGCCGGCGACGATGTAGGGCTGGCTGACGGCTTCCTGCATGCGCGTGGCCAGCTCCTCGATGCCCTCGATGGGCCGCGCGCCGCGCACCAGCACGGCGAACTCGTCTCCGCCCAGGCGGGCCACGAGGTCGTTCGGCCGAACGCGCGAGGAGATGCGCCGCGACACCTCGATGAGGAAGTCGTCGCCCGCCGCGTGCCCTAGGCTGTCGTTGATGACCTTGAAGCGGTCGAAGTCGAAGAACATCACCGCGAATCCGGCCTCGGGCTGCTCGCGGGCCGTCTGCACCGCACGCGACAGTTCCTCGACGAACCGCCGCCGGTTGGGCAGCCCGGTGAGGGCGTCGTGGAAGGCGATGTGGTGCATCTCCTGCAGGTGGCGCGCCGTGATCTCCGCCTCGCGCCGCGCCGATTGCGCCGCGGCCTCGCTGATCTCCCGGTAGGCCTCCTGCTGCTTGAAGAAGGCATGCAGCATGCCCACCACCAGCGCCAGTGGCGGGCCCACCACCAGGATCACGGCCACGCCGGAGTCGCGGAAGCTGACGGTCAGCAGCGCGGCGCCGGCGGCGCTGCCGGCCGACACCGCGGCGGTGATGCCGAAGTTGCCGGCCAGATCCGACCAGTTCGGCCATTCGCCGCGCTTCAGGCGCGGCAGCGTCCCCACCAGGAGCGTGTTGATGATGAAGTGGACCACCGCGAACCACAGCGTGGCCATCACCAGCACGCCCTGGTGCGGCACGCCCAGGCGCCCGAGTTCGCCGAGCACCGACATCAGCAGCAGGCCGGCGATCTGCATCGACAGCCCGCCCAGCGCCGGGCTGGCGATGCGCGACGACCAGCGGCGCGACACCCGCCAGGTGGCCACCCCCGCCTCGGCTGCGGCAGCGAGCACCGCCGCCTCCACCCCGTGTGACAGCAGAAGCAGGAAGACGAAGATCTCGCCGGCGGCAAAGGCGGTGGCCGTGCGCGGCAGCAGGATCGGGAAGTAGGCAGCCAGCACCGCCAGCAGCACGCCCACCGCCACCTGGGTCAGTGCCACGGCAGGCAGGCCCGAGACCACCCACGCGGCGTGCGCGATCGCAATCAGCCCCAATGGGGCGACTGTCCACCAGTAGACGCTGGCCCGACGGTTGTAGTCGGGCAGCAGAGCCTGGTTGAGCCTGATCAGGCGGGGGAGGAGCGGCAACGCGGGTTCCGGTGAGGGGTCGTGAAGCCGACCCCGTCGTTCCTTCATCGGCAGGACCGAGCGGGAACTTGAGCGGCGGCGGCCAGGCAGGCTCCTGAACGGCGGACGGCAGGCGAGGGCGGCGCCCCGCCTGCCCACCCGCCAGGGGCGTCACTCGCCCTGGATCCGCGACTCCGCGAGCGCCAGGCCTTCGGCCAGTGCCAGCCCCTCGGCCAACGCCAGCCCTTCAGCCAGCGCCAGGCCCTCGGCCAGCGCCAGGCCTTCGGCCAGTGCGAGTCCTTCGGCCAGCGCGAGGCCCGAGGCCAGTACCAGCCCGCGATCGGCCTGCGTGTTGCCGCCGCCCGACCCCACCAGCCACTTCGCCACATCCCGCACCGGTTGCGTCACGCCTGTGGCCGGGCTCTTGGCGGCTCCGAAGCGGGCCAGTACCACGCCGGTCATCAGCAGGGGCTGGTTGAGGGGGCGCTCGGTTGCCGGCAGGCCACCGCCGACGAAGGTGGTGCGCAGGGTGGCGGCTGGGCCCCAGGACAGGCGCGGATCCCAGATCGGCTGCATGCTGGTGAAGAGGGCTGGGCCGGACACCACCTGGTTGCCCCCGGCAAAGGCCATCTGGCTCCAGGAGAAGGTGCGCCCGCCGATGGTCGTCTCCGGCCTCGGCATCGCCTCGCCGCGGCGAACGATGGGTGCGCCGGACTGGACGGTGCCGCGCTGGATGTCCGTGGCCAGACCGTCGCGCACGAGGCGCGCCAGCGCCAGGGCCCCGCGCACGTTGAGCTGGCCCGTGCCCTGCTGCAGCAGGTTGGCGCCCGCAAGAGGCTCGGCCGTGTACTGCAGCATCGCCTTGATGAGCGGCGGCGTGAGTTCCGGATTGGCCTCCAGCATGCGCGCCACCGCGCCGGCCACCGCGGGCGATGCGATGGACGTGCCGCTGAGCGTCATCAGGCGCTCCGCCGCGTTGCGGCGGCTCGTGGACTGCACCTCGAGGTCGGGGTAGTTCTGCAGAAGCGTCGGCCGGTTGCCCGTCGCATCGCTGGCCCGCGAACCGGGCACCCGGTTGCCTGGCGCCACGAGGTCGGGCTTGAACAGGTTGTCGCGCACCGGGCCCAGCGGCGTCATCCTGACCCCGCGGGTGGGTCCGCGGGAGCTGAAGTGGTTGACGCTGTCGTCGGCCCGGGTGGCCGTGTTGCGCCAGTTGACGGAGCCCACCGTGATGACGGACGGGTCGATCCCGGGCGAGCCGATGCGGCCGTAGACCTCCTCCAGGTTGCCCAAAGCGTTGCGCCTCTGCCCGAAGTTGCCTGCGGCCACCACCACCGTGATGCCGGTGGCCGTGGCGATGCGCACGGCCTGGCACAGCGGATCGGTGAGGTAGGTCTCGGTGGAGTCGCTGGCCAGGCTCAGGTTCATCACCCGCACGCGCAGATCCGGGGCGCGCCGGATCACGCAGTCGATGCCCGCCAGGATCTCCTCGATGCGCCCCAGACCCATCTGGTCCAGCACGCGCACGTCGAAGAGGTGGGCTTCCGGTGCGATGCCGGTGGAGTCCAGCGACTTGTAGTACCCGCCGTTCCCGGCCGCCACGGATGCCACGTGCGTGCCGTGACCGTAGGCGTCGGCGTAGGCGGCGTTCGGGTTGCTGCGCAGGCAGGCGGCGGCCATGTCGGCGGAGGTGTCCACGCCCACCCGCCACTCCTCGTCGGGGACGCGGCGAACCAGGTCCACCGAGGCGGCGATGCGCGAATCCCGCACTCGCCCGCCCTTGGGCATGTCCTTGATTTCGCCCTTGAAGTTGCGGTGCCCGGCCATGATGCCCGAGTCGAGCACGGCAATGCCCACGCCCTTGCCCGTGTAGCGCCTGTCGCGTTCGCCCTGGGCACCCCGCTCGTCGGCGTCGGTGCCGGCGGCCTCCTGCAGCGGACTGTCGCTGCGGGCGGCGACACGGTTCGGGGAGATGGTGGTCACCTCGGGCCGTGCCGCCAGGAGGCGGACGGCCGGGCCCGGGATCATGACCGACAGCGCGTTGAGCGTGGCGTATTCATGGCGTACCGAGCCCCCGTTGGCGAGCACGAAGGCGCGCAGCGAGGCGAGGTACCCTGCGACCGGGCGCGCGTAGACGATGGCCTGCACGTACAGGGTGCCCGACAGGTTACGGGCCCACGGCTGGCTCGTGTTGTCGACGGGCGCCGCCTTCATGCATGGTGGCCTGGAGCACGCATGGGCGACCGGCGCCTCCAGGACGCGGCTCAGGTCGCCCGAAATGCTGGCCTGCGCGTGGGCGGCGGCGCCCGAGGCGCCGAGAACCACCAGCACCACGAGGCGTGCTCGAACGGCCGGTGCGCGCAAGACGGAGCGGAAGGAGACAGGACAGGGCATCAGGGCGCTCCGGGAAGGTCACCCCTGCGGCGGACGGCGCGCGTCGGGGTCGTTGACATGACGAGTCCAATCGGCCGGATTCGGCTGAACTTGAAGGTCACGAGCCTTCCAGGTGTCGCGGGCGTGCATCGTTCACGAAAGCGCACCAGCTTCACGGTGCATCCTGCTGCGGCCGGGCGCACGCCGGCTCAGTGCAGGATCGTCGCCGGCTCGGGCGGCAGGGCAGCGACCGCCGCCACGGCCGCCGCGCCGGGCTCGGGCCGCTCCGCCAGGCCGCCGAGCAGCCGCTCCACCGCCGGCGCGTCCAGCGGGTGCGCCAGGTGCCGCCCCTGGCCCGACAGGCAGCCGGCCTCCAGCAGCCACTGGAATTGCTCGGGCGTCTCGATGCCCTCGGCCACCACCTGCATGCCCAGCGAGCGCCCCAGGCCGATGATGGTGCGCACGATGGTGCCCGCGCCCTCGCGGTGGAAGAGTTCGGCCACGAAGCTGCGGTCGATCTTCAGGCTGTCGATGGGCAGCGCCGAGAGGTGGGCCAGCGAGGAGTAGCCCATGCCGAAGTCGTCGATGCTCAGCCGCAGGCCGAAGGCGCGCAGCTCCTCCAGCGCGCTGCGCTCGGTGGCCAGGCGCCGCATGATGATGCCTTCGGTGAGCTCCAGCGTCAGGTAGCCGGCGCGCAGCCCGCTGGCCTGCAGCGCCGCCTTCACGCGCGGCAGCAGGTTGCGCTGGGCGATGTCCTTGTCGGCGATGTTCACCCGCATCTTCAGGTCGGCCCACTCCGGCGATATGCCCTGCCAGCGGTGCAGCTGGCTGCACGCGCGGGCCAGCACGAGATCGGTGATGTCCAGCACGAGCGAGGATTCCTCGGCCAGGGCGATGAATTCCTGCGGCTCGACCTCGCCGAACTCCGGGTGGTGCCAGCGCGCCAGCGCCTCGAAGCCAGTCAGGCGCCGGCCGGGCAGGCTGAAGATCGGCTGGTAGGCCACCTGCAGGCTGCCGTCGGCCACGGCGTGGCGCAGGTCGGCTTCCAGGCGCATCTTGCGTGCCAGCTCCGCGTGCATCGTCGAGTCGAAGACCACATGGCGCGCCTTGCCGGCGGACTTGGCGCGGTACATGGCGATGTCGGCGTCGCGCAGCATGTCGTCGGGGTTGTCGTAGCCGTGCTCGCTGCTGGTGATGCCGATGCTGGCGCTGCTGGTGAGCTCGTTGCCGGCCACGAGGTAGGGCTTGCGCACGGCGTCCTGGATGCGGCGTGCGACATCCTCCACCACGTCGCGCGGGGCCTGGCGGCGCAGCAGCACGGCGAACTCGTCGCCGCCCAGCCGGGCCACGAGGTCGTCGGGCCGCACCTGCGCCACGAGCCGCTCCGCCACGAGCACGAGGAAGC
>JBMOGN010000011.1:0-30645 GCA_049318345.1 Rubrivivax sp. | reverse complement strand
GGGCGCCTGGCCACGCCGCACCTGGCGGCCCTGGCCGAGCGCATGGGCCTGTCTCAGGCGCAGGTGTACGAGGTGGCGAGCTTCTATCACCACTTCGAGATCGTTCGCGAGGGCGACCCCGCGCTCGCCGCCGCTGCGCCGCTGACAGTGCGCGTGTGCGACGGGCTGGCCTGTGAACTGGCCGGCGCGCAGGATCTCCTGGCACGGTTGCCCGATGTGCTCGGGCACGGCGTGCGGGTGGTGCCGGCGCCGTGCATCGGGCGCTGCGAGCGCGCGCCGGCGGTCTCCGTGCACCAGCACCCGGTGGCGCCCGGCAGCGTCGAGGCGGTGCAGGCGGCCGTGCAGGCCGGCTCTCGCCACGAGGTGCTCGAGGGCTTCATCGACCTCGACGCCTACCTCGCGCAGGGGGGCTACGCGCTGCTGCAGGCCTGCACGCGTGGCGCCCACACGCCCGAGTCGGTGATCGCGCAGCTCGAGGATGCGGGCCTGCGCGGCCTGGGGGGCGCAGGCTTTCCGGCCGGGCGCAAGTGGCGCGTCGTGCGGGCGCAGCCCGCGCCGCGCCACCTGGCCGTGAACATCGACGAGGGCGAGCCGGGCACCTTCAAGGACCGCCACTTCCTCGAGCGCGACCCGCACCGCTTCATCGAGGGGATGCTCGTGGCCGCCTGGGCCGTGGGGATCGACGCGGTGTGGATCTACCTGCGCGACGAGTACCACGGTGCACGCGCGATGCTGGCGCACGAGCTTGGGCGGGCGCAGGCGGCGCTGCCCGCGCTGCTGTCGGGCTGGACCTTGCCGCCGATCGAGCTGCGCCGCGGTGCGGGCGCCTACATCTGCGGCGAGGAGTCCGCGATGATCGAGTCCATCGAGGGCCGGCGCGGCCTGCCGCGGCTGCGCCCGCCCTATGTGGCGGAGGTCGGGCTCTTCGGCCGGCCCACGCTCGCGCACAACCTCGAGACGCTGCACTGGGTGCGCGAAATCGTCGAAAGGGGGGCGGCCTGGTTCGCCGACCAGGGCCGCCACGGGCGCCGCGGCCTGCGCAGCTTCAGCGTCAGCGGCCGCGTGCGCGAACCCGGCGTGAAGCTCGCGCCGGCGGGCATCACGTTGCGCGAGCTGGTGGATGAGCACTGCGGCGGCATGCTGCCCGGCCACGAGCTGTACGCCTACCTGCCGGGCGGCGCCTCGGGCGGCATCCTGCCGGCGCGGCTGGCCGATGTGCCGCTGGACTTCGACACCCTGCAGCCCCACGGCTGCTTCATCGGATCGGCCGCCGTCATCGTGCTGTCGCGCAGCGACGCGCACACCGACCTCGCGCGGGACGCGGCGCGCAACGTCATGCGCTTCTTCGAACACGAGTCGTGCGGGCAGTGCACGCCCTGCCGGGTGGGTACCACCAAGGCCCGCGCGGTGATGGACGCACCGCGCTGGGACGCCGCGCTGCTGGCAGACCTGTCGCAGGTCATGCGCGACGCGTCGATCTGCGGCCTGGGGCAGGCGGCTCCCAATGCGCCGGACTGCGTCCTGAAGTACTTCCCGCAGGAGCTGGAATGAACGCCCGCATCCCCGCCCCCGAAGCGGCCGGCGGCGGCCCGGCGCCGGCCCCGGTGACGCTGCACCTGGACGGCCGTGCGGTGCAGGCTCGCGCCGGCCAGACGCTGTGGGAGGTCGCGCGCGAGCACGGCACGGAGATCCCGCACCTGTGTCACGAGCCGGGCCTGGAGCCGGCGGGCAACTGCCGCGCCTGCGTGGTGGAGGTGGAAGGCGAGCGCACGCTGGCGGCATCGTGCTGCCGGCGCGCTGCCGAAGGCCTGCGGGTGCGCACCGCTAGCCCGCGCGCGCGGCGCGCGCAGCAGATGGTGCTGGAGTTGCTGGCAGGAGAGATCAGCCCCGCCGATGGTGGTGCTGACCCCCTGCCGGACAACGCCGTGCGGCGCTGGGCCCAGGCGCTCCAGGTGGGGCCCTCGCGTTTCGCGCCGCGGGTGCAGCCGCCGGCCGACCTCTCCCATCCGGCCATGGCGGTGAACCTGGACGCCTGTATCCACTGCACGCGCTGCCTGCGTGCCTGCCGCGACGAGCAGGGCAACGACGTCATCGGCCTGGCCGGGCGCGGCGCGCATGCGCGCATCGTCTTCGACATGGACGACGCCATGGGCGCGTCCTCCTGCGTGGCCTGTGGCGAGTGCGTGCAGGCCTGCCCCACCGGTGCGCTCGCCCCGGCGCACGGCGCCGGCGCCGTGGTGCCCGACCGCACCGTGGACAGCCTGTGTCCCTACTGCGGCGTGGGCTGCCAGGTCGCCTACCAGGTCAAGGACGATCGCATCGTGCGCGCCGAGGGCCGCCACGGCCCGGCCAACGAGGGCCGGCTGTGCGTGAAGGGGCGCTTCGGCTTCGACTACCCGCACCATCCCGAACGCCTGACGGTGCCGCTCATTCGCCGCGCCGATGCTCCCAAGGACCCGGCGCTGGCGCCGGACATGCACACCGCGCGCGGCTGGTTCCGCGAGGCCAGCTGGGAGGAGGCGCTGGAGGCGGCAGGCGGCGGGCTGCGGCGCATCCGCGACACGCACGGGCCGCATGCGCTGGCGGGCTTCGGATCGGCCAAGGGCAGCAACGAGGAGGCCTATCTCTTCCAGAAGCTCGTGCGGCTGGGCCTGGGCAGCAACAACGTCGACCACTGCACCCGGCTGTGCCACGCCTCGAGCGTGGCCGCGCTGCTGGAGGGCATCGGCTCGGGGGCGGTGAGCAACCCGGTGCGCGATGTGGCGCAGGCCGACCTGGTGATCGTGATCGGTGCCAATCCGGTGGTGAACCATCCGGTGGCGGCCACCTGGATCAAGAATGCGGTGCGCGCCGGCACGCGGCTCGTCGTCATGGATCCGCGCGGCAGCGAGCTCGCGCGCCACGCCTGGCGCCACCTGGCCTTCCGGCCCGACTCCGACGTGGCCCTGCTCAACGCGATGCTGCATGTCATCGTGGAGGAAGGCCTGGTGGACGAGGCCTTCGTGCGCGACCGCACCGAGGGCTTCGAGGCCTTGCGCGACAACGTGCGGGCCTACGCGCCCGAGGCGATGGCCGCGGTGTGCGGCATCCCTGCCGACACCCTGCGCGAGGTCGCGCGCGCCTACGCCACGAGCCGCGCCTCGATGATCCTGTGGGGCATGGGCGTGAGCCAGCACGTGCACGGCACCGACAACGCGCGCTGCCTCATCGCCCTCGCGCTGGCGACCGGGCAGATCGGGCGCCCGGGTACCGGGCTGCATCCGCTGCGCGGGCAGAACAACGTGCAGGGCGCCTCCGACGCCGGTCTCATCCCGATGATGTACCCCGACTACCACCGGGTGGGCGAGGAGCCGGCGCGCGAGCGCGTGGCCCAGGCGTGGGGCGTGCCGGTCTCCCGGTTGGACCGCGAGCCCGGCCTTACGGTGGTGGAGGTGATGAAGGCCGCGCTGGCCGGGCAGGTGCGCGGCCTGTACGTGATGGGCGAGAACCCGGCGATGAGCGACCCCGACGTGAACCACGCCCGGCAGGCCCTCGCGCGCCTGGAGCTGCTCGTGGTGCAGGACATCTTCCTGACCGAGACGGCGTGCCTGGCCGACGTGGTGCTGCCGGCGTCGGCCTTTCACGAAAAGGTGGGCAGTTTCACCAACACCGATCGCCTCGTGCAGCTCGCGCGGCCCGTGCTGCCGCTGCCGGGCCAGGCGCGGCAGGACCTGTGGATCATTGCGGAGATGGCCCGTCACCTCGGGCTGGACTGGCGCGGCTACGGGGCCACGCCGGCCGACTGCTCCGCTGCCGTGCCGCGGGTCTTCGAGGAGATGCGCCGGGTGATGCCCAGCATCGCCGGCGTCAGCTGGAGCCGGCTCGAGCGCGAGGGGGCCGTCACCTACCCCTGCGAACACGAGGGCGACCCGGGCGAGCGCGTGGTCTTCACCGACCACTTCCCGCGCGAGGGCGGCCGCGCGCGCTTCGTTCCGGCCGGGCTCGTGCCCGCCGACGAGCGACCCGACGAGGACTATCCGCTGGTGCTGCTGACCGGCCGGCAGCTCGAGCACTGGCACACCGGCAGCATGTCGCGCAGGAGCGCCGTGCTGGACGCGCTGGAGCCCGACCCGGTGCTGCTGCTGCACCCGCATGAGCTCAGGCGTCTGGGCGCGGCGCCTGGCGACCTGCTGACGGTGGAGTCGCGCCGGGGCCGCGTGAGCTTGTGGGCGCGCGCCGACGAGCACATGCCCGAGGGCGCGGTGTTCGCCGCCTTCTGCTGGGCCGAGGCCGCCATCAACCGCCTGACCAACCCGGCCCTCGACCCGGTGGCGCATATCCCGGAGTTCAAGTTCTGCGCCGTGCGCGTGCGCCCGGGGGGCGAGCCGCCTTCGGCACTCAGTCGGGTGCAGGCGTAGCCGCAGGCGCTGCCGCGCGCTGCAGGTCCTGCAGCGTGTTGAGGTTGTCGAAGTCCGCCGCGGTCTCGAAGACGGCGGTGGCGCAGCGGTGCTGCGCGGTCCAGCGGTCGACCTTGCGCTGGCCGGCCTGCAGGAAGGCCAGCAGGCTCGGGCGCAGGTCGGCCCGCACGAGGCAGAACACCGGCTCGGGCTGCAGCCGCCCGTCCTGCAAAGTGGCGGCCATCGCCACCTGAGCGTCGTCCTCGCTCGCCGCCTGCATCAGGCGCGCCACGAGGTCCAGCGGGAATCCCGGCGTGTCGCAGGGCACCGTGACCAGCCACGGCGTGCGGCAGCGCGCGAGCCCGGCGGCCACACCCGCCAGCGGGCCGGCGAAGCCCGGGTGCTCGTCCGGACACACCGGCACGCCCAGGTCGGCGTAGGCCTGCAGGTTGCGGTTGGCATTGACCATCAGCGTGTCCACCTGCGGCCGCAGACGCTGCAGCGCGTGTTCCACCAGGCGCCGCCCGGCATAGGGCTGCAGGCCCTTGTCCACGCCGCCCATGCGCAGGCCCTGTCCGCCCGCGAGCACGATTCCGGTGACATCGCCCTTGCGGTGTAAATCGTTCATGTCAGCACTAACCCTCGACGTGTCCAGTATGTCTGACGCTTTGCCGCGGAATTGTCGCCGCACAGGGGCTGTCCCCATGGGCTGACCCTGATTGCCAGGCGACAAGCGCTCCGTGAGACTCGCGCTGTGCGGCGTGACCGCCACTGTGCAACCCCATTGCCCGGGTGGAGGATGGCCCGGGTAGGAGACGCTCAAACATGGACATGAACCGGAGGCAATTCTTCCGGGTCAGTGGAGCGGGGCTGGTAGGTTCCAGTCTCGTGGCGCTAGGCTTTTCGCCCACTGCGGCGCTGGCCGAGACGCGCAACTTCAAGCTGGCCCGGACGACCGAGACCCGCAGCACCTGCCCGTACTGCTCGGTGAGCTGCGGCCTGGTGATGTACACCCTCGGCGACAAGGCGAAGAACGTCAAGGCTTCGATCATCCACGTCGAGGGAGACCCCGACCACCCGGTGAACCGCGGCACGCTGTGCCCGAAGGGCGCCGGCGTGATGGACATGATCCAGTCGCCCAACCGCGTGAAGGTGCCGCAGGTCCGCGAGGCTGGCTCCAGC
Source organism: Rubrivivax sp. (assembly GCA_049318345.1). GTDB lineage: Bacteria > Pseudomonadota > Gammaproteobacteria > Burkholderiales > Burkholderiaceae_C > Rubrivivax. The sequence goes on along the minus strand of JBMOGN010000011.1, from coordinate 25,087 downwards.
GAGTGGAAGAACATCTCCTGGGACGAGGCGCTCACGCGGGTGGCCAAGCACATGAAGGCCGACCGCGACGCGAACCTCGTCAAGGCCAACGACAAGGGCGTGACGGTGAACCGGTGGAACACCACCGGCATCCTCGCCTCGTCGGCGGCTTCCAACGAGTCCGGTTATCTCACGGTGAAGGTGGCGCGCGGCCTGGGAATGGTCGCGATCGATACGCAAGCGCGCATCTGACACGCGCCGACGGTGTCCAGTCTGGGCCCGACTTTCGGTCGCGGAGCGATGACCAACTCGTGGACGGATATCAAGAACACGGATCTCGTCCTGATCATGGGCGGCAATGCCGCCGAAGCCCACCCCTGCGGGTTCAAGTGGGTGACCGAGGCGATGCAGCAGCGCAAGGCCAAGCTCGTCGTGGTCGACCCGCGCTTCACGCGCAGCGCGGCGGTGGCGGACTACTACGCGCCCATCCGCGTGGGCACCGACATCGCCTTCCTGGCAGGTGTCATCAACTACCTGCTGTCGAACGACAAGATCCATCATGACTACGTCAAGCTGAACACGGACGCGACCTTCCTCGTCAAGGAGGGCTTCTCGTTCGACAACGGTTTCTTCAGCGGCTACAACGTCGACAAGCGCAGTTACGACAAGGCGACCTGGGGCTACCAGCTCGGCAAGGACGGCTTCGTGCTGACGGACGACACGCTGCAGAACCCGCAGTGCGTCTTCCAGCAGATGAAGAAGCACTATGCCCGGTACACGCCCGAGCTCGTCAGCAAGATCACCGGCACGCCCAAGGACCAGTTCCTGAAGGTGTGCGAGATGCTGGCGGCCACCTCGGCGGCCGACAAGGTGATGACGATCTGCTACGCCCTGGGCTGGACTCAGCACAGCCACGGCTCGCAGAACATCCGCACCATGGCCATGATCCAGCTGCTGCTGGGCAACATCGGCCGGCCGGGCGGCGGGGTGAACGCGCTGCGCGGGCACGCCAACGTGCAGGGCATCACCGACATGTGCGCGCTGCCGGAGAACCTCTCGGGCTACATCAGCGCGCCCACGGACGCCGACGACACGCGCACGAAGTACCTGGAGGCGCGCACGGGCAAGCCGCTGCGGCCCAACCAGATGGCCTTCACGCAGAACTTCCCGAAGTGGCACACGAGCCTGATGAAGGCCTACTACGGGGGTGCGGCGACGAAGGACAACGACTTCGCCTACGACTGGCTGCCCAAGCGCGACGGTGCCTACGACGTGCTGGCCATGTTCGAGCGCATGCAGCAGGGCAAGATGAACGGCTTCATCTGCCAGGGCTTCAACCCGCTGGCGGCCGTGCCCAACAAGAAGAAGCTGAGCTCGGGCCTGGCTAAGCTGAAGTACCTGGTGGTGCTGGACCCGCTGGAGACGGAGACGAGCGAGTTCTGGAAGAACTTCGGCCCGCTCAACGACGTCAAGCCCGAGGAGATCAAGACCGAGGTCTTCCGCCTGCCCACGGCCTGCTTCGCCGAGGAGACCGGCACCTTCACCAATTCCAGCCGCGTCATCAGCTGGAAGGAGAAGGCCGTCGATCCGCCGGGCGAGGCCAAGCCCGACTCGGAGATCATCGCGCGGCTGTTCATGAAGATCCGCGGGATGTACGCCAAGGACGGCGGCACGCTGCCCGAGCCGGTGGCCGCACTCTCGTGGCCGTACATCAACGGCAACGTGCCGCAAGCCGGCGAGGTGCTGCGCGAGATCAACGGCCGCGCGCTGGAAGACGTCATGTCCCCGCCCGACCCGAAGAACCCGAAGGAGCCGCCGAAGGTGCTCGTGAAGAAGGGCGATCAACTGCCCGGCTTCGCGATGCTGCGCGACGACGGCACGACCTCCTGCGGCAACTGGATCTACGCCGGCTGCTGGGGTCCCACGGGCAACCTCACGGCGCGGCGCGACACCAGCGACCCCACGGGCCTGGGCGTGTTCCCGAACTGGGGCTTCTCCTGGCCGGCCAACCGGCGCATCCTCTACAACCGCGCGAGCGCAGATGCGAACGGCAAGCCCTGGGATCCCTCCCGCAAGTACCTCGCCTGGAACGGCTCGAGCTGGGCCGGCGGCGCGGATGTGCCGGACATGCGTCCGGACGCCGCCCCCGACCAGGGCGTGGGTGCCTTCATCATGAACCCCGAGGGTGTGGCGCGGCTGCACGCGGTGGGCATGGCCGAAGGCCCCTTCCCGGAGCACTACGAGCCCTTCGAGACGCCGGTGGGCGTGAACCTGATGTGCCCGAGCAACCCGAAGGCCGTCAGCAACCCGGCTGCGCGCGTCTACAAGGGTGACCTGGAGGCCTTCGGCAAGAAGGAGGAGTTCCCGTACGCGGCTACCACCTACCGGCTCACCGAGCACCTGCACTACTGGACCAAGCACGCCCGCAGCAATGCCATCGTCCAGCCGGCCCCCTTCGTCGAGATCGGCGAGGAGCTGGCCCGGGACAAGGGCATCAAGCAGGGCGACCGGGTCAAGGTGCGCTCCAACCGGGGCGAGGTGGTGGCGGCCTGCGTGGTCACCAAGCGGATGAAGGCGCTCGATGTGAATGGCAAGAAGGTCCATCACGTCGGCATCCCCATCCACTGGGGCTTCAAGGGCGTGACGCAGAACGGCTACCTCGCCAACGCACTGACCCCGTTCGTCGACGACGCCAACTCGCAGACGCCGGAGTACAAGGCGTTCCTGGTCAACATCGAGAAGGCTTGAGGAGGACCCGATGGCCAGTCTTCAATCCCTCGACGTGGTGGCCCGCTCGGCCACCACGCTGCCCACGCCTCAGGTGCGCACCGCCGCCCCGCAGGTCGCCAAGCTCATCGACGAGTCCAAGTGCATCGGCTGCAAGGCCTGCCAGGTGGCTTGCATGAACTGGAACGACCTGCGTGACGACGTCGGCACCAACATTGGCGTGTACGACAACCCGAGCGACCTCACCCCCAGCAGCTGGACGGTGATGAAGTTCTTCGAGGTGGAGCCCAAGGAGGGCAGCCTCGAGTGGCTGATCCGCAAGGACGGCTGCATGCACTGCGAGGACCCTGGCTGCCTGAAGGCGTGCCCCTCACCGGGCGCGATCGTCAAGTACGCCAACGGCATCGTCGACTTCATCTCGGAGAACTGCATCGGTTGCGGCTACTGCGTCAAGGGCTGCCCCTTCGACGTCCCGCGCATCAGCGAGAAGGACAACAAGGCGTACAAGTGCACCTTGTGTTCCGACCGGGTGGGCGTGGGCCTGGAGCCCGCCTGCGTGAAGACCTGCCCGACGGGCGCCATCTCCTTCGGCACGAAGGACGACATGGTGTCCTACGGCACGAAGCGCGCCGGCGAACTCAAGGACCGTGGCTTCCAGAATGCGGGCCTGTACAACCCGGCGGGCGTGGGCGGCACGCACGTGATGTACGTGCTCAAGCACGCCGACAAGCCCGAGCTGGAGGACCTCCCCGCGAACCCGTCGGTCAGCCCGATGGTGTCGCTGTGGAAGGGCCTGGCCAAGCCTCTGGCGGTGGCCGGCATGCTCGGCGCGGTGGTGGCCGGGTTCTTCCACTACATGAAGGTGGGCCCGATCGAAGAGAAGGCCGAGAAGGAGGAGGCGTGATGGGCAAGATGCTGCAACGCTACAAGGACTCCGAGCGCATGAACCACTGGTTCATCGCCCTGATGTTCGTGCTCGCGGGCCTGTCGGGCCTGGCCTTCTTCCACCCGGCCTTCTTCTTCTTCGTCAACCTGTTCGGGGGCGGCTCGTGGGCGCGCATCCTGCATCCCTTCATGGGGGTGCTGATGTGCGCGGGCTTCCTGGTGCTGTTCCTGCGCCTGTGGCGCGAGAACGTCATCACGGCTGCCGACCGCGAGTGGCGCGCGAAGATGGGCGAGATGCTGCGAGGCAACAAGGCTGGCATGCCGCCAGTGGGCAAGTACAACTACGGGCAGAAGATGACCTTCTGGGCCATGGCCGTCAGCCTGGCGGTGCTGCTGGTCACGGGCATCATGTTCTGGCGCCCGTGGTTCGCACCGTACTTCCCCGTGGTGGCGCTGCGTGCGGCCGTGCTGCTGCACTCGGTGGCCGCGGTGGTGCTGATCCTGGCAACCATCATGCATGTCTATGCAGCCATCTGGGTCAAGGGGACGGTGAGAGCGATGACGCGCGGCACCGTGTCGGAGGGGTGGGCGAAGGTGAACCACCCGCTGTGGCACGAGGAGATGACCAAGGGGCGTTGAACGCCCCACCAGGGCCCCCGCCGCCGAGCGTGGCGTGGGGTCTTGGATGACCAGCACGGGCGCCTCGGGCGCCCGTGCGCTTCAATGAGGGTGATTCGCGGTCTGCGCGGGCGTGGGACACGAGATGACGGCAACGGCAACGGTGCGGGTGATGAGCCCGGAGGAGATTGCGGCACGGGCCGGCGGACAGACGCCGTTCCTGCTGTGGCCCGAGCGGGGCACGCTCTACGCCGAGCGCGAGATGCGGCTGCGCCAGCTCGCCCGCGGGCACGCGATGGGCGACTTCCTCGGCTTCATGGCCGAGCTCGCGCACGCGCAGCACGAGGTGCTGGCCGGTTTCCCGTCGGTGCCCTTGCCCGATGCCGCGGCGCTCGACCGCGCGGCCCGGCTCGGCGCGCCTCCTCTGCCGGCGGTGGACTGGCCGCGCGACCCGGCGTGGCGCGCGGTGCTGCGCGAGATGCTGTCGGCGCTGCGGCCGCGCGCGCCCGAGGCGGCCCGGGGCGTCGTGGACCGGCTCCTGGCTGCCGACGACGACTGGCTCGAGGGCCAGGCCGACTGCCTGCTCACGGGCGTGATGCGCGGCCTGGACCTGGCTGCCGCCCCGCTCGTCGCCGCGGCCCTGCAGGTGTACTGGACGCACCTGGTGCTTGCTGTGCAGACCGCGGCGCAGGCTGGCGGCCAGCCCTTCGGCCGCATCGACGACGAGACCTCCTGCCCCTGCTGCGGCAGCCGTCCGGTGGCCAGCATCACGCGTTCCAGCGGCGAGTCGCTGGGCCAGCGCTACCTCACCTGCAGCCTGTGCAGCATGCAGTGGCACATGGTGCGCATCAAGTGCAGCCACTGCCTGTCGACGAAGTCGCTGGCCTACCAGGCGCTGCAGGCCGCCGATTCCGAAGGCGCCGAAGGGGTGGCCTCCGCGGTGGTGCAGGCCGAGACCTGCGACGACTGCGGACACTACCTGAAGATCCTGCACACCGACCGGGACCCGATGGTCGAGGCCGTGGCCGACGACCTGGCCACGCTCACGCTGGACCTGCTGGTGTCGGAGGCCGGCCGCCAGCGCCACGGCGTGAACCTCATGCTGCTGTTCGGTGACCCGGGCCCGGAGCCTGACCCGGCCCCGGGTGCTCCGCCCGAACCGGGAGCAGCCTGATGCAGCGGCCCGAGCAATCCGTCGTCGACGGTTCGAAGGCCAGCCCGAAGGACCTGCCTTCCGTGGACCGGCTGCTGCGCGCACCCGTGGGCGGCGCGCTCGTGGCCGAGCACGGCCACACCCTCGTAGCCCAGCAGGCGCGTGCGCTCCTGGACGAGCGGCGTGCACAGGCGCTGGAGGGCCGCCTGTCCGCGGCGGATGCCGGCACGGCGGTGCTGGAGGCGGCGCTGGGACAGCGCATCGCCGAGCGCCTGGCGCCGCGCATGAGGCGCGTCTTCAACCTCACCGGCACCGTCATCCACACCAACCTCGGCCGCGCGCTGCTGGCCGAGCCGGCGCTGCAGCACCTGCTGGCGATGATGGGCGGGCCGAACAACCTCGAGTACGACCTGGACAGCGGCAGCCGCGGCGACCGCGACAGCGTGGTGGAGGAGCTGCTGTGCACGCTCACCGGCGCGCAGGCCGCCACGGTGGTCAACAACAACGCCGCGGCGGTGCTGCTGACCATCGCGGCGCTGGCGCGCGGGCGCGAGGTGATCGTCTCGCGTGGCGAGCTCGTGGAGATCGGCGGCGCCTTCCGCATGCCCGATGTCATGGCCTCCGCCGGCGCGACCCTGGTGGAGGTGGGCACTACCAACCGCACGCACCCCCATGACTACGAGCGCGCCATCGGCGAGCGCACGGCGCTGGTCATGAAGGTGCACACGAGCAACTACGCGGTGCAGGGCTTCACCTCGTCGGTGGACGAGGCGGAGCTCGCGCGCATCACGCGCGCGCGCGGCGTGCCGCTGGCCACTGACCTGGGCAGCGGCTCGCTGGTGGACCTCTCCGCCTGGGGCCTGCCGCGCGAGCCGCTGCCGCAGGAGAAGGTCGCTGCCGGCTGCGATGTCGTCACTTTCAGCGGCGACAAGCTGCTCGGCGGCCCGCAGGCCGGGCTCATCGTGGGCTCGCGCGAGGCCGTGGACCGCATCCGCAAGTTCCCGATGAAGCGCGCGCTGCGCATGAGCAAGCTGCCGCTGGCGGCACTCGAAGCCACGCTGCGGCTGTATCTGCGCCCCGAGCGCCTGACCCGCGACCTGCCCACGCTGCGCCTGCTCACGCGCCCGGTGGACGACATCCACGCCCTGGCGCAGCGCCTGGCCGGCCCGGTGCAGCAGGCGCTGGCCCCACGCTTCGAGGTGGCGGTGGCGGCGATGAAGGGCCAGATCGGCTCGGGCTCGCTGCCGGTGGAAACGCTCGCCTCCGCGGGCCTGGCGATCGCGCCGCTGGCGCGCAAGGGCGCGGGCCGCGCCCTGGACGAGCTGGCCGCCACGTTGCGCGGCCTGCCGCAGCCGGTCATCGGCCGCATCGCCGACGACCGCCTGCTGCTGGACCTGCGCGCGCTCGAGGACGGGGCGCCCGCGCAGGCCTTCCTCGCGCAGCTCGGCACCCTGCAGGAGCGGCTCGCATGATCATCGGCACCGCGGGCCACATCGACCACGGCAAGACCACGCTGGTCAAGGCGCTGACCGGCGTGGACACCGACCGCCTGCCCGAGGAGAAGAAGCGCGGCATCAGCATCGAGCTGGGCTATGCCTTCTTGGACGCGCCGTCAGGCGTGCGCATCGGCTTCATCGACGTGCCGGGCCACGAGCGGCTCGTGCACACGATGCTGGCTGGGGCCAGCGGCATCGACCATGCGCTGCTGCTCGTGGCCGCGGACGACGGCGTCATGCCGCAGACGCGCGAGCACCTGGCCGTGCTCGCGCTGTTGGGCGTGCCCGGCGCGACGGTGGTAGTGACCAAGGCCGACCGCGCCGGGCCGGCGCGCTGCGAGGAGGTGGCGGCGCAGGCCCGCGAACTGCTCGCCGCCACGCTGCTGGCCGACTCCCCGGTGTTCACGGTCTCGGCGCCGTCGGGTCAGGGGCTCGAGCCGCTGCGTGACAGGCTGTTCGAGGTGGCGCAGGCCGGCAGCCGGAGCGACGATGGCAGCCGGGCCTTCCGGCTCGCGGTGGACCGGGCCTTCACGGTGGAGGGCACCGGCACGGTGGTCACCGGCACCGTGCATGCGGGCCGCGTCGAGCCGGGCCACGAGCTCGTCCTCGTGCCGGCCGAAGGTGCGGTGCGGCGCGTGCGCGTGCGCAGCGTCCACGCCCAGAACCGGGCCGTGCAGGCCGCCGGCCCCGGGGTGCGTTGCGCGCTCGCGCTGGCTGGCGTGGGCAAGGACGAGGTCCGGCGCGGCCAGTGGGCCGTGGCGCCCGCCGTGGCCGTGGCCACGCAGCGCCTGGACGCGAGGCTGCAGCTGTGGTCGGGCGAGGCCCGCGCGCTGCGCTCGGGCACGCCGGTGCACGTACACCTGGGCGCCGCCTCGACCCTGGGCACGGTGGCCCTGCTGGACGAGGGCGACAGCCTGGCCCCCGGCGCCAGCGCGCGCGTGCAACTCGTGCTGCACGCGCCCCTGGGTGCCTGGCAGGGCGACCGTGTGGTGCTGCGCGACGCCTCGGCCAGCCGCACGCTGGCCGGCGGCACCGTGCTGGACCCCCACGCGCCGGCCCGCTACCGCCGCACGCCGCAGCGCCTGGCCGAGCTCGCCGCGGCCGAGCTTCTCGATCCCGGATCACGCCTGGCTGCGCTCCTGCAGGCCTCCCCGCAGGGGCTGGATCTCGCGCGCTGGCGCGCCGCCCAGGGTCTTGCGGTCGGCACGCCCCTGCCCGAGGGGGTGCTCGTGGCCAGCGAAGCCGGCGAGCCGGCCCACGCCCTGGGAGCCGCTCAGGCCGTGCAGGCGCGTGCGCAGGTGCTTGCCACGCTGGCGGCCTTTCACCAGCGCCAGCCCGACGAGCTCGGGCCGGACGCGCCGCGGCTGCGCCGCCTGGCACTGCCGCGCCTGCCCGAGCCGCTGTGGCGCGCCCTGCTGGCCACGCTGCAGGCCGAGGGTGCGCTGCAGGTGCGGGGCTCGGGGGTGCACCTGCCCGAGCACGGGGTGCGGCTGTCGGCGGTCGACGAGCGCATCGCGCAGAAGATTGCGCCGCACCTGGCCGCCGCGGGCTTCGAGGGCGCCTGGGCGCGCGACCTGGCCCGAGACACGGGCGAGAGCGAGCCGCTGATGCGCGTGACCATCGCCCGCCTGGCGCAAAGGGGAGAGGTGCATCAGGTTGTCCGGGATCTGGTCTACTCCGAAGCAACCGTGCGCGAGCTCGCCAGGCTCGCGCGGGAGGTGGCGGCCGCGCAGGCCGGCGCGGTCACGGCGGCGGCGTTCCGCGATGCCACGCGGCTGGGGCGCAAGCGCGCGATCCAGATCCTCGAGCACTTCGACCGCATCGGGCTGCTGCGGCGCGTGGGTGACGAGCACCGCCTGCGGCCGGATTCGTCGCTCTTTGCCCAGGCTGCAGAAGGCGCGCGATGAGCAACAGGTTTTTTCTTGCGGAGGGGAAACGATCCTGGTGGGTCGGCCGGGCTTCAAACCCGGTGGGTGGCGCCATGCGTCGCCGGGTGGGTTCGACTCCCATTCCCCTCCGCCATCTCGATGGGGCCAACCCGGGGGCGTGGACATGCTGAGCGTGCTCGAGCTGCCCTTTCCGGAAGACCTGCACTACCTGGTGGAGCACCAGGTGTGGGCGCGCCTGGAGGAGGGCGGCACCGCCACCGTGGGCATCACGGCGCTGGGCATCCGGCTGGCCGGGGAGATCTACATGTGCCGGCCCAAGGGTGTGGGGCAGGTCGTCGAGCAGGGGCGCTCGGTGGCGGTGGTGGAGCTCGCCAAGTCCATCGTCTCGGTGAAGTCGCCCGTCTGCGGGACGGTGGTAGCGGTGAACGAACGCCTGGCGGCCACGCCCGAGCTCGTTCACGCCGACCCCTACGGAGAGGGCTGGATCGCCCGGCTGCAGCTGCAGGACTTCGAACGCGACCGGCCCGCGCTCATGCACGGCGCCGAGACGGTGCGTGAGGCGATGTTGCACCACGCCTGGCTGCACCGGCTTCAGGAAGGCTCGTGAGCCGGCGCAGCAGCCGCGCCGCCGGCCCGGGAGCGGCCTCAGGCGCGGCCTCGGCAGCATCCCCGGGAGCGTCCCCTTGAGCGGCTTCGTCGAACACCCCGCCGAGGGCATCGCCCTGCTGCTGTGGGCCGCCGAGCCGCAAGCGCCGCACCGGCTGGCCACCCCCTTCTTCCACGCCGCCGCGGCCGCGGCGATGGATGTCCCGGTGGAGCTGTACTTCACGGCCGGCAGCGTGCAGCTGCTGGCCCCCGGCGTGGCGCAGGCCCTGTTGCCCAACCCCGCGCACCCCAAGACGGTGCTCGACTCGATGCGCGAGGCGGTGGCGCACGGCGCGCGGCTGTACGCCTGCACCGATGCGCTGCGCGCGCACGGCCTGGCGCTGGACGGTCTGATTCCCGAGTGCCACGGCGCGGGAGGCGCGGTGCAGTTCATGGCGCGTGCGGCCGACCTGCGCTGGCGCACGCTCGTGTTCTGAGGCGGGCTGCGGCGCGCGAGCGGCCCGGCACAATCGGCGCATGACCCCTCCGGCCCTGACCACCCTGCTCAGCCGCCACTCGCTGGGCATCAAGCACCTGGGCGAGCCCGGGCCCGACGACGAGGCGCTGGCCTGGATGGCGCAGGCCGCGCTGCACGCGCCGGATCACGCCGAGCTCGTGCCCTTCCGTTTCAAGGTGGTGCGCGGCCAGGCGCGCGAACAGCTGGCCGAGCTCTTCTGCCGCGTGGCGCGCGAGTCCGGCAAGGACGAGGCGAGCGTGGCAGTGGAGCGCGAGCGCGCGCTGCGTGCGCCGGTGACGGTGGCGCTCGTGGCACGCATCGACCTGGGCCACCCGATCGTGCCCGCGCACGAGCAGTGGGTGGCCGTGGGCGGGGCGCTGGCCAACTTTCTGCATGCCGCGCATGCGCTGGGCTTCGCGGGCAAGATGCTCTCGGGGGCCAAGGTGCGCCAGCGCGAAATCGCACAGGCCTTCTGCGAGCCCGGTGAAACCCTCGTGGGCTGGGTGGCATTGGGCACCGCCCAGCGCACGCCGGGCAGCCGGGCGCCGAAGGCCCAGCCCGCCGACGTGCTGCGCGGCTGGCCCTCATGAAGCCCACCGCGGGCTGGATGCTGCGCCACCCCGCGCGCTGCATCGCGCTGGGGTTTGGCAGCGGGCTGTCGCCCTGGGCGCCGGGCACGGTGGGCACGCTGTGGGCGTGGGTCACCTTCCTCGTGCTGATGCCCTGGATGGACGACACCCTCTGGGCGCTGCTCATCGTCATGGCCTGGTGGCTCGGGCAGTGGGCCTGCACGCGCACCGCGCGCGAGCTCGGCCTCACCGACCCGGGCTGCATCGTCTGGGACGAGGTGGTGGCCTTCTGGGTCGTGCTGTGGCTGCTCATGCCCGTGGGCGGCTGGGCCCAGGCAGCGGCCTTCGCGCTCTTTCGCTTCTTCGATGCGGCCAAGCCCGGGCCGGTGGGCTGGGCCGACCGGCTCTTCAAGGCCCGGCCTGGCGAGGCGATCTTTGCGCGCCACGGCTTCGGCATCCTCTTCGACGACCTCGTGGCTGCGGGCTGCACGCTGCTCGTGTGCGCCCTCGTGACCCGGCTGTGGGGCGCCTGGTGAGCCCGCCGCCCGAGACGGGCGGGCCGGCCGCGGCAGGGCCGCGCCTGACCGAGGCGCGCGCCCCGTTGCTGCGCGACATCGCCACGGTGGACGAGCACGGCGAGCGCCGCACGATCCAGGTGCCGGTGGAGCGGCCGCTCACGGTCTTCGTCGACAAGCGCGAGCTCGTCACGCTGATGACGCTCGGGCAGCTGCCCGAGCTGCTGGTGCTGGGCTACCTGCTGAACCAGCGCCTCGTGGCCGATCTGGGCGCGATCGAGTCGGTGACGGTGGACTGGGAGGTGCAGGCCGCGGCCGTGCGCACGCGCGCGGGCGTGGCCGACATCGAGGCCCGGACCGCGCAGCGCGTGGTGACCACCGGTTGCGGGCAGGGTACGGTGTTCGGCGACGTGATGGCCGGGCTCGAGGAGCTGCGCCTGCCCGACGCGCAGGGCGCGCGGCTGTCGCAGCGCACCCTGTACGCGATGCTCGAGACCATCCGCCGCCAGGACAGCGTGCACCGGCGAGCGGGCTCGGTGCACGGCTGCGCGCTCTTCCAGGGCCCGCAGCTGCTGTGCTTCGTGGAGGACGTGGGCCGCCACAACGCGATCGACACCCTGGCCGGCTGGATGGCCCTGCACGAGGTGCCGGCGCACGACAAGGTCTTCTACACCACGGGGCGGCTCACAAGCGAGATGGTGATGAAGTCCGCGCGCATCGGCGTGCCGATCATCGTCTCGCGCAACGGCGTCACGGCCATGGGCCACGCGCTGGCCGAGCAACTGGGCATGACGCTCTTCGGCCGGGCGCTGAACCGGCACTTCCTGTGCTACACGGGGTTCGAGCGCTTCGATCCCGAGCCCTAGGGTCGCGCCAGGCAGACGCAAGCCGCGCCGGCGGTTCCCCGCATCACACCAGGCCCTCGAAGAGCCACACGGCCACCGGCTCGCCCGCGGCCACCGGGCCCTGCTCGTGGCCGAGCACCACGAGGCAGTTGGCCTCGCTCATGCTGCGCAGCACGCCGGCGCCCTGTGAGCCGGTGGGCCGCACCTGCCAACTGCCGTCCCCGGTCGCGAAGACGATGCCGCGCTGGAACTCGGTGCGCCCCGGACGCTTGCGGATGGCCACCGCGCTGCGGGCCTGCAGCACCGGCATCGGCTCGCGCACCGCGCCGGCCAGCTGCAGCAGCGCATCGCGCGCCAGGGCGTAGAAGGTGACGAGCGCGGCCACCGGGTTGCCCGGCAGCGCGAAGAGCCAGGCCGAGCGGCCCGGCGCCTGAAGCGGGCCGAAGGCGAAGGGCCGGCCCGGGCGCATCGCGACCTTCCAGAAGGCCACCTCGCCCATGCGCGCGAGCACCTCGCGCGTGTAATCGGCATCGCCCGCGCTGACGCCGCCGCTGGTGAGCACCACATCGGCCTGCGCAACCGCGGCCTCGAGCGCGGCCTGCAGCGCGGCGGGGTCGTCGCGCACGAGGCCGAGGTCGACGGCCTCCATGTCCAGCTGCGCGAGCGCGGCCAGCAGGCTCGTGCGGTTGCTGTCGTAGATGCAGCCCGGGCGCAGCGGCTCGCCCGGGGCCTGCACCTCGTCGCCGGTGGAGAACACGGCCACGCGCAGGCGGCGCCGCACCGCCACGGTGGTGAAGCCGAGCGAGGCCAGCAGCCCGAGGTCGGCCGGGCGCAGCACGCGGCCGGCGGCAAGCGCGGCCCGGCCGCGCGACAGGTCTTCCCCGCGGCGGCGCAGGTTCTCGCCACGCTGGATGCGCCCCGGCTCGATGCACACGAGGCCCTGCGCCTCCTGGCACAGCTCCAGCGGCACCACGGTGTCGAGCCCCTCGGGCATCACCGCGCCAGTCATGATGCGCACGCATTCGCCCGCGCCGACCGGGCCCGGGAAGGGCGCACCGGCGTAGACGGTGCCCACCGGCTTCAGCCGCGTGGAGGCGCCGGGGGCCAGCCCGGCCCCGTCGAAGGCGTAGCCGTCCATGGCCGAGTTGTCGTGGGCGGGCACGTCGATGGGCGAGGCGATGTCGGCCGCCAGCACGCGCCCGGTGGCGGCCTGCAGCGGCAGCGCCTCGGTGCCCGTGATGGGCTGGAGCACCGCGGCGATGGCGCGACGTGCCTCGTCCACGGTGACCTGGGCATCGCCGGCGGAAAGGGGGGAGGGGCCGAGTTCGGACATCGGCTGCGATTGTGCCGGCCCCTTCGCCTTCGGCGCGGCAAGGCCCTTCCCGGGCCCGACAATGGCGCCATGAACACCGTGGCCGACAGCCTGCGCCTGGCCTTCGAGCTGATGGCCCGTGCCGATGCCGCGCTGCTGCAGGTGGTGGGCCTGTCGCTGCGGGTGAGTGCCACCGCCTGCCTCGCGGGCGCACTCCTCGGGCTGGCGCTCGGGGCCTGGCTGGCGGTGGCGCGCTTTCCGGGGCAGCGCGCGCTGGTGTGGGCGTTGAACACCCTGCTGGCGCTGCCCTCGGTGGTGGTGGGGCTGGCGGTGTACCTGCTGCTGTCGCGTGCCGGGCCCCTGGGCGAGCTCGGCATCCTCTTCACGCCTGCGGCGATGGTGGTGGCGCAGAGCATCCTCGTCGTGCCGCTGATCGCCGCGCTCACGCGGCGCCTGGTGCTCACGGCGCTGCGCGAAGGAGGCGACCAGCTGCGCTCGCTCGGCGCGGGCCCGCTGGCCGGCGCGGCGCTGCTGCTCGTGCACGAGCGCGTGGGCGTGCTCACGGTGCTGCTCACGGCCTTCGGCCGCGCCATCTCGGAGGTGGGGGCGGTGATGATCGTGGGCGGCAACATCGCCGGCGTGACACGCGTGATGACGACCTCCATCGCGCTGGAGACGAGCAAGGGCGACCTGCCGCTGGCGCTGGCCCTGGGCCTGGTGCTGCTGGCGGTGGTGGGCGTGGTGAACCTCGTGATCGGGCTCGTGCAGGGCTTCGGCCGGCGCGCGCCGGAGGCGATGGCGTGAACGCGGCTGCCACGCTGGTGACCCTGCGCGGCGCCGGCGTGCGCTTCGGCCGCGTGCAGGCGCTGCAGGGGGTGGACCTCGAGCTGCGTGCCGGCGAGCGCGTCGCCCTGGTCGGCGCCAACGGCTCGGGCAAGACGACGCTGCTGCGCCTGCTGCACGGCACGCTCGCGCCCGATGCGGGCACGCGCGAGCTGGGAGCGGCGGCGCGCGGGCCGGCCCGGGCCGCGGGAATCGAATCCAGCGCCGCCGCGCGCCCACTGGGTGCCATGCTCTTCCAGCGCCCCTTCCTGCTGCACCTGTCGGCGGCGGCCAATGTGCGCGTGGCGCTGTGGCTGCGCGGCGTGCCCCGCGCCGAGCATGCCGATCGCACCGCCCAGGCCCTCGCGCGCGTGGGCCTGGCGGCCCAGGCCGCGCGGCCCGCGCGCGAGCTCTCCGGCGGGCAGCAGCAGCGCCTGGCCCTGGCCCGGGCCTGGGCCACGCGGCCGGCGGTGCTGTTCCTGGACGAGCCCACCGCGAGCCTGGACCCCGGCGGCAAGCGCGAGGTGGAAGCCCTCGTGCAGGCCTTTGCCGACGAAGGCCCGAGCGTCGTGCTGAGCACCCACAACCTCGGGCAGGCCAAGCGCCTGGCCTCGCGCGCGCTCTTCCTCGAGGCCGGCCGGCTGCTCGTGGACCTGCCCGTGGACCGTTTCTTTTCCGAGCCGCTGCCCGGCGCCGCGGCGCACTTTCTCAAGGGAGAACTGCCGTGGTGACACGAGGCCTGCCTGCCCGCTTGCCGCGGTGGCGACGTGCGATGCTGCTCCTGGCAGCCGTCATGGCCCTGGCCAGCAGCCCGGCCGCCCGCGCCCAGGAGCGCTTCATCGTGCTGGCCTCCACCACCTCCACCGAGCAGTCGGGCCTGTTCGCGCACCTGCTGCCGATCTTCCGCCAGGCCACGGGCATCGAGGTGCGGGTGGTGGCGCTGGGTACCGGGCAGGCGCTGGACGCTGCGCGCCGCGGCGACGCCGACGCGGTGCTGGTGCACGACCTGGCCGCCGAGCAGAAGTTCGTGGCCGAGGGCTTTGCCCGGGAGCGGCGCGACGTGATGTTCAACGACTTCGTGCTCGTCGGCCCGGCGGCCGACCCCGCGCGCGTGGCCGGCCGCGACATCGCCGCCGCGCTCGGCCGGCTGGCGGCCTCGCCGGCGCCCTTCGTCTCGCGCGGCGACAAGAGCGGCACGCACGCGGCCGAACTGCGCCTGTGGAAGCGCGTGGAGGTGGACCCTGCCCGCAACCGGCCGCCCGGCTACCGCGAGTGCGGCTGCGGCATGGGCCCGGCCCTGAACATGGCCGCCGCCGTGGACGGCTACGTACTCGCCGACCGCGGCACCTGGGCGGCCTTTCGCAACCGCGGCACGCTGAAGGTGCTGGTCGAGGGCGACCGCAGCCTGTTCAACCCGTACGGCGTGATGGTGGTCGACTCCGCGCGCCACCCGCACGTGAAGCAGGCGCTGGCGCAGGCCTTTGCCGACTGGCTGGTGTCGCCGGCCGGCCAGGCGGCCATCGCCGGCTACCGCATCGGCGGCGAGCAGCTGTTCTTCCCGAACGCGGTGCGCTGAGGCCTGGTGCTCAGGGGGCGGGGTGGGCCAGGTTGCGCAGGTGCGTCGGGCCGGCGTGCGCCTCGATGCGCGCCATGAGCGGCTTGAACAGGCCGGCCAGCGCGAACAGCTCCAGCGCGACGAACATCGGGCCCACCAGCAGCCCGACGAGGTCGTCGGCGAAGGCCGGCTTGCGGCCCTCGTAGTAGTGGCCCACGAACTGGATGATCCAGCCCACCACGAAGAGCCCGACGCCCCAGCTCAGCCAGGCCGCCAGCCCGGTGGCGGGCAGCTGGTGCGCCAGCGCGATGAGCAGGCCCACCAGGGCGCTTACCGCCACCCCGAGCGCGAGCTCGCCGCGTGTGAGGTACCAGGCGGCCGCGGCCGCGTAGACGAGCCAGGCCGGCGTGAGCACGAGGCCGCCGAGCTCCAGCGCGGGGCGCGACAGCAGCACCCCCACCGCGAAGACGATCAGCGGCACGCCCACGAGGTGGGTCTGGATGTTGCGGCGGTCGCGGTGGTACTCGGCGTACTTCGCGAGCAGCGTGAAGGCAGGGCGGAAGGGTGTGGCCATGGCGCAGGCTCCCGGGGGGAACGAATCGCTGCCAATGCTACGCTTGCGCCAGTGGCTGCGGAAGGCGGGGTCGCCCCGCCGCGCGCACGGGCGTGGTGCGCCCGCCGCCAGGCGGCCCCCCATACGTATCAGGCGCATTCAGCACATCAGGCCCATCAGGTGAGCAACACATGAGCATCAAGAGCGACAAGTGGATCCGCCGCATGGCCGAGCAGCACGGCATGATCGAGCCCTTCGAGCCGGGCCAGGTGCGCACCGCCGCCGACGGCCACCGCATCGTCAGCTACGGCACCAGCAGTTACGGTTACGACATCCGCTGCGCGCCCGAGTTCAAGGTCTTCACCAACGTCTACAGCACCGTGGTGGACCCGAAGGCCTTCGACGAACGCAGCTTCGTGGACATCGAAAGCGAGATCTGCATCATCCCGCCGAACTCCTTCGCGCTGGCACGCACGGTGGAGTACTTCCGCATCCCGCGCAACGTGCTGACCATCTGCCTGGGCAAGAGCACCTACGCGCGCTGCGGGATCATCGTCAACGTCACGCCCTTCGAGCCCGAATGGGAGGGCTACGTGACGCTCGAGTTCAGCAACACCACGCCGCTGCCGGCCAGGATCTACGCCGGCGAGGGCTGCGCGCAGGTGCTCTTCTTCGAGAGCGACGAGGTCTGCGAGACGAGCTACAAGGACCGCGGCGGCAAGTACCAGGGCCAGCGCGGGGTGACGCTGCCCAAGACCTGAACGCCCGGCAGAGCGCTCAGGGCCGCGGGAAGGTCCCCGGCAGCAGGATCGAGGTGTCCACGTCGGCCAGCCGCGTGCGCCCGCAGAAGGCCATCGTCAGGTCGAGCTCCTTGTGGATGATCTCCAGGGCCTTGCTCACACCCGTCTCGCCCATCGCGCCCAGGCCGTAGAGGAAGGCGCGGCCGATGTAGGTACCGCGCGCGCCCAGCGCCCAGGCCTTGAGCACGTCTTGCCCGCTGCGGATGCCGCCGTCCATGTGCACCTCGATGCGCGAACCCACCTCGGCCGCGATGGCCGGCAGCGCCTCGATGCTGCTTTGCGCGCCGTCGAGCTGGCGCCCGCCGTGGTTGCTGACGATCAGCGCATCCGCGCCGCTGTCCACGGCCAGGCGCGCGTCCTCCACGTCCTGGATGCCCTTGAGGATGAGCTTGCCACCCCAGCGCTTCTTGATCCACTCCACGTCGCCCCAGTTCAGGCGCGGGTCGAACTGCTGCGCCGTCCAGGCGCCGAGGTTGGCCATGTCGGTCACGCCCTTCACATGGCCGACGATGTTGCCGAACTGGCGCCGCTGCGTGCCCAGCATCCCGAGGCACCAGCGCGGCTTGGTCATCATGTTCAGGATGTTCGCCAGGGTCAGCTTGGGCGGCGCGGACAGGCCGTTCTTCAGGTCCTTGTGGCGCTGGCCGAGGATCTGCAGGTCCAGCGTCAGCACCAGCGCGTCGCAGCCGGCGGCCTTGGCGCGGTCGATCAGGCGCTCGATGAAGTCGCGGTCGCGCATCACGTAGAGCTGGAACCAGAAGGGCTGCGTCGTGTGCGCGGCGATGTCCTCGATCGAGCAGATGCTCATCGTGGAGAGGGTGAAGCGCACGCCGAATTTCTCGGCGGCCTTGGCCGCGAGGATCTCGCCGTCGGCGTGCTGCATGCCGGTGAGGCCCGTGGGGGCGATGGTCACGGGCATCTTCATGTCGATGCCCACCATCTTCGCCGCCGTGGTGCGGCCCTCCATGTTCACGGCCACGCGCTGGCGCAGCTTGATTCGCTGGAAGTCGCTCTCGTTGGCGCGGTAGGTGCTTTCGGTCCAGGAGCCGGAGTCGGCGTAGTCGTAGAACATGCGCGGCACGCGCTTCTTCGCGAGCACGCGCAGGTCCTCGATGTTCGTGATGACGGTCATGCGATGCAGCCGGGTGGTGGAGGGAGCAGCCCCGGAGTCTATGGCCTGTCCGGGGAACCGGTGGCCCGGCTCAACCCCGATGCCCGCACGCCCAGCAGGCGCAACCGCCGGGCGAGGTCCACGCGCTTGAGGCACTGGCCGGCGGCCTGTCGCAGGTCGTGTGCGTCGGCGGTGGCCTCCGGCAGGGTCAGATCGCGGGTGACGGTGCGGAAATCGTCGAACCGCAGCTTGATGCCCACCGTGCGGGCCCGATAGCCCTTGCGCTGCAGGTCGGTGGCCACCCGCTCGCACAACCGGGTGAACACCGCCGAGAGCTCGGCGCGGTCGCGCACGGCATGCAGGTCGCGCTCGAAGGTGGTCTCGCGGCTGACCGACACCGGCTCGCTGTGCGTGACCACCGGGCGGTCGTCCTGCCCGTGGGCGGCCTCGTGCAGCCAGGTGCCCTGCGAGCGGCCGAAGGCCTCGACGAGCTCGGGCAGCGGCCGAGCGGCCAGCTCGCCGACGGTGCGGATGCCCAGCGCGAGCAGGCGATCGGTGGCCCTCGGGCCGATGCCGTTGATGCGCTGCACGGGCAGCGGCCAGATCAGGCGCGGCACATCCTCCATCGCCAGCACGGTCAGCCCGTCGGGCTTGTCCAGCTCCGAGGCGATCTTGCTCAGCAGCTTGTTGGGCGTCACGCCCACGGAGCAGCTCAGGCCTGTACGCCGCACCACGTTGTTGCGGATCTCCTGCGCGACGGCGCGCACGCCACCGTGGGGATCATGGCCCACGGCCTCCTGCGCCCCGGGCACCTGGGTGAGGTCGATGTAGATCTCGTCGATACCGCGGTCCTCGATGACCGGCGCGATCTCCGCCACCGCCGCCTTGAAGGCGCGCGAGTAGCGGCGGTATTCGTCGAAGTCCACTGGCAGCAGCACGGCCTGCGGACAGCGCGCGGCGGCCTTCATCAGCCCCATGCCCGAGTGCACGCCGAACTCGCGCGCGGCGTAGGTGGCGGTGGTGACGACGCCGCGGCCGGCGTAGCCCTGCAGCGTGGCAAAGCGCAGCGTGCCGTCGGGCAGGGTCTCGGGTTCGTGGCGGCGGCCCCCGCCAATGACCACCGGCAGCCCGCGCAGCTGCGGGTAGC
This sequence comes from Rubrivivax sp., assembly GCA_049318345.1. Taxonomy (GTDB): domain Bacteria; phylum Pseudomonadota; class Gammaproteobacteria; order Burkholderiales; family Burkholderiaceae_C; genus Rubrivivax. The sequence goes on along the minus strand of JBMOGN010000011.1, from coordinate 6,009 downwards.
GCAGCAGCTCCACCGATGCATAGAAGGCATCCATGTCGAGGTGGGCGATCCAGCGGCGCCGGGCAGCAATGGCGGGCATGACAGGTGAACCCCCGAAGCAAGCGACCCTGCGCCAGGCCGCGACGGGCTCCCCGCTCAGGCGGCGGTCAGCCGCGCCCGGTGCCGCTCGATCTGGCGGCGCACCTGCATGGGCGCCGTGCCGCCCGTGACCTGGCGAGCGCCCATCGAGCCGCGCAGGCTCAGCACCTCGAAGACATCCCCGGAGATGGCCGCATTGAAGCCCTGCAGCGTGGTCAGCGGGAGCTCAGCGAGGTCTACGCCTTGGCTGATCGCCACCTTCACTGCATGCGCGACGACCTCGTGCGCATCCCGAAAAGGCAGCCCCTTCTTCACCAGGTAGTCGGCCAGGTCGGTGGCGGTGGCGTAGCCGCGCAGCGCGGCGCGCTCCATCGCCTCGGGCTTGACGACGATGCCTTCGCACATCTCGGCCATGATGCGCAGGGTATCGCGCAGCGTGTCGACGGTGTCGAACAGCGGCTCCTTGTCTTCCTGGTTGTCCTTGTTGTAGGCCAGCGGCTGGCCCTTCATCAGCGTGATCAGGCCCATCAGGTGGCCGACCACGCGGCCGCTCTTGCCGCGCGCCAGTTCGGCCACGTCGGGGTTGCGCTTCTGCGGCATGATGGAACTGCCGGTGCAGTAGCGGTCGGCCAGGTCGATGAAGCCGAAGTTCTGGCTCATCCACAGCACGATCTCCTCGGCCAGCCGCGAGACGTGCACCATGCAGATCGAGGCGAAGGCCGTGAACTCGAGCGCGAAGTCGCGGTCGCTCACGGCGTCCAGGCTGTTCTCGCACAGGCCCTCGAAGCCGAGCTCGCGGGCCACGGCCGTGCGGTCCAGCGGGTAGCTGGTGCCCGCCAGTGCCGCTGCCCCGAGCGGCAGCCGGTTCACCCGCTTGCGCACATCGGCCAGGCGCTCGGCGTCTCGGGCGAACATTTCCACATAAGCCAGCATGTGGTGCGCAAAGCTCACCGGCTGAGCCACCTGCAGGTGCGTGAAGCCGGGCATCACCGTTTCCACATGGCGCGCGGCGAGCTCGACGAGCGCGCGCTGCATCTCGGTGAGTAGCGGGGCGATGGTGTCGATCTCGGTGCGCAGCCACAGCCGCACGTCGGTGGCCACCTGGTCGTTGCGCGAGCGCCCGGTGTGCAGCCGCTTGCCCGCGTCGCCCACGAGCTGCGTGAGCCGCGCCTCGATGTTCAGGTGCACGTCCTCGAGCTCCAGGCGCCAGGTGAAGGCGCCGCTGTCGATTTCCTGGACGATCTGCGCCATGCCACGCTCGATGTCGGCGAGGTCCTGTGCGCCGATGATCCCCTGCGCGGCGAGCATGCGGGCGTGCGCGAGGCTGCCCTGGATGTCCGCGCGCCACAGCCGCTTGTCGAAGTCCACGCTGGCGGTGTAGCGCTGCACGAGCTGGCTCATGGGCTCGCTGAAGAGCGCCGACCAGGCCTGGGCCTTGTTGTCGAGGGGGTTGGTGGACATGGTGCGGGGGGTCCTTCGGGCGGAACTGCGTATTATTCCCTTCGAGCTGCCATGACCGCGCCGCCCCCTCGAGACCCCGCAGGCCCTGGCGAGGAGCAGCCCGGCGAGCGCACGCGTGCGCCGAGCGTGTGGCCGGTCAGCGAGATGCCCGAGGGCGGCGACTCCAGCCTGCTGCGCGCCACCGGCTTCGACCCCCTGCAGGGCCCGCCCGACGAAGAGGGCGGCCGTCCCCCCCGGCCGGTGGGTTTCGGGCAGGCGCTGCGCTTCTGGTTCAGGCTCGGCTGGGTGAGCTTCGGCGGGCCGGCCGGCCAGATCGCGCTGCTGCATGCCGAACTGGTGGAGCGGCGGCGCTGGATCAGCGAGGGCCGCTTCCTGCATGCGCTGAACTACTGCATGCTGCTGCCCGGCCCGGAGGCTCAGCAGCTGGCCACCTACCTGGGCTGGCTCCTGCACCGCACCGTTGGCGGTGTCGTGGCCGGGGCGCTGTTCGTGCTGCCCTCACTCGTCATCCTCGTGGCGCTGTCGGCGCTGTACGTGGCCTTCGGCGAGGTGCCGCTCGTGGCCGGGCTCTTCTACGGCATCAAGCCCGCCGTCACGGCGCTCGTGGTGCAGGCGGCTCACCGCATCGGCACGCGCACGCTGCGCAACGGCGCGCTGTGGGGCCTGGCCGCGGCGGCCTTCGTGGCCGTTTTCGCGCTGGGCCTGCCGTTCCCGCTCGTGGTGGTGGCCGCGGCCCTGTTGGGCTTCGTCGGCGCGCGCGTGGCGCCGCAGCGATTCGGCGGCGCCACCGGGCACGGGCCTGCGCACGGGCCCGGTCACGCGGCGCGCGCCGCGCATCCGCCGGCGCTCATCGACGACGACACGCCCGCCCCGGCGCACGCCCGCTTCAACCCCCTGGCGCTGGCGCGCGTGCTGGTGGCGGGCTTTGCGCTGTGGGCGCTGCCGATGGTGCTGCTGGCGGCCTGGCAGGGCGAGCGCGGGCTGCTGCCGCAGATGGGCTGGTTCTTCACGCAGGCTGCGCTGCTGACCTTCGGCGGCGCCTACGCGGTGCTGCCCTTCGTGCACCAGGGCGCGGTGCTGCAGCACGGCTGGGTGAGCGCGCCGCAGATGATGGACGGCCTGGCGCTGGGCGAGTCCACCCCGGGGCCGCTGATCATGGTGGTGGCCTTCGTCGCCTTCGTAGGCGGCTGGCAGAGCCCGGAGTTGGCCGTGCAGCTCGCCGGGCTCGGTGACGCGGCGCCCTATGCGGCCGGCGCGATTGCGGCGGTGGTCGTCACCTGGTTCACCTTCCTGCCTTCGTTCATCTTCATCCTCGCCGGCGGGCCGCTGGTGGAGTCCACGCGCGGCAACCTCGCCTTCACCGGGCCGCTCACGGCCATCACCGCGGCCGTGTGCGGGGTGATCGTCAACCTCGCGCTCTTCTTTGCCGCCCATGTGCTGTGGCCTCGCGGGCTGGCCGGCGGCGTGCTGGCCGGGCTCGACCTGGCGGCACTGCTCATCGGGCTGGCCGCCGGCTACGCGCTGATCGTTCGCCGCCGGGGCGTGATCGAGGTGCTGGCCGCCAGCGCGGTGGTGGGCGCGCTCGTGTTCCTCGGATTGCCTGCGTCCTGGCGCGGCGGCGCGTGAGCCCGGTGCGCGAGCGCGCGCCCGCTGCCGCGGCGCCCTGGTTCATCATCGCCGCGGGCGTGAGCGCGGCCCTGCACGTGGGCAAGCTCGCGCCGGCCGTGCCCACACTGCAGGCCGCGATGGGCCTGAGCATCGTCGAGGCGGGTTTCCTGCTGTCGCTCGTGCAGGGCGCGGGCATGGCGCTGGGGCTGGCCATGGGCTCCTGGAGCGACGGCATCGGCGCGCGGCGCAGCATGCTCATGGGGCTCCTGCTCCAGGCCGTGGCCAGCGCCGCGGGCGCGCTGGCGCCCGGCGTGGCGCTGCTCATGGCCACGCGGCTGCTGGAGGGCCTGGGCTTTCTCCTGGTGGTGCTGCCGGCACCGGGCCTGCTGCGCCGGCTCACGCCACCGGGCCGGGTGCGCGCCCTGCTGGGCAGCTGGGCGGCCTTCATGCCGCTGGCGCTGGCCCTGGCGCTGCTGGCCGGCCCGCTGGTGATCGACGCGGCGGGCTGGCGCGGCTGGTGGCTGGTGCTGGCGGCCGTGTCGTTGGGCATGGCGGGGGTGCTGCGCACGGCCGTGCCGCCCGAGCCCCCCGCGCCCGCATCGCCCGCATCGCCCCCCGCGCCCGACTCGCCCAACTCCGCCGGCCGTGCCGAGCACCCCGGCTGGCGCGCGCGCATCGCGCTCATCCTGCGCGCGCCCGGCCCCTGGCTCGTGGCCCTGACCTTCGCCGTGTATTCCGCGCAGTGGCTGGCGGTGATCGGCTTCCTGCCCACCATCTATGCCCAGGCGGGACTCGCGCCCGGGCTCACCGGCGTGCTCACGGCCGCGGTGGCGGCGGCCAACATCGCCGGCAACACGGCTTCCGGGCGCCTGATGCAGCGCGGCGCCGGCGCCCCCGCGCTGCTGGCGGTGGCCTTCGTGGCGATGGCGCTGGGCGCGTGGCTGGCCTTTTCGTCGGCCGCTCCAGGTGATCCGGGCGCACAGGACGCACTGGGCGCCGGAGCGTCGGCGGCCGTGCGCTACGCCGCGGTGCTGCTGTTCTCGGCCGTGGGCGGCCTCATCCCCGGCACGCTCTTCTCCCTGGCCGTGCAGGTCGCGCCCGACGAGCGGGCGGTGTCGGCCACCGTGGGGTGGATGCAGCAGTGGTCGGCCACCGGGCAGTTCCTCGGCCCGCCGGCCGTGGCGTGGGTGGCCACGCAGGCCGGCGGCTGGCAGGCCACCTGGGTAGCCACTGGCGCGTGCTGCGTGGCAGGCCTGGGGCTGAGCGCGGCGCTGGCGCGGCTGCCCGCGCTCAGCCGGTGTTGCGCAGGCCCGCTGCCAGGCCGTTGATCGACAGGTGGATGCCGCGCTGCACGCGCTGCACCTGGGTGTCGTCCAGCCCGCCGGCCTCGCGCTGGCGGTAGCGCCGCAGCAGCTCCACCTGCAGGTGGTTCAACGGGTCCAGGTAGGGCAGCCGGTGCGACAGGGCCGCCCGCAGGCCCGGGTTGCCGGCCAGTCGCGTGGCCTGGCCGGTAATGAGCGTCAGCGCCGCTTCCGTGCGCGCGTACTCCTCCTTCAGCAGCGCGAAGATGCGCCGCCCGCGGCGCCTGTCGGCCACGAGCTCGCCATAGCGCTCGGCGATCTGCAGGTCGGTCTTGGCCAGCACCATGTCCAGGTTGGCCAGCAGGGTGCGGAAGAAGGGCCACTGCCGGTGCATGCGCTGCAGCAGCGCCACGCGCGCGGCGTGGTGCTCGCCCTGGAGGTCTCCCACGTAGGCCTGCACCGCCGAGCCGAAGCCGCACCAGCCCGGCAGCCCCAGGCGGCACTGACCCCAGGAGAAGCTCCAGGGGATGGCGCGCAGGTCCTCGATGGAGCGTGTGGCACGGCGTGAGGCCGGGCGTGAGCCGATGTTCAGCTCGGCGATCTCGCGCAGCGGCGTGCCCTCGAAGAAGTAGTCGGTGAAGCCGGGCGTGCCGTAGACCAGGGCGCGATAGGCCTCGAAGCTTGCCTGGCTGAGCGCCGCGGCGGCCTCCAGGAAGGCCTTCGGGGCGGCTCGCGTGGGGTGCAGCAGCGTGGCCTCCAGCGTGGCGGCCACCAGCGTCTCCAGGTTGCGCCGGCCGATCTTCGGGTGCGCGTACTTCGAGCCGATCACCTCGCCCTGCTCGGTCAGCCGGATCTGTCCGCGCACCGTGCCCGGGGGCTGGGCGAGGATCGCGTCGTAGCTCGGCCCGCCGCCGCGGCCCACCGTGCCGCCGCGTCCGTGGAACAGCCGCAGCCGGATGCCGGGTGCGGCGCCGTGCGGCGCGGCGAGCTCGTCGAAGAGCGCGGCCAGCCCCACCTCGGCGTTGTACAGCTCCCAGTTGCTCGTGAAGAAGCCGCCGTCCTTGTTGCTGTCGCTGTAGCCCAGCATGATGTCCTGCTCGCCGCCGCTGGCCACCACCAGCGCGGCCACGCCCGGCAGCGCGTAGAAGGCCCGCATGATGGGCTCGGCTCGGCGCAGGTCGGCGATGGTCTCGAACAGCGGCACCACGATGAGCTGCGCGCGCGCACCGTCGCGGAGCGTGCCGCTCATCAGCCCGCACTCCTTCTGCAGCAGCAGCACCTCCAGCAGGTCGCTCACCTGCTCGGTGTGGGAGATGATGCAGTGGCGCAGGGCCTGCGCGCCGTAGCGAGCGCGCAGCTCGCGCGCGGTCTCGAAGACCTCCAGTTCGCTGCAGGTCAGCGGCGAGTAGGCCGCGTCGCGCACGCGCAGCGCCCGCGCGTCGTCCAGCAGGCGCAGCAGCAGGGCGCAGCGCGCCGGCTCGTCCAGGGCGGCGTAGTCGGGCTCCAGGCGCGCCATGCGCAGCAGTTCGGCCACCACCGCCTCGTGCTGGTCGGAGCTCTG
>JBMOGN010000010.1:0-32252 GCA_049318345.1 Rubrivivax sp. | reverse complement strand
TGGAGTTCTACTACTTCCACAACTGCGTCTACGACTTCATGTGGAAGAACAACCGCCGGCGCTTCAGCGAGAAGACGCCCACCTGGGACATCATCCGCAAGTTCAACAAGGACTACAAGCTCGTCTTCGTGGGCGACGCCACCATGAGCCCCTACGAGATCCTGCAGCCCGGCGGCAGCGTGGAGTACAACAACGAGGAGCCCGGCGCGGCCTGGCTGCAGCGCCTGACGCAGGCCTTCCCGAAGTTCGCCTGGATCAATCCCGAGCCGCAAGGCGTCTGGCAGTATCGGCAGAGCATCGCCATCGTGCAGCAACTGATGAACCAGCGCATGTTCCCGCTCACGCTGGCCGGGCTCGAAGGAGCGATGCGGCTGCTCAGCAAATGATCCGTATCGCCGCCACGGCGCTGCTGCTGGCCGGCGCGCTGCTGCAGGCCGGCTGCGCGATGCTCGCCGGTGCCGGCGCCGGGGCCTCGGCGCCCACCCCCTCCGGCGGCCCCGCCGCCGCACCCGCTGCACCCACCCTGGCCGTGGAGGTTGTTGCGCCGCCGCGGCTGAAGGCGGTGCTGGAGCGGCACCTGGACCTCGTGCGCCTGGTGCAGGCCTCCCGTGGCGAGACCGTCACCGACGGCGAGCTCGCGCGGCTGGTGGACGCCGCCCAAGCGCAGGTGCGCGAACTCGCCAGCACGGAGGGCTTCTTCGAAGCGCGCAGCCAGGTGCAGCGCGTGCCTGCCGCGCGGGCCGGCGAACCGGAGACCGTGCGCGTGCTGGTGGAGCCGGGCGAGCCCGTGCGCGTGGGCCGCCTCACGCTGGAGGTGGACGGCGCGCTCGCCGCCGAGGCCCTGGCGGGCCAGGAGGGTGCCAGCCAGACCCTGCAGGCCTGGCGCGCAACCTGGCGCCTGAGGACGGGCGAGGTCTTTCGCAACGCCGACTGGTCCGACGCCAAGAGCGCTGCGATGAGCTGGCTGCGCAGCCGCGGCTACGCCGCAGCGAGCTGGGCCGGCACGGCCGTGGAGGTGGACCCGACCACGAAGCTCGCGCGCATCTTCGTGGTGGCCGACTCCGGCCCGCTGTTCCGCCGCGGTCCGGTGGTGGTCGAGGGCCTGCGCCTGCACGACCCGAAGACGGTGGAGAACCTCGTGGCCATCCCCGAGGGCAGCCCGGTGACCGAGACGCTGCTGCTGGACGCGCAGGACCGGCTGCAGAAGGCCGGGCTGTTCGACCGCGTGACGGTGCTGCTGGATACCGACCCGGTGCAGGCCGACGCGGCGCGCATCCTCGTGACGGTGAGCGAGACCTCGCTGCACCAGCTCACGCTGGGTGCGGGCTTCAGCGCCAACACCGGCGGCCGGGTGACCGCCGAGCACATCTACCGGCGGGTGCTCGGCTACCCCGCCACGGCGCGCAACAAGGTCGAGCTCGCGCAGGCTCGCCAGGCTTGGGACGGGGAGCTCAGCACCCATGCCGACGAGCGGCTCAACCGCTGGGTGCTGGGTGTCACCGTCGAGCGGCTGTCCGGCTCCAACGACGTGGTGCTGTCGCAGCGCCTGAAGTTCGGCCGCGCCCAGGACTCCCCGCGCATCGACCGCTTCAACTTCGGCCAGTTCGACCGTTCCTCGCGGCGCACCGACGCGCTGCGCACCGACTCGCGCGCCTACTCGCTCAACAGCCACTGGACCTGGCGCGACATCGACAACCCGATCCTGCCCACGGACGGCCAGACCTGGCGCCTGGAACTCGGCGGCGGGCTGTCGCAGGAGGTGGGCGGCAGGAGCGACGGCTTCGGCCGCCTGTACGGGCGCGCCACCTTCTACCGGCCGCTCGGGGCGGGCTGGTACGCACAGGCGCGGGCGGAGTACGGGCAGGTGCTCGTGCGCCGCGGCCTGGAGGTACCGGAGTCGCTGCGCTTTCGGGCAGGCGGCGACGACTCGGTACGCGGCTACGGCTACCGCAGCCTGGGTCCGCTGACCAATGGCGTGGTGGGCAGCGGCGACACCTTGCTGACAGCCAGCGTGGAAGCGGCGCGGCCGCTGCGCGCGAACCTGCCCTCGCTGTGGGGCGCGGTGTTCGTGGACGCCGGCCAGGCCGCCAGCGACCTGCGCTCGCTCAACCCGGCAGTGGGCGCCGGCGTGGGCCTGCGCTGGCGCAGCCCGCTCGGGCCGTTGAGGCTGGATGTGGCGCGCGGCTTCGAGGTGCGCCAGTGGCGGCTGCACTTCAGCGTGGGCATCGTGTTCTGAGCGACGGCCCGGCCCGATGAACCACCCTGCCGCGCCCTCTCCTGCGCCGGCGCCCTCCGTGCCGCCGGCGGGGCGTCCGCCCAAGGCCCGCTGGGGCCTGGCCAGCAGCGCGCTGTCGGCCGTGCTGGCCGGGCTGGCCAGCGTGGTGGTGCTGCCGGTGGTGGCCGTGGGGACGGCCTACGCGGTGCTGCGCACGGAGGCCGGCACCGCCTGGCTGCTGCCCCGCCTGCCGGGGCTGCACGTGGAGCGGCCGCAGGGCGCCCTGCTCGGGCCCCGCTTCGGGGCGGCACGCGTGGCCTTCGACTGGGCGGGTGGCCAGGCCGGCGTGGTCGTGGAGGAGTTGCGCGTGGAAGGCGCGCAGTGGCGCTGGTGGCTGCGCCCGGGGGTCTGGGCTGGCCTGCAGGCCCAGTCGCTGAGCGCGGCGCGGGTACAGGTGCGCAGCGGCCCGCGTGCCGCCGCGCCGCCGCAGCTGCCGACCAGCCTGGACCTCCCGCTGGAGCTGCAGGTGCAGCGCGTGGAAGTGGCCGAGCTGCAGGTGGACCAGCACCCGGCGTTGCGCGCGCTTCGCGCGGGGCTGCACCTCGGCGCGCGCGAGAGCACGGGCACGGGCACGGGCACGGGCACGAGCACCGGCGCGACCCGCGTCACCCACCGCGTGGAACAGCTCGAGTTCGAGTGGGACCGGCTGCGTGCCCGTGCCACGGCCCGCGTGGACACGCAGCGCCCCTTCGCCCTGCAGGCCACTGCCGAGGCCGCGTCCACCGGCCCGGGCCCGGCCTGGCGTGCCGAGGCCAGCGCCAGCGGGCCGCTGGAGGGCTTCGAGATGCGTGCCACGCTGCGCGGCACGCCGCTGCCCGGGGCGCCCGCGCCGGCGCTCGATGCCGTGGCCCGGGTGCTGCCGCTGGCGCGCTGGCCACTCGGCCGCCTGGAGGCGACCACGCGCGGCCTGGACCTGGCCGCGCTGTTCAGCCGCGCCCCGCACACGCGGTTGAGCGGGCGCGTCGTCCTGGCCCCGCGGGAAGAGGGCCGGCCGCTGGCGGTCGCGCTGGAGCTGGACAACGCGCTGCCCGGCCGGATGGGCGAGCAGCGCGTGCCGGTGCGGCGCCTGCGCGCCACGCTGCAGGCCCCTTCGGTGCAGCTCGAGCGACTGGATGCCGGCGCGGTGGAACTCGTGCTGGGCACGGAAGCCGGCGAAGCCGGCCGCTGGCAGGCCAGCGGGACCTGGCAGGGCTCCACCCTGAACCTGGAGTCGCGGGTGATCGACCTGCGCCCGCACCTGATCGACCCGCGCGCGCCGGCGCTGCGCGTGTCGGGGCCGCTGAAGATGAGCTGGTCGGGCCTGGCGCTGCCCCGGCCGGCTGGAGCCGCGGCAACGGCAGCGCCCCTGTCCACCGCCGCCGTGAGCTTCAGCGGCGAACTGCAGGGCGCCCTGGACGCGCGCCCGCAGGCCGTCACGCTTGGCTTCGAGGGCCGTGCCGATGCCCGGCAGTTCGAGCTCGTTCGCCTGCGCGCCGCAGCCGGGGCGGCCAGCGCCGACTTCAGCGCCCGGCTCGCGCCGGCCGCAGACGGCCGGGGCTGGCAAGCCCGCAGCGAGGGGCGGCTCGCCGGCTTCGACCCGCTGGTGTGGTTTCCGGGCCCGGAGGGCTCGGCCTGGCGCCGCGGCCCGCACCGACTCAACGCCAGCTGGAACCTCGCCCTGACCGTGCCGCCCGGCGCGTTCGGCCTGCCGCCGCTTCAGGCGCTTCAGTCGATCCAGGGCCAGGGCGCGCTGGACTTCGGCGACTCCCTGGTTGCCGGGGTGCCCATGGAAGGCTCGCTGGTGCTCGCGCAGGACCCCTCCGCACCGGTCGCGCAACGCAGCCGCCTGCAGGGCCGCCTGCGCCTGGGGCCGAACGTGGTGGAGGCCGAAGGCTCGGGCGACCCCGCCGGCGACGGCCAGGCCGACCGGCTGCGCCTGGTGGTGAACGCCCCGGCGCTGGCGGCGGTGGCGCCGCTGGCCGCGCTGCACCCGGACCTGGCCCGCTGGGCGCCCCAGCAAGGCAGCGTCGAGGCCTCGCTGTGGACGCAGGGCCGCTGGCCGGCCCTGCGCACCGAGGGCCAGGCGCGGCTGCGCGAGCTGCGCGCGGCCGAGCTCTCGTTGGCCAGCGGCTCGGTGAGCTGGCGCGTGGCCAGCGGCCGCGACGAGCCGGTGTCGCTGCAGGCCGAGCTGCTGCAGGCCCGCGTGGGCGTGCTGCGCGCCAGCGTGCTGCGCGCGTCGGTGGACGGCACGCTGCGCGCGCACCGGCTCGTGCTCGACGGGGCCGCACCGGTGCAACCTTCGGCTGCGCTGGAACGCAGCTTCGGGCTGAAGCCGGCCGCCGGCACGCAGGCGCGGCTGCAGGGCAGCGGCGGCTGGGAAGGCGTGCCCGCTGGCGGCGGCACCTGGCGCGGCAGCCTGGAGAGGTTGTCGGTAGGGGTGTGGGACGGCAGCACGGAGCGCCGCGCCACGCCCGACGCGTCGTGGGTGGACGCGCGCGAACTCAACGGCGAGGTGCGCTTCGCCGAGGACTGGTCGGTCGCCGCGGTGCAGGCCGCCGCCGGCCGCGCCACGCTGGCCGGCGGTGTACCCCTGCGCTGGGACGAGGTGCGCTACCGCGCCCACACCGCCCACCCGGACCTGGAGCTGCGCGCGGAGATCGCCCCGGTAGCGGTGCTGCCCTTCCTGCAGCGCGCCCGCACCGGGCTGCAGTGGACGGGCGACCTGCGCATGGCCGCGCGCGTGGACATCCGCGCCGGCGAGCGGCTGCAGGCCGACATCACGCTGCAGCGCCATGACGGCGACCTGCAGGTGGTGGAAAGCGGCTCCAGCCCGCAGCCCCTGGGCCTGAGCGATGCGCAGCTCGCCCTGAGCGTGCGCGACGGCTTGTGGCGCTTCACGCCGCGGCTCATCGGCAGCCAGCTCGGCCAGGTCTCGGGCTCGGTGAGCGCGCGCACCCGCCCCGAGCTGCGCTGGCCCGCGGCGGACGCTCCGCTGGAAGGCACGGTGAACCTGCAGGTGCCCAACCTCGGGGTGTGGGCCGGGTGGGTGCCCCCGGGCTGGCGCATCGCCGGCGAGCTCGCCACGGTGGCCCGCGTGGGCGGGCAGTTCGGCGCGCCGCAGCTCAATGGCGAGCTGCGCGCCAGCCGCGTGGCCGTGCGCAACCTGCTGCAGGGCGTGGACTACAGCGACGGCGAGCTGCTCGTGGCGCTCACCGGCGACACCGCCCGCATCGAACGCTTCACGCTGCGCGGGGGCGAGGGCACGCTGTCGGCCGAGGGCTCGGCGAAATGGGCCGACTCCTGGAGCAGCTTCTCCGCGCAGCTCACGGCGCGGGCGCGCAACTTCCGGGCCATCGGCCGCGTGGACCGCCAGCTCGTGACCAGCGGCGAAGGCTCGCTGCAGTTTCGGCCCGACCAGCTGCGCATCGGCGGCCGGCTCGTGGTGGACAGCGGCCTGGTGGACCTCTCCCGGCGAGACGCGCCCACGCTGGACGAGGACGTGACCGTGCTGCGCGCCAGCGAGCAGTCCGAGGAGCCGGTGCCCGTGGCCGCGCAGCGCCCGCTGCTGCGCAACGCGCAGGTGGCACTGGATCTGGACCTGGGCGAGAAGCTGCGGCTGCGCTTCTTCGGGGTGGACACCGGGCTGCGCGGGCAGCTGCGCCTGAGCACCCCCGCCGGCCGGCTGTCGGTGGTGGGCGCGGTGCGCGCCGAGGACGGCACCTACACCGGCTACGGCCAGAAGATGGAGATCGAGCGCGGGGTGGTGACGCTGGCCGGGCCACTGGAGTTGGCGCGGCTGGACATCCTGGCGCTGCGGCCGAAGATCGATGCGCGCGTGGGCGTGTCGATCACCGGGCCGGTGCTCAACCCGCGGGTGAAGCTGTACAGCGAGCCGGCCATGTCGGAGGGCGACAAGCTCTCCTGGCTCGTGCTCGGCCGCGCCCCGGAAGGCCTCGGGCGCGCCGACACCGAGCTGCTCACGCGCGCGGCCACCGCGCTGCTGGCCGGCCAGGGCGAGGCGCCCACCGACACCTTCCTGCGCGCGCTGGGGCTGGATGACCTGTCCTTCAGACAGACCGACGGCGACACGCGCGACACCATCATCCGCCTGGGCAAGCAGCTCAGCCGGCGCTGGTACGTGGGCTACGAACGCGGCGTGAACGCCACTGGCGGCACCTTCCAGATCATCTACCGCATCGCGCAGCAGTTCACGCTGCGCGCGCAAAGCGGCCTGGAGAACTCGCTGGACATCATCTGGACCTGGCGCTTCGACGAGTCTTTCACACCGCGCCCGCCGGTGCCAGCCCCCGGCGTACGCTGACCCCGCCTGCCCATGGCCCGCACCAGCCCGCCTGCGTCCCCTGCCCCCTCCCCGGCTGCCGCCGCGCCGGCACCGGCACCGCTGTCGGCCGCGCCCGCGGCAAGCGAGCCGCTGCGCGTGCTTGCGCTGTCCGGCGGAGGCTTCCTCGGCCTGTACACCGCCACCGTGCTCGCGGGGCTGGAGGAGCGCGCCGGCCAGCCCCTGGGCCGCTGCTTCGGGCTGCTGGCGGGCACCTCCATCGGTGCGCTGCTGGCGGTGGCGCTGGCCTTCGAGATCCCGATGCAGCGCGTGGTGGAGCTCATCACCTCGCAGGGCCCGCGCGTGTTCTCCCGCCGGCCGCTGCCCAGCGGCGCGGTGTCGCGCCTGATGGACCTCAGCCGCTCGGTGGCCGGCCCGAAATACAGCGGGCGTGAGCTGCGCGAGGCCCTGCAGGCGGTGCTCGGCGAGCGGCGCCTCGGGCAGGCGCTGCACCCGGTGGTGGTGCCGGCGGTGGACGTGGTGCAGTGCCGCACCAAGGTCTTCAAGACGCCGCACGGCCGCAGCGAGGAGAGCGACGCCGAGCTCCCGGTGGTGGACATCATCATGGCCGCGTGCGCCGCACCGGCCTACTTCCCATCGGTGGTGGTGGGCCCGAAGCTGTACGCCGACGGCGGCCTCTTCGCCGTGGCGCCGGACCAGATCGCCCTGCACGAGGCGCAGCACTTCCTGGGCATCGCGCCGCAGCGCGTGTCCATGCTCTCGGTGGGCACGGCCACGGCGCGCTACCGCCCGCGCGAGGGCGTGGAAGACCCACAGGCCGGCGCCGTGGGCTGGCTGGCCGACGGACGCCTCGTGCTCACGCTGCTGTCGGTGCAGCAGCAGCATGTGCAGGCGATGATGGAAGACCGCCTGGGCGCCCGCTACGTGCGCCTGGACGCGCAGTGGCCGGCCGAAGCGGGCCTGGGCATCGACGTGGCCACGGCCACGGCGGCGCAGGTGCTGCAGGACCTCGCGCGCCAGACGCTGGCGCGCACGCCGGCCTCGCTGCTGGCAACCTTCCTCGAGCCGCGGCGCGTGCGCGCCGGCTGAAAGAAGCTGGCCCGGGGCGGCCCGGGAGCCCCCCACGCCGCCCGCCTCGCCGCTTGCTCGCCCTCAATGCCCCGTGGCATCCACGGGCCTAGCCTGCGGGGCCACAGGAGAGCCCCATGGAAGTCGTCCAGCCTGCGGGCACCGAGTTGCCCACCAACGTGGTGCCGCTGGTACCGATGCGCAATGTCGTGCTCTTTCCGCACGTGATGGCGCCGGTCACCGTCGGCCGCCCGCGCTCGTTGGCGGCGCTGGCCCACGCCGCCGAGCACGGCACCCCGGTGGTCGTGGTGTTGCAGAAGGACGCCTCGCAGGACGAGCCCGATGCCAGCGGCCTGTGCGCGATGGGCACGCTGGCGTCGGTGGCGCACCGGCTGCGCGCCAGCGACAAGCAGGTGCACGCGGTGTGCCAGGGCCTGCAGCGCGTGCACATCGCCGAGCTGGTCGGTGGGCACCCCTTCCTGGCCGCCCGCATCGAGCGCGTGGAGGAGCCGGCCGCCTCGACCGAGGCGCAGGCGCTGGCCGAGCAGCTGCGCGAGCGCGGTGCGCAACTGCTCGCGCTCATGCCCGGCGTGCCCTCGGAGCTCGCCCAGCTGCTGCAGGCCACGCGCGCGCCGTCCCAGCTGGCCGACCTGGCTGCCAGCCTCGTGGACGCCGAGCCGGCGGAAAAACAGCGCCTGCTGGAGACGGTGCCTGTGCACGAGCGGCTCACGCTCGTGCTGGAGATGGTCAAGCACCGCCTGGAGGTGCTGCGGCTGTCGCAGGAGATCGGGGCGCGCACGCGCGAGCAGCTCGACGACCGCCAGCGCCGCGTGCTGCTGGAAGAGCAGATGCGCGCCATCCGCAAGGAGCTGGGCGAGGAGGGCGAGAGCGCGCAGGACCTGGCCCGCCTGGCCGAAGCCATCACCCAGGCGCACATGCCTCCGGAGGCCGAGGCCCAGGCCCGCAAGGAGCTGCAGCGCCTGCAGCGCATGGGCGAGACATCAGGCGAGCACGCCATGCTGCGCACCTGGCTGGAGTGGATGACCGAGCTGCCCTGGCGCGAGCCCGAACCGCTCGTGATCGACCTGGATGCCGCGCAGCGTACGCTTCAGGCCGACCACCACGGCCTGGCCCGCGTGAAGCAGCGCATCGTGGAGTTCCTCGCGGTCAGGAAGCTCAACCCGGCCGGCCGCGCGCCCATCCTGTGCTTCGTCGGCCCGCCCGGAGTGGGCAAGACCTCGCTCGGGCAGAGCATCGCGCGGGCCATCGGGCGGCCCTTCGTGCGGGTGTCGCTCGGCGGCGTGCACGACGAGGCCGAGATCCGCGGCCACCGCCGCACCTACATCGGCGCCATGCCCGGGAACATCGTGCAGGGCCTGCGCAAGGCCGGTGCACGCGACTGCGTGATGATGCTCGACGAGGTGGACAAGATGTCCTCCAGCCTGCGCGGCGACCCCTCCGCGGCCATGCTGGAAGTGCTGGACCCGGAGCAGAACTCCACCTTCCGCGACAACTACCTCGGCCTGCCCTTCGACCTCTCGCGCGTGGTGTTCATCGCCACGGCCAACGTCATCGATGCCGTGCCTGCGCCGGTGCGCGACCGCATGGAGGTCATCGACCTGCCGGGCTACACGCGCGAGGAGAAGCTGCAGATCGCGCGGCGCTATCTCGTGGAGCGCCAGCGCCAGTCCTGCGGCCTGCAGGAGGGGCAGTTCACCATCACCGACGAGGCGCTGCAGGCCATCGCCGCGTCCTGGACGCGCGAGGCCGGTGTGCGCCAGCTCGAGCGCGAGATCGGCCGCGTGATGCGCCACGCCGCCACCGAGGTGGCCGCCGGGCGCGCCGTGCAGGTGGCGGTGGATGCCGCGCAGCTGGACGCCATCCTCGGCCCGCCGACCTTCGAGCACGAGGTGGCGCTGCGCGCCGGGCTGCCCGGGGTGGCCACGGGCCTGGCCTGGACACCGGTGGGCGGAGACATCCTCTTCGTGGAGGCCGCGCGCGTGCCTGGTCGCGGCCAGCTCATCCTCACGGGCCAGCTCGGCGAGGTGATGAAGGAAAGCGCGCAGGCCGCGCTGACACTGGTGAAGTCGCGCGCGCACCTGCTCGGGCTCTCGGCCACGCTCTTCGAGGACAGCGACATCCACCTGCACGTGCCCGCAGGCGCCATCCCCAAGGACGGCCCGAGCGCGGGAGTGGCCATGTTCATCGCCCTGGCGTCGATGTTCGGCGACCGCGCGGTGCGCCCCGACGTGGCCATGACCGGCGAGATCAGCCTGCGCGGCCTCGTGTTGCCGGTGGGCGGTATCAAGGAAAAGGTGCTCGCTGCGCTGCGGGCGGGGGTGGGCACCGTGCTGCTGCCCGCGCGCAACCGCAAGGACTACGCCGACGTGCCGGCCGAGGCGCGCGCCGCGCTGCAGGTGGTGTGGCTGGACGACGTCGACGACGCGGTGGCCGCGGCGCTGGCCGGCCGCGCACACGCGGCGCGGGCGGATCTCGAACTCGTCTGACCCGCAACGAAAGGAAGGGCTTTCTTGTTACGGTAACATCGAATTGTGCAGGGAGAAATGTTTCTCCCCAGTCTCTTGCTACGCACACAGAAGACCCAGGGAGGGTTCATGCGTGCACTTGATCGGACAGTCGGCCGCCATCCCGTGGCGTGGCCGATGGGCTTGGCTCTGCTCATGACCGTGCTGGCCTGGCCGCTGGAGTGGGTCTTTCCAAAGATCTTCGAGCCCCACGTGCCCGCCGTGGTCTTCCTCGCGCCGGTGGCCCTGGCCGCGCTGTACGGGGGGCTGAAGGCGAGCTTGCTGCTCACGGGCCTGGTGGCCGTCTGCAAGGTGGTGCTGGATGTCGGGCTGCCCTCAGGCTCGGGCTTCGGGGAAGGCAACGCCATGCGCTCGGTGGCGATGGGGATCACGGGGGTGCTCGTCTCCCTGCTCGGGCACGCGCTGCGCCGCTCGCGCGCGGCCACCACCCGCGCCCTGGAGGACGCGCACTCCAACGAGCAGCTGCTGCGCCACAACCAGGAGCGCCTGCGGCGGCTGCTGGCCAACGAGCAGTCAGCCGAGGACCGCGAGCGCCGCCGCATCTCCCGCGAGCTGCACGACGACCTCCAGCAGCGCCTGGCCGCCATCGCGATGGAGCTCGCGGCCGTGCGCCATGAGCTGGGAGACACCAACGAGGCCGCTTCCCAGGGCATCAAGCGCGCCGTGGAGATGAATGTCGCGGCCGTCGTCGCCACAAGGCGCGTGATCGCCGGGCTGCGTCCGCGCGTACTCGACGAGCTCGGCCTGCCCGAGGCCCTGCGCGAGCTGGCCGATCGCTTCGGGCTCACCCATGGCCTGCACTGCACGGTCGAGGTGCGCGGCGGAGACGTGGCCTCGCAGGCGCTCAGCCCTCAGGAGGCCGACTGCCTGTACCGCATCACGCAGGAGGCGCTGAACAATGTCGAGAAGCACGCCCGCGCCAGCACGGTGAAGATCGTGCTGGACCTCGACGCCGAGCGCACCGCGCGTGTGGAGATCACCGACGACGGCGTGGGCCTGCGCGAGGCCGACCTGGACAAGGCGCAGTCCTTCGGCCTGCTGGGCATGCGCGAGCGCGCGCTGGACTTCGGCGGCTCGCTTCAGGTGCAGCGCGCCGAGCCGCGCGGCACACTTGTGCAGGCCACCATCGTGCGCAAGGTCTGAACCCGGTCTCAACCCGGTCTGAACCCCGCCTGAAGCCGGTCTGAAGCCAGTCTGGCGCGGGCCCGGCGCAGGCCGGGCGCCACCCCGGCACCGGCTCAGCGCCCCACCACCAGGCGCATCGCGGGAATCAGCTGCTCGGCCTCGCTGCGCCGCTCCAGTGCCTGGCGCAAGTTGATCTGCGCCACTTGCGTGTGCTCCTCGGCCAGGGCCTGGGCGCGCGAGCCCTCGCCGCGCTGCAGCGCATCCACGAGCATGTGATGCTGGCGGTGCGCATAGAGCATCCAGCTGCGGTCCATCGCCACCGTGCCCTGCATGGGCAGCATCGCCGAGGCCGGCGCGAAGGGCAGCTTGTCGTTCTGCGCCACGGCGCGCTGCAGCGCGCGGTTGCCACAGGCCTGCAGGATCAAGCCGTGCAGGCGGTCGTTCATGTACGCGTAGCGGGCGTAGTCGTCCACCGTGAGCGGGTCGCCAGCGAGCGCGGCGTCGCCCTCGTCCAGGCAGGAGCGCAGCTCCAGCGCGAGCTGGCGCGACACGCCGTGCTCGGCCACGAGCCGTGCGGCCAGGCCCTCCAGGTGGCCGCGCACGGCGATCGCATCGGCCACTTCCACGGCGGTGAACTGCCGCACCACGAAGCCGCCGGTTTCGTGGGCCTGGACCAGGCCCTCCTGCTCGAGCGTGACGAGCGCGGCGCGCACCGGGGTGCGCGAGGCGCCCAGCCGCTCGGCGATCTGCTGCTCGGCCAGGCGCTGGCCGGGCTCGAACTGGCCGCGCAGGATGGCCTCGCGCAGCTGCAGCAACACGTGTTCTTGCACGCCCATGGGGTCCTTTGTACACTGAAACGCCGAAACGGTATACCGTCAGGTCATATCCCCCGGCCGCACCTGGAGCGCCCCCCCCCGTGAACGCACAGCAGAACGAACTCCTCACCCGCACCGGCCCCGGCACCGCCTGTGGCGCGCTGCTGCGGCGCTACTGGCAGCCCGTGGCCCTCGTCGACGAGTTCGACCCCGCCACCGACCCGAAGATGGCCGGCCGCCCGGTCAAGGCGCTGCGCGTGATGGGGCAGGACCTCGTGCTGTTCCGCGACGCCGCCGGCCGCTGGGGCCTGATCGACCGCGACTGCCCGCACCGCGGCGCGGACCTCGCCTTCGGCCGCCACGAGGGCGACGGGCTGCGCTGCCCCTTCCACGGCTGGAAGTTCGATGTGGCCGGGCGCTGCCTGGAAACCCCCGCCGAGCCGCTGGGCAGCCGGCTGTGCGAGCGCGTGCAGCAGCGCAGCTACCCGCTGGTGGAGCGCAGCGGCGTGCTCTTCGCCTGGCTCGGCGAGCCCGGCACCGAGCCGCCCTTTCCCAACTACGACTGCTTCGCCGCGCCGGGCACCCACACCTTCGCCTACAAGGGCATGTGGCAGTGCAACTGGCTGCAGGCCTTCGAGGTCGGGATCGACCCGTGCCACACCTCGTTCCTGCACCGCTTCCTGGCCGATGCGTCGCTGGAGTCGGTGGGCGAGAACGCCGGGGCGCGGCAGTTCCGCAGCGCCTCGCTGGGCGAGTTCGAGGGCCAGCGGTGGCCGATGTCGCGGATCATGCGCGAGTTCCACCGGCCCGACATCTCCTTCGAGCCGGCGCCCTGGGGCTATCGCATCACCACGCTGCGGCAGATGACCGAGGCCTTCACGCATGTGCGCGTGACGCACGCCATCTTCCCGCAGACCTTCTGCATCCCGCTGTCGGAGACGCTCACGATCACGCAGTGGCACGTGCCCATCGACGACACGCACACCTACTGGTACGCCTTCTTCACGAGCTACGGCAGCCCGGTGGACAAGCAGGCCATGCGCGAGCAGCGCGCGCCGCACATTCCGCCGCCGCTGTACGCGCCCCGGAAGGGACGCCACAACGACTGGGGCTTCAACCCCGAGGAGCAGCGCACGCGCACCTTCCTCGGCATGGGCGAGGACGACATCAACGTGCACGACCAGTGGGCGGTGGAGAGCATGGGGCCCATCCAGGACCGCACGCGCGAGCACCTGGGCACCACCGACAAGGTGATCATGGCCAACCGGCGCCAGCTGCTGGCGGCGATCGAGGCCGTGCGCAGCGGCGGCACCGCGCCCTTCTGCGCCGACCCCGCTCGCGCGGCCGAGCAGGTGGGCGGGCCCGACACGGTGGACGGCATCGCGCCGGCCGGCACCTGGGGCACGTGGTGGCGCGAGCAGGCGCAGGCCCGCCACGCCGGCGCGCCCTGGACGGACGCGTCGCCTGCGCCCGCGGTCACGGCATGACGAGCTTCGCGCAGCGCTGCGGCGTGCACGACGCCCAGCGCGAGGCCGCGGTGCACGGCGCGCTGCGGCGCATCGAGGCCGAGGGCCTGGAGTCGGTGCGCGTGGCCTGGGGCGACGTACACGGGCTCATGCGCGCCAAGGCGCTGACGGTGCCTGCGCTGAAGCGCGCGCTGATGCAGGGCGTGGGCATGGTCAGCACGGTCATGCTCAAGGACACCTCCGACCGCACCGCGTTCAAGGTCTTCGAGCCGGGCGGCACCGACGAGCTGCCCGGATTCGGCCAGGCCAACAACATCCTGCTGCTGCCCGACCCCCCCAGCCTGCAGGTGCTGCCCTGGCTGCGCGGCACCGGCTGGATGCGCGCGCAGCCCTGGTTCGCCGACGGCACGCCCGTGCCGCTGGACCCGCGGCTCGTGCTGCAGCGCTCCCTGCAGCGCCTGGCCGAGGCCGGCTACGGGATGCGCTGCGGCCTGGAGGTGGAGTTCCACGTCTACCGCATCGACTCCACCGAGGCCGAACTCGACCCGGCACGCGCAGGCTGGCCTGGCGAGCCGCCCGAGGTGTCGATGCTGCACCCGGGCTACTGCCTGCTCAGCGAGGCCTGGCTGGACCGGGTCGAGCCCGTGCTGCGCACGGTGCAGGAGACCGCACTCGCGCTCGGACTGCCGCTGCAGTCGCTCGAGGCCGAGATGGGGCCGAGCCAGGTGGAAGCGGTGTTCGACGCCACCGACGCGCTGCAGGCGGCCGACCACATGATGCTGTTTCGCAGCGCCGTGAAGATGGCGCTGCGCCGACAGGGGTACCACGCGACCTTCATGTGCCGCCCGCCCTTCCCCGAGGTGATGTCCAGCGGCTGGCACCTGCACCAGTCTCTCGTGGACCTGCGCACCGGGGAGAACGCCTTCATGCGCACCGCGCCGCAGCCCGGATGCGGGCCGCTGGCCGCCGGGCACGTGCTCTCGCCCGCGGGAGAGCACTGGCTCGCAGGCCTGCTCGCCCACGCGCCGGGCATGGCCGCGCTGTGCACCGCCACGGCCAACGGCTACGGCCGCTTCCGGCCCAACGCACTCGCGCCGCAGTCGGTGCTGTGGGGCCGGGACAACCGCGGCGCGATGCTGCGCGTGGTGGGCGCCGCCGGCGACCCCGGCACGCGCATCGAGAACCGGCTGGGCGAGCCGGCGGCCAACCCGTACCTGTACCTGGCCTCGCAGATCGAGGCGGGGCTGGAAGGCATGCGGCTGGGGCTGTCCGCCCCGCCGGCCACCGAGGACCCCTACCACCCCGGTGCGCAGCGCCTGCCCGCAAGCCTGGCCGCAGCGCTGGACGCGCTCGGGCAGGACACTGCGCTGGTAGCCGGCCTCGGTGCGGAGGTGGTGGCCTGGTACACCCGGCTCAAGCGCCAGGAGGCGCAGCGCTTCGAGGACGCGAAGGACCGTGACGCGTTCCAGCGGCGCGAGTACTTCAGCCGCTTCTGAGTCCGTCCATGACCGTGCCCGCCACTTCAGCCCGCCACCTCGAGCTCCAGGGGGTGCGCAAGCACTTCGGCCAGGGCGCACAGCAGACTCTGGCCCTGGAGCAGGTGGACCTGCAGGTGCGCGAGGGCGAGTTCGTCGCCATCGTCGGGCCATCGGGGTGCGGCAAGTCCACGCTGCTGCAGATCGCCGCGGGCCTGGCCTCGCCGTCGGCCGGCACGGTGCATTTCCGCGGGGCGCCGGTGGTGGCGCCGCCCGAGGGCATCGTCTACCTCTTCCAGCAGTACGCCAAGTCGCTCTTCCCCTGGCGCACCGTGCTGGCCAACGTGATGTTCGCCGTGGAGCACCGGCCAGGCCTGACGAAGGCGGCCGCGCGCGACCACGCCATGACCTACCTGGGCAAGGTGGGCCTGGCCGACTTCGCCGACCGCTACCCCTGGCAGCTGTCCGGCGGCATGCAGCAGCGCGTGACGATCGCGCGCGCACTGGCCGCCGAGCCGCGCGTGCTGCTGATGGACGAGCCCTTCAGCTCGGTGGACGCGCTCACCCGGCTCGAGCTGCACGACATGGTGCTCGGGCTGTGGACGCAGGCGCGCTTCACCGCCGTGCTGGTGACGCACGACGTGGACGAGGCCATCTTCCTGGCCGACCGCATCGCCGTGCTCTCGCCTCGGCCGGCGCGCGTCTCGCAACTCATCGAGACCGGGCTGCCGCGGCCGCGCGACCCGATCACCACCACCGAGCAGCCGCGCTTCCTGGCCCTGCGCCACCAGCTGCTGGCCACCCTGCTGGGGCGGGCGGCATGAACCGCACCGCGCTGGAGCCGCTGGCCGGCGTGGCGACCTTCGCCGTCCTGCTGGGCGCGCTGGAGTGGGCGGTGAAGGCCGGCCGGGTGAATGCGGCGCTGGTGCCCGCGCCGTCGGTCGTGGCGAGCAAGACCTGGGAGATCGTGGCGCGCGGGGAGGTCTTCGCGCCGCTCGGGGCCACGCTGTACCTGCTGGCCGTGGCCTTCGCCGTGGCCACCGTGCTGGCCGTGGGCGCGGGGCTGCTCATGGGGCGCCACGCCTGGCTGCATGCGCTCTTCGAGCCGGTGCTGGAGCTGCTGCGCCCGCTGCCCAAGCCCGCGCTGCTGCCGCCGCTCATCCTCTTCCTGGGCCTGGGCGACGCGATGAAGCTCACGGTCGTCGGGCTGGGGGTGTTCTTCCCCACGCTCATCAACACCCTGCAGGGCGTGCGCGGCGTGGACCCGGTGCAGCTGGACGTGGCGCGCACCTTCGGCCACCCGCCGCGCGCGCTGCTGCTGAAGGTGGTGCTGCCTGCGGCCCTGCCGCTGATCCTGGCGGGCATGCGCATCAGCCTGGGGCTGGGCCTCGTGCTCGTGGTGGTGGCCGAGATGATGGCCGGCACCGGCGGCGTGGGCTACCTGATCATCGACATGCAGCGCACCTTCCAGGTGGCCCGCATGTACGCGTGGATCCTCGTGCTGGCCGCGCTGGGCCTGCTGCTGAACCACCTGTTCGTGCGCCTGGAGCGGCGCGTCATCCACTGGTCCCTGCAGGGCCCGGCCTGAGGCCGGGCGCCTACCGCTTCCTTCACCACCCCCCACGGAGAACCCCGATGCGCACATCCTTCGTCTCCCGGCTGATCGGCCGGGCCCACCTGGCGGGCCTGGCTGGCCTCGCAGGCTTCGCAAGCTTTGCATTGGGCCTGACACTGGCGGCGGCACCCGCCCTCGCCCAGCCCGTCAAGCTGCGCGTCAGCACGATCCCGATCATCGACACCGCCCCGCTGCAGGTGGGCATCGCCAAGGGCTTCTTTGCCGCCGAGGGCCTGGAGATCGACACGACCCCCACGGCCGGGGGAGCCGCGGGCCTGCCCGCGCTGGCTGCCGGCCAGGTGCAGATCTCCTTCAGCAACGTGATCTCGGTCATCCTCGGCGCACGCCAGGGCCTGGGCTTCGAGGTCATCGCCGCAGGCAGCAGCACGGGCGACGCGCTGCCCGACCTGGCCGCCATCGTGGCCAGGAAGGGCCACACCTTCAAGACCGGCAAGGACCTGGAAGGCAAGCGCCTGGCGGTGAACACGCGCAACAACATCATCTGGCTGTACGCGCGGGCGTGGGTGCAGGCCACGGGCGGCAACCCCGACGCCGTCACGTACCTGGAGGTGCCGTTTCCGCAGATGATCGACGCGGTCAAGGGCGACCGCGTGGACGCTGCCTTCGTCGTCGAGCCGTTCATGAGCGCGGGCGTGAAGTCCGACGCGGTGTCGGTGGTCGGCTGGCCGTACCACACGGTGCAAAAGCGCATCCCGGTGGCGCAGTACGCCGCCAGCAAGGACTTCATCCAGAAGAACCCCCAGGTCATCGAGCGCTGGGTGCGGGCCTACAACAAGGCGGTGGACTGGGCCAACCAGAACCAGGGCTCCGAGGAGTGGCTGCGCATCGTCTCGGGCTACACGAAGCTGCCCCCCGAGGCGATCAAGGGCCTGGCCCTGCCGCCCTACGAGAAGACGGTGGACCCCGCGGGCATCGACCTGGTGGTCGAGCAGATGCGCCGCCACAAGCTCCTGGAGGGCAGCTTCGACAGCCGCTCGCTGCTGTACCGCACGGCCACCCAGGTGGTGCGTTGAGCGCCAGCCCCGCCCGCGCCCGGCGTGACCCCGACCGCACGCTGCTGGTCACCGGGGAGATCGTCACCATGGACCCCCAGCGCCCGCGTGCGGCGGCGCTGGGCGCGCGGGGGGGCCGCATCGTGGCCGTGGGCGACGCCCACGAGGTGCGCGCCGCACTCGGGCACGTGGACGAGCACCGGACGTTTGCGCGCAGCGCCGTGGTGCCGGGGCTGATCGACACCCACAACCACATGCACTGGACGGGGCTGCAGAGCCGCCTCGTCGACCTCGCGCCGGCGCGTTCGATCGCCGACATCCAGGCGGCCGTGCGCGCCTATGCCCAGGCCCGGCCCGCCGAGCCCTGGATCACCAGCGGCAGCGGCTGGCACGTGGTCAACCTGCGCGAGGGCCGCTACCCCACGCGCCAGGAGCTGGACGAAGCCTGCCCGGACCGGCCGGTGTACCTCCCGCGCGTGGGCCACGCGGCCGTGGCCAACACCCTGGCGCTGCAGCGCGCCGGCATCGGCCCGGACACCCCAGACCCCGAAGGCGGGCGCATCGAGCGCGGGGCTGACGGCACGCCCAGCGGCGTGCTGATGGAGCCGCCCGCCTTCGAGCCGGTGGCGCGGCTCGTGCCGCCGGTGTCCTCCGCGGACCAGCTCGACTGCCTGCGCTCGGTGCAAGCGCGTTACCACGCCGCCGGGCTGACCGGCGTCATCGATCCCGGGGTCACGCCGGAGATGATGCGGCTGTACCAGGCGCTGTGGGCCGGCGGAGAGCTCACGGTGCGCACCGTGCTCATGCCCCTGGCCGACTCGAGCCGGCCGCTGGAGCAGACCCTCGCGCACATCGCCGGCATGGGACTGGGCAGCGGCTTCGGCGACGCGCGACTCAAGCTCGGCGGCGTCAAGGTCTTCCTGGACGGCGGGGCCTCGCTGGGCACCGCGCTGATGCGCGAGCCCTATCCGGACGAGCGCTGCAACTGCGGCATCCAGATCACGCCCACGGCCTCCTTTCGCGAGATCGTCCGCACCTGTGCGCGCCACGGCTGGTCGATCGGCGTGCACACCGTGGGCGGGGCGGCGATCGACATCGCGCTGGACGTCTTCGAGGAGGTCGACCGCGAGCACCCGCTGCGCGAGCTGCGCCCGCACCTGATCCACGCCTACCTGTGGCCCGACGCGCGCAACATCCGCCAGGCTGCCGCGCTGGGCGTCTCGGTGGCCACGCAGTGCTCCATGCAGTACACCTTCGGGCCGCTGCTCGTGAAGCGCTTCGGCACGGCGATGATGGCGGTGGCCACGCCGGTGCGCAGCTGGCTGGAAGGCGGCGTGCGCGTGACCGGCGGCTCGGACTCGCCCGTGACCCCCTTCGAGCCGCTGCTCGGGCTGTGGCAGGCGCGCACGCGCCACATCGCGGGCACCGACGAGCCCGTGGGACGCCTGCAGGCCGTCAGCGGCGAGCAGGCGCTGGCGCTGTACACGCGCGATGCGGCCTGGCTCGCCTTCTCCGAACACGAGCGCGGCGTGCTGCGCCCGGGGCTGCTGGCCGACCTGACCGTGCTCTCCGAAGACCCGGTGAGCTGCGACCCCGAGGCCCTGCGCGACGCGCAGGTGCTCGCCACGGCGGTGGACGGGGAATGGGTGCATGGCTGAGGCGGGCGGGCGGCGGTGGAGCGGCCTGCTGCTGCTGGCCGCGCTGCTGCTGCTGTGGGAGGTGTCGGCCGCATGGTGGGTGGACTCCACGAACTGGCCGCGCCTGAGTGCCGTGGCCGTGGCGCTGGTGCAGGGCCTGCGCTCGGGCGAGCTGCTGGAGGTCTTCGCCTCGAGCCTGTACCGGATGGCCGCCGGCTACGCCGCGGGCACCACCGCGGGCGTGCTCACCGGGCTGCTGCTGGCCCGCAGCCGGTGGGCGCGAGCGGCGCTTGAACCGCTCTTCGAGTTCCTGCGGCCGATCCCGATCCCGGCCATCGTGCCCCCGCTGATCCTGCTGCTGGGGGTGGACGACGCGATGAAGATCTTCGTCGTCGCCTTCTCCGCCTTCTTCCCGCTGCTCATCAACACGATGGCCGGCGTGCGCGCGGTGGACCCCACCGTGCTGGACGTGGCCCGCACCTTCCAGCACGGGCGGGTCGGCACGCTGTGGCGCGTGGTGCTGCCGGCGAGCCTGCCTCACATCCTGGCGGGCATGCGGGTGAGCCTGGCCCTGGCGCTCATCGTCACGGTCGTGGCGGAGATGATCGCCGGCTCGGCGGGCATCGGCTACCACGTCGTCACGATGCAGTACGCGATGCGCTCGGGCGACATGTACGCGGCCATCGTGCTGCTGGCCGTGGCGGGCTACGGGCTGAACCGCGTCATCCTGGCGGTGGAGCGGCGCGCCATCCACTGGTACCACCGGGCCGACGGGGCCTGAGCCGCGGCCCCGCTCCCGCCGCAAGCCGCCCCTCCATGAACCCACCCCCTTCGCAGGCCACCCCCTTCGCCAGGCCCGTCTCCTGGCGTGTGGGCGACTGCACCGTCACGCGCATCGAGGAGCAGCTCGGCCCGGCGAGCTTCCCGCCGGCGCGCTACTTCGACCGCTTCGACCCAGCGCTCCTCGCCCGTCATCGCCACTGGCTCGAGCCGCACCACTACCTGCCCGGCAGCGACCAGCTCGTCACCAGCGTGCATGCCTGGCTCATCCGCACCCCCCACCACACCCTCCTCGTGGACGCCTGCTCGGGCAACCACAAGGAGCGCCCCTGGTGGCCGCGCTTCCACCAGATGGACACGCCCTTCCTGGAGCGGCTGGCCGCAGCCGGCGTGCAGCCCGCCGAGGTGGACTTCGTGATGTGCACGCACCTGCACGCGGACCACATCGGCTGGAACACGCGGCTTGTGGCCGGGCGATGGGTGCCCACCTTCCCCCGTGCGCGCTACCTGTTCTCGCGCCGCGAGGTCGAGCACTGGGACCCCGCCCGGCTGGCCCCGGACGTGGACGATCCCCCGCGGCGCCTGGCCTTCGTCGACAGCGTGTTGCCGGTGCTCGAAGCCGGGCTCGCCCTGCAGGTGGAGGGCACCCACGAGATCGACGACAGGCTGCGCATCGAGCCCGCCCCGGGCCACACGCCCGGACACATGGCGCTGCACCTGCACCAGGGCGCGGCAGGCGGCGTGTTCTGCGGCGATGCGATCCATCACCCGCTGCAGGTCTGCGCCCCCGACTGGAACAGCAGCTTCTGCGAAGACCCCGCTCAGGCCCGCGCCACGCGCTGGCGGCTGCTGTCCCGGTGCGCCGAACACGGCCACTGGCTCTTTCCGACCCACTTCGGCGCACCGCACGTGGCGGCCGTCGAGCCCGATGGCGACACCTTCGTGCCGGTGTTCGTCGAGCCCGCGGCCTGAGGGCTTCTGCACGCCGGCGCCCCCCCGAATCCGCCCTATCAGCTGCGACCGCCGAAGAGCTCGAACACCACGCCGCGCAGCCACTGGTTGATCGCGGAACGGTGGGCCCTGGCGTGCCAGAAGGCGTTGATCGGGAAGACCGGCAGCCTGACGGGATGCGGCCGGTGGACGAGGTCGAAGGGGTCGGCCAGGTGACGGGCCAGCTGCTCGGGCACCGTGGCCAGCATCTGCGAGCCCTTCAGCAGGTGCCCCACGCTCACGAAGTGCGGCACGGTCAGGCGGACATGGCGCTCGATGCCGGCCCGCTCGATCAGCGAGTCGATCTGCCCATGGCCCGTACCGGCCGACACCACGACCAGGTGCTCGGCGGTGCGGAACGCGGCCAGCGAGATCCGCCCGCGGTCCAGCGCGTGGCCGCGACGAAGCAGGCAGACGTAGCGCTGGGTGAACAGGCGGCGCTGGAAGAAGCCGGCGCGCAGCTGCGGCAGCAGCCCGATGGCCAGGTCCACCTTGCCGCCCGCCATCTCGTCCTGCAGGTTCACGGCGGTGTTGCGCACGGTGCTCAGCGTCACGCCCGGCGCCTCGCGCGCCAGGCGCTCCACGAGAGCCGGCAGGAACACGATCTCCCCGATGTCCGTCATGCCGATGGTCAGCGACTGCCGGCAGGTGGCCGGGTCGAAGCGGTCGGCCGGGTTCAAGCCGGCACGGATGAGGGCCAGCGCCTCGCGCACGCGCTCGGCCAGCTGCTCGGCCCAGGGCGTGGGCACCATCCCTTCGGGCGTGCGCACGAACAGCTCGTCGGCCAGCGCCCGGCGCAGCTTGGCCAGGGTGTTGCTGATGGCCGGCTGCGTCAGCCCCAGCTTGTCGGCCACCCGGGAGACCCGGCGTTCCGTCATGAGCTCCTGGAACACCACCAGCTGGTTCAGGTCGATGTCACGCAGCTCCATGGTCGCTTCTCCTCGATCAACATCACAGATCGTGATGGACGATATCACCGCCATCCTATTGGATGATTCCCGCGGACCTGCGAGCATCCGGGCAGGGGGGCGCTGCCACCGGCGTCGCCGCCACCCCCACCGCCACCCACCCCAAGATCCCCGACCCAGTCCGCCCCGCCCGAGGAGATCCCTGCATGCCCGACACCGCAGCACCCGCCCTGGCCGACGGCGCAGCCACGCCGCCCGGGACCGCGCGTCTTCCCGGCCAGCCCGCCTGGGAGGGCGACGGGACGCACCGCATCCCGTTCCTCGCCTACACGAGCGACGAGATCTACCGCCGCGAGCTCGAGCGCTTCTTCTACAAGGGCCACTGGTGCTACGTGGGCCTGGAGGCGGAGGTGCCCAACCCGGGCGACTTCAAGCGCACGGTGGTGGGCGAGCGCTCGGTGATCCTGGTGCGCGATGTTGACGGGGCGCTCAGCGTGGTGGAGAACGTGTGCGCGCACCGGGGCATGCGCTTCTGTCGCGAGCGGCACGGCAACCGCAAGGAGTTCGTCTGCCCCTACCACCAGTGGAGCTACACGCTCAAGGGCGAGCTGCAGGGGGTGCCCTTCCGGCGCGGCGTCAAGCAGGACGGCCAGGTGCACGGCGGCATGCCGGCGGACTTCAAGACGGCCGACCACGGCCTGACGAAGCTCAAGGTGGCCAGCCGCGGCGGCGTCGTGTTTGCCTCCTTCGACCCCGACGTGGAGCCCTTCGAGGACTACCTCGGGCCCGAGATCCTCGGCTGGTTCGACCGCCTATTCAACGGCCGCCAGCTGAAGATCCTCGGCTACAACCGCCAGCGCATCCCGGGCAACTGGAAGCTGATGCAGGAGAACATCAAGGACCCCTACCACCCCGGCCTGCTGCACACCTGGTTCGTCACCTTCGGGCTCTGGCGTGCCGACAACAAGAGCCGGCTGCGCATGGATGCGCGCCACCGCCATGCGGCCATGATCTCCACCCGCGGCAGCGCCGGGCAGGCGGCACAGGTCACGCAGGTCTCGAGCTTCAAGGCCGGCATGCAGCTCAACGACCCGAGCTTCATCGACATCGTGCCCGAGCCCTGGTGGGGCGGGCCCACGGCGGTGATGACCACCATCTTCCCGAGCGTCATCCTGCAGCAGCAGGTCAACAGCGTCTCCACGCGCCACATCCAGCCCAACGGCCACGGCAGCTTCGACTTCGTGTGGACGCATTTCGGCTTCGAGGACGACGACGCCGCCATGACGCAGCGCCGCCTCACGCAGGCCAACCTCTTCGGCCCGGCCGGCTTCGTCTCGGCCGATGATGGCGAGGTGATCGAGTTCAGCCAGCAGGCCTTCGAGAGCAAGCCCTTCCACCGCGCGCTGGCCGAGCTAGGCGGCAAGACGGTGGAGGACACCGAGCACATGGTCACCGAGACGCTCATCCGCGGCATGTACCGCTACTGGCGCGAGGTGATGGAGGACCGGGCATGACGTCCGTCTGCATCACCTTCGAGGACTGGCTGGCCCTGAACCAGCTCTACGCCGACTACGCCAGCACCGTGGACGCCGCACGTTGGGACCAGTGGCCCGAGTTCTTCACCGACGACTGCGTCTACCGCGTGCAGCCGCGCGAGAACCACGAGCGCGGCTTCCCGCTGGCCACGATGTCGCTCACGAGCAAGGGCATGCTCAAGGACCGTGCCTACGGCATCCAGGAGACGCTCTTTCACGACCCGTACTACCAGCGCCACGTGGTGGGCGCGCCCGTGGTGCGCGAGGTCACGCCGCAAGGCCTGCGCTGCGAGGCCAACTACGCGGTGTTTCGCACCAAGCTCTCGGAGCTGTCCACCGTGTACAACGTGGGCCGCTACCTGGACGTGGTGGTGCGCACGCCGCAGGGCCTGAAGTTCGCCTCGCGCGAGTGCATCTACGACAGCGAGATGATCCCGAACTCGCTGATCTACCCGATCTGAACGTCCCGGCCGCCCGGCCGAGAAAGGCTTGCATGCCCACCACGAACTGGGTCGACGCCCTGTCGACCGACGAACTGCCCAACGACGATGTGTGGCCCGTGACGGTGGCCGGGCGTGAGTTGGCCGTCTACACCGCAGGTGACGAGGTGTACGCCAGCGACAACCTGTGCACCCACGGCAACGCCCGGCTGTGCGACGGGTTCCTCGAGGGCCACGAGATCGAGTGTCCGCTGCACCAGGGCCGCTTCGACGTGCGCGACGGCCGGCCGCTGTGCGACCCCGTGACCGCGCCGGTGCGGGTCTATCCCGTGCGGGTGGAGGGCGGGCGGGTGTACATCGGTCTTGAAGCGGACGGCCTGAAGCCCGGGGCATGACAGCCCCTTCCGGCCGCGCTCTCAGCGGCGCCGCGTTCGCCACCTTGCTGCTCATCGCGTTGATGATGGGCGCCAACCACGTGGCCGCCCGCATCGCCTTCAACCACGGCGTAGACGTGGCCACCGCCGTGGTGATGCGCAGCACCGTCACGGCGGGGGTGATCACGGCGATCCTGGCCGTGCAGCAGGTACGCGTGCGCTTCGACGCTCGCCAGCGGCGCTTCCTGCCCCTGATCGGGCTGCTCATCGGCCTGCAGAGCCTGTGCCTGTACTCTTCGGTGGCGCGCCTGCCGGTGGCCCTGGCGCTGCTGGCCTTCAACACCTACCCGATCTGGACGGCGCTGTGGTCGGCCCTGTTCTACCGCCGCCGGCCCGAGCGGGCGCTGCTGCTGGCGATGCCGGTGATCCTCTTCGGGCTCGCGCTGGCCCTGGACGTGCTGGGTGCCGCCTCCGGGCTGGGTGCGGCCGGCCAGTGGAGCCGCATCGGCACCGGCGTGGCCTTCGCGCTGGCAGCGGCTGCCACCTTCGGCCTGGCGCTCGTGCTGACGCAGCACGAGGCCGCTGGCGTGGACGGTCGCGTGCGCACCGCCACCACCATGGCCCTGGCCGCCGTGGTGGCGCTCACCGCCGTGGGTGCGCAAGGCGGCTTCCATCTGCCCACGGCCGCGGCAGGCTGGGGCGGCCTGGCCGCCCTGACCTTCCTGTACGGCACGGCCTTCACCATCATGTTCACCGTGCTGCCCCGGCTGGGGGTGGTGGGCAACTCGGCCATCATGAACGTCGAGCCCGTGTTCGCCCTCGTGCTGGCCTGGGCCGTGCTCGGGCAGGCGATCGCTCCCGTGCAGGTGGTGGGCGCGCTGGTGGTGGTGGGGGCGGTGATGGCGCTGGGGTTGCGCAAGGGGTGAGGGGCGTCCGGTCGGCAGCCCGGGCGCATCATCCTGCGACGAAGCGCCGTATCTCTTCGAGCATGGCGTCGGGCTCGTCGACCCGTATCGAGTGGCTGCTGTGCTCGAAGATGCGCAGCTGGGCGCCCGGGATCAGGCCAGCGATCTCCTGGCTGTACTCGGGCGGACAGATCCAGTCGTGGCGCCCGGCCAGCACGAGGGTGGGCGCGGTGATGCGCGGCAGCTCGGGGCGCAGGTCGAAGCTCTGCAGGAAGCCGCCGGGGGCGAAGGCGCGGTTGATCGCGTCGGGCGACAAGATGCCGCGCGTGCGCGTGGCGGCGGAGGCGGCCGGGTCATGCCGCAGCGCGTACAGCGGGCCCATCACGTCGTAGTAGTGGCGCAGCTGCTCCTCGGTGCGCAGCTCGCCGGCCCACAGCTGCGCGCACACGGCTTGCTGCTCGGCGGTGCCCCGCTCGGCGACGATCTGGCGCGCACGCGCGTTGAAGCCGGCGTGGGCCGCGGTCACGATCAGCACCAGCTGCGCGACGCTGGACGGATACCGCGCGGCATGGGCCATCGCCACCATGCCCCCGTAGGAGGTGCCGATCGAGACGATCGGCCCGAGACCGAGCTGCACGCGCAGGGCCTCCATGTCCTCGACGTTTTCGTCCAGCGTGTAGCGGGCCACGTCGCCGCGCGCCGATCGCCCCTGTCCGCGGTGGTCGAAGTAGACGAGCTGCAACGTGTCGGAGAGCGGGCTGAAGGCGGGCTTGAAGCCGCTGTGGTCGCTGCCCGGGCCGCCGTGGATGACGAGGGCCACGGGCCGCTCGCGCATGCGCGGGCCATCGGGCACCAGACCGGCGCCTTCGATGTCGAAGTAGAGCTCGGTGTCGCGTACGCGCAGGCGCATGGCGGATCTCCAGGGGCTGATGTGAAGCGGTGGAGTGTGCATCCCGCCGACAAGGGCCAGACACATGCCTCGGCGCGACGCACCAGGCAAATGGTGAGGGGCTCACGCAGCCGGGGTCACTAGAATGCCGAGGCCTGCCGCCGTAGTTCAATGGATAGAACGAGCGCCTCCTAAGCGCTAGATACAGGTTCGATTCCTGTCGGGGGCGCCAGCCGCGCACCCCACCCGAGCCGGTTCAGCGGCGCATCGCACGCGACAGCATCAGCACCGGTATCAGCCCCACCGCCACGATGGCCAGGGACGGCAGCGCGGCTTCCGCCAGGCGCTCGTCGCGGGCGAGGTTGTAGGCCACCACCGCCAGCGTGTCGGTGCCGAAGGGCCGCAGCACGAGGGTGGCGGGCAGCTCCTTCATCACGTCCACGAACACCAGCAGCGCGGCAGCCAGGGCCGAGCGGCGCAGCAGCGGCAGGTGCAGCGCCACGAAGGTGCGCCCCCGGGAGGCGCCCAGCAGCCGGGCCGTCTCGTCCACGGAGGGCGGCACGCGGGCGTAGCCGGCCTCCACCGTCTGCAGCGCCACGGCCGAGAAGCGCACGCCGTAGGCCACGAGCACCCCGGCGAGGGTGCCGGTGACGAGCGCGGCCGCGCCCGACTCGGGCCACTGCCGCTGCACCCAGCCCACGGGCAGCAGGATGCCGATGGCCACCACCGCCCCGGGCACGGCGTAGCCCAGCGCGAGCACGCGCGCGCCCACGCCGAGCAGCCGGTCGGTGGGGCTCTCCCGGCGGCGCAGGGCGAAGGCCAGCGCCAGGGCAAAGAGTGTGGCGAGAAGCGCGGCCAGCGCGGCCAGGGCAAAGCTCGCGCCGGCCCAGTGGGCAAAGCGCACCAGCGGCAGGCCGAACTCGCCGGTGGCTGCTTCGCGCCAGAGCATGGCCGCGAGCCAGCCCACCGGCAGCACGAAGCCCAGCCCCACCGGCAGGGCGCACAGCGTCCAGGCCCCGGCCGCCAGGCCGCCGCGCAGCTGCACGGGCTGGGCGTCGGCGGCGTGCTGCGCCCCGCTGCGGCTGGCGGCAAAGCGCAGCTGCGCCTGGGATCGGCGCTCCAGCGCCAGCAGCACCGCCACGAGCGCCAGCAGCACCGAGGCCAGCTGCGCCGCCGCCACGCCGTCGTTCATCGACAGCCAGGCGCGGTAGATGCCGGTGGTGAAGGTCGAGAGCCCGAAATAGGCGCCCACGCCATAGTCGGCCAGCGTCTCCATGAGCGCCAGCGCCACGCCCGCGGCCACGGCCGGCCGCGCCATGGGCAGGGCCACCTCGAGCAGCCGCCGGCGCAGCCCCGCGCCGAGCAGCCGCGCGGCCTCCATCATCTGCACCGCGCGCTCGTTCAGCGCCGAGCGCGTGAGCAGGTACACGTAGGGGTACAGGCACAGCACGAAGAGCACCACCGCGCCGGGCAGGCTGCGGATGTCGGGCCACAGCGCCCCGCGCAGGCCCAGCGCCTCGCGCAGCGCCGAGTGCAGCGGCCCGCTGAACTGCAGCGCATCGGTGTAGGCATAGGCGAGCACATAACCGGGCATGGCCATGGGCAGCAGCAGCGCCCACTCGAAGACGGCCCGCCCGGGAAAGCGGAACAGCGAGACCACCACCGCCGCCCCCACCCCCACGAGCGCCACGCCCAGGCCCACGCCGGCGGCCAGGGCCAGCGACTGCAGGGCGTAGCCGGGCAGCACGGTGGAGGCCTGGTGCGCCAGCGTGGCCAGAGCGGCCGCATCGACGAGCAGCCAGGAGCCCAGGATGGCCGCCACCGGCAGGGCCAGCAGCAGGCACAGGACCGCGAGGATCAGGCGCATGGCCGAACGCGGGCGCTGAGGCCGGGCTCCAGGAGCACGCCTTCGGCCCGATCGAGGCGCCAAATGCGAACGGTTTTCATTTCCATTGAGCCGCTATCATAGGCGCCGATCATGACCCTCGCCCTGGAATCCGTCTCGGTGCGCTACGCCGGCGCGCCCGCCGACCGGCCGGCGGTGGACCGCGTCACGCTGCTGCTGTCCACCGGGCAGGTGGGCGTGCTCATCGGCCCGTCGGGCTGCGGCAAGACCTCGCTGCTGCGCGCGGTGGCGGGGCTGGAGCGGCTGCACGGCGGGCGCGTGCGCATGGACGAGCGCGTGCTGGACGACGCCGCCAGCGGCGTGCACGTGGCCCCGGAGGCGCGGCGCATCGGCATGGTGTTCCAGGACTACGCGCTCTTCCCGCACCTGAGCGTGGCCGACAACGTGGGCTTCGGCCTGGCCGCCCTGCCCCGGGCCGAGCGCGCCGCGCGGGTGCAGGAGGTGCTGGAGCTGGTGGGCCTGGCGCACGCGGCGCGGCGCGCGCCGCACGAGCTCTCCGGCGGCCAGCAGCAGCGCGTGGCGCTGGCCCGCGCCCTGGCGCCGCGGCCGCAGCTGCTGCTGCTGGACGAGCCCTTCTCCAGCCTGGACGTGGACCTGCGCGAGCGCCTGGCGCACGATGTGCGGCAGATCCTCAAGACGCACGGCACCACGGCGCTGGTGGTCACGCACGACCAGCAGGAGGCCTTCGCGCTGGGCGACGTGATCGGGGTGATGAACCGCGGCAGCCTGGAGCAGTGGGACGACGCCTACGCGCTGTACCACCGGCCGGCCACGCGCTTCGTGGCCCGTTTCATCGGCCACGGCGTCTTCGCCCCGGCGCAGATCGTGCAGTGCGCCCACGGGCCGTGCGTGCACACCCCCGTGGGCGAGCTCGATGACCCGGAAGGCTGCCCACTGCCCTCGGCCTACCCCGAGGGCGAGTGCGACGTGCTGCTGCGCGCCGACGACATCGTGCACGACGACGCGAGCCCGGTGAAGGCGTGCATCGAGCGCAAGAGCTTCCGCGGCTCGGAGTTCCTCTACACCCTTCGCCTGGAAGGGGGGCAGGAGGTGCTCGCGCACGTGCCCTCCCACCACGACCACCAGGTGGGCGAGTGGATCGGCATCCGCCCGCAGGTGGACCACGTCGTCATCTTCGAGCGGCCCCGCGGCTGAGGGGGCGCCCACCCGGACAGGGTGTGCAACTTTCCGCATAGGGCCTGCTCCAATGCGGGACACGGTCTTATACTGGACCGACAACCGGAGTGCTGCCGACGACCATGGGTGCCAAACTGAGGATTGCGGGCCTGATCTCGCTGGGTGCGGTGGCCGGTGCCCTGGCCACGATGCAGGTGCAGGCGATCGCGCAGCGCTCCTTCGCGCCGCTGCCGCTGGAAGAGCTGCAGCAGCTCTCGGCCGTGTTCGGCATCGTCAAGTCCGACTACGTCGAGCAGGTTGACGAAAAGAAGCTCATCTCCGACGCCATCGGCGGCATGGTCGCCGGCCTGGACCCGCACTCCCAGTACTTCGACAAGAAGACCTTCAAGGAATTCCGCGAAGGCACCAGCGGGCGCTTCGTCGGCGTGGGCATCGAGATCGGCATGGAGGACGGCCTCGTGCGCGTGGTCTCCCCCATCGAGGGCTCGCCCGCCTTCCGCGCGGGGCTGAAGTCCGGAGACCTCATCACCCGCATCGACGAGACCCAGGTCAAGGGCCTCACGATCGATCAGGCCGTCAAGCGCATGCGCGGCGAGCCGCAGACCAAGGTGGTGCTGCAGATCTTCCGTAAGGCCGAGAACCGCACCTTCCCGGTGACCATCGTGCGCGAGGAGATCCGCATGCAGAGCGTGCGGGCGAAGATGGTGGAGCCCGGCTACGCCTGGCTGCGCGTGAGCCAGTTCCAGGACCGCACGGTCGAGGACTTCGCGCGCAAGCTCGAGGAGCTGTACAAGGCCGACCCCAACATCAAGGGCCTGGTGCTCGACCTGCGCAACGACCCCGGCGGCCTGCTCGACGCGGCGGTGGCGCTCAGCGCGGCCTTCCTGCCCCCGGACGTGACGGTGGTGACCACCAACGGCCAGTTGGCCGAGTCGCGCGCCACCTTCAAGGCCTCGCCGGACTCCTACGCCCGGCGCGGCGCGGACCCGCTGAAGAAGCTGCCCGCGGCGCTGAAGTCGGTGCCGCTGGTGGTGCTCGTCAACGAAGGCTCGGCCTCGGCCAGCGAGATCGTGGCCGGCGCGCTGCAGGACCACAAGCGCGCCGTCGTAATGGGTGCGCAGACCTTCGGCAAGGGCTCGGTGCAGACGGTGCGCCCGCTGAGCGCGGACACGGCGCTGAAGATCACCACGGCGCGCTACTACACGCCCAGCGGCCGCTCGATCCAGGCCAAGGGGATCGTCCCGGACATCTGGCTCGACGAGACGGCCGAGGGCAATGTCTTCGCCGCGCTGCGCACACGCGAGGCCGACCTGGAAAAGCATCTCTCCGACAAGGCCGGCAGCCCGCAGGAGCCCAAGGACGAGGCCCGCGAGAAGGCGCGCGCCGAGGAGCGCAAGAAGCTCGAGGAGCAGTTCGCCAAGGCGCGCGAGCTCAAGCCCCTGCCCGAGTTCGGCAGCGCCGAGGACTTCCCGCTGCAGCAGGCCCTGAACCAGCTGCGCGGCAAGCCGGTGATCGTCAGCAAGACCGCCACCGAGCGCAAGGCCGAGGCGGAGACGAAGTGACCGGACGCAGCAGCCGGCGGTGACCGACGAGCAGCTGCTGCGCTACTCGCGCCACATCCTGCTGCCCGAGCTCGGTGTGGAGGGCCAGGAGCGGCTGGCCCGGTCGCGGGCGCTCGTGGTGGGAGCCGGTGGCCTGGGCTCACCCGTGCTGCTGTACCTGGGCAGTGCCGGCGTGGGCACGATCACGGTGGCCGACCCCGACCGCGTGGACCTCACCAACCTGCAGCGCCAGGTGGCCCACGACACGGCCCGCATCGGCATGCCCAAGGCCGAGTCGGCCGCACGCAGCGTGCACGCGCTGAACCCGCAGGTGCAGGTGATCGCGCTGGCACAGCGCGCCGAGGGCGAGCGGCTGGACACCCTCGTGCGCGAAGCCGACGTGGTGCTGGACTGCAGCGACAACTTCGCCACCCGCCAGGCCGTGAACGCCGCCTGCGTGCGCCACGGCCGCCCGCTCGTGGCCGGTGCCGCGGTGGGCTTCGACGGGCAGGTCTCGGTGTACGACAGCCGCGACCCGGCCGCCCCCTGCTACGCCTGCATCTTCCCGCCCGAGCCCGCTCCCGAGGAGGTGCGCTGCGCCACCCTGGGTGTGTTCGCGCCGCTGGTGGGCATCGTGGGCACGGTGCAGGCGGCCGAGGCGCTGAAGCTGCTGGCCGGCGTGGGCCGCTCGCTCGCGGGCCGGCTGCAGATGCTCGACGCCCGAACGATGCAGTGGACCGAGGTGCAGGCCGATGCCGACCCGGGCTGCGCGGTGTGCGCGGCGCACCGCGGAGGCGCAGCGTGAACACGGCAACCCATGCGCGCCGCGTCTCGCTCATCGGCGCACCCACCGATGTGGGCGCGGGCACGCGCGGCGCCAGCATGGGCCCCGAGGCGCTGCGCGTGGCCGGGCTGCAGGCGGCGCTGCAGGCCCACGGGCTGGAAGTGAGCGACCTCGGCAACCTGGCGGGCCCGGCCAACCCATGGCTGCCCGCCGAGGCGGGCTACCGCCACCTCGCCCAGGTGCGCGCCTGGAACGAGGCGGTGCACGCGGCCGTGCACGGCGAACTCGTGCGCGGGCGGCTGCCCATCCTGCTCGGGGGCGACCACAGCCTGGCCATCGGCTCCATCAGCGCCGTGGCGCGGCACTGCCGCGAACAGGGGCTGCGGCTGCGCGTGCTGTGGCTGGACGCACACGCCGACTTCAACACCAGCGCCCTCACGCCCACGGGCAACGTCCACGGCATGCCGGTGGCCGTGCTGTGCGGGCACGGGCCGGCCGAGCTCACCACCCTGGGCGGCGCGGCGCCGGCGCTGCAGCCGCGCTGGATCCGCCAGATCGGCATCCGCAGCGTGGACCCGGGCGAGAAGCGCTTCGTGCACGAGCAGGGGCTGGAGGTGTTCGACATGCGCTTCGTCGACGAGCACGGCATGCGGCACGCGATGGAACTCGCGCTGGCCACGCTGGACGCGCGCACGCACCTGCACGTGAGCTTCGATGTCGACTTCCTGGACCCCGGCATCGCCCCTGGC
>JBMOGN010000009.1:0-35185 GCA_049318345.1 Rubrivivax sp. | reverse complement strand
CAGGCCCGCGTGGTGCCCGACACCAAGAGCGGCACGCCCGGCGCCGACGCGGTGAAGGTCAAGGGCGTGATCACCTGGGTGGGCGTGCACGAGGCGCGGGCCGCGGAGGTGCGCCTCTTCGAGCGGCTCTTCACGCAGGACCAGCCTGATGCCGGTGGGCGCGACTTCCGCGAGGCCCTGAACCCGGCGAGCCGCCGCGTGGTGCAGGGCTGGGTGGAGCCCGCGCTGGCCTCCGCCGCGCGCGAGGACCGCTTCCAGTTCGAGCGCCACGGCTACTTCGTGGCCGATCGCATCGACCACGACCCCGCGCGGCCGGTGTTCAACCGCATCAGCCCGCTCAAGGACAGTTTCCCGAAATAGGGCAGGATCTCGCCACCCCCTTCGAAGGAGTCCGCCGGATGAAGGTCCTCACCGCATTCACCGGCCTGGCCGGTCTTGCCGGGTTCGTCGGGTTGGTCGGGTTCCTCGCCTGTCCCGGCGCGGCTGCGGCCGGCCCGGTGGACGTGAAGATGGTGCAGCCCGAGCGCTTCGCCGATGTGGGCTGGCGGCTGGCCGATCGCGAGCGCAACCTCGAGCTCATCCGCCAGCACTTCGAGAGCCTGGGCGCCCGGCTGCCCGCCGGGCAGGCCCTGGCGGTGGAGATCCTGGACATCGACCTGGCCGGCGAGGAACTGCCCGGGCCGCACTCGGCAGAGCGGTGGCGCGTGCTCACCGGC
The DNA here is from genome assembly GCA_049318345.1 of Rubrivivax sp. GTDB lineage: Bacteria > Pseudomonadota > Gammaproteobacteria > Burkholderiales > Burkholderiaceae_C > Rubrivivax. The sequence goes on along the minus strand of JBMOGN010000009.1, from coordinate 34,469 downwards.
CGTGCCGACTGGCCGCGCATGCGGCTGCGCTACACGCTCAGCGTGCCCGGGCAGCCTGCGCGCAGCATGGAAGAGTGGCTGGCCGATCTGGCGTACCTGCAGCGCGTGCCGCGCGCGGGCGACCACCCCCTGCCCTACGAGGCGCGGATGATCGACGAGTGGTTCGCCCAGCGCATCCTGCAGGGCGAACCCGCACGGTAGGGGCCAGGCGAGAAGGCCGGTGCGGCCGAAGCCAGCGGGAGGATGTGCGAGGATTCGCGGATGAACACCGCCCGCACCTGCCGCCCCCTCGAAGGGCGGGTTGAACTTCCCGACGAACGGTCCATCGCCCGCTGCCAGCCGATGTCTCGGGCTCCTGACCGCCTGCAAGCGCGGGCTGTCGCAAGCGCCCTGGTGGCCGCGTGCCTGGCCACGGCGGCCACCCTCGCTGCGGCGCCGGCTTCGGCGCAGCCCGCCGCTGCCCCGGCTGTCGGGGCCAGCGCGGTCCAGACCTTCCCGAGCGGGCTCAGCCTGCGCAGCCTGAAGGAGGGCACTGGCCCGAGCCCGCAGGCCACCGACACCGTACGGGTGCACTACCGCGGGACCTTCCCGGATGGCCGGGAGTTCGACAGCTCCCATTCGCGCGGCCGGCCGGCGGAGTTTCCGCTCAACCGCGTGATCCGCTGCTGGACCGAGGGCGTGCAGCAGATGAAGGTGGGCGGGAAGGCCGCACTCGTGTGCCCGCCTGCCATCGCCTACGGCGAGCGCGGCACACCGGGCGGGCCGATCCCGCCGAACGCGACGCTGCACTTCGAGGTCGAACTGCTGGGCATCGTCGGGCGCTGAGCGTGCGCAGGCTGCTCGCGCGGGCCCTCCTTCCCGCCGTCCTGGCGTGCCTGCTCCTGCAGGCCGCCCCCGCCACGGCCCAGGTGAGCGAGGAGGTGCCTTTCATCACAACGCCCGACCACGTCACCGAGGCGATGCTCGCGCTGGCGGGCGTCGGCCCCTCGGATTTCGTGCTCGACCTGGGCTCGGGCGACGGGCGCATCGTCATCACCGCCGCACGGCGTTTCGGCGCGCGCGGCCTGGGCGTGGAGATCGTGCCCGAGCTCGTGGAGCGCAGCCGCGAGAACGCCCGCCGCGCCGGCGTGGCGCAGCGCGCCGAGTTCCGCGTGCAGGACCTCTTCCAGACCGACCTCGGCGCGGCCACCGTCATCACCATGTACCTCCTGCCGGAGGTGAACATGCAGCTGCGCCCGGCCCTGCTGCGCCTCAAGCCCGGCACGCGCATCGTCTCCCACGACTGGGATCTGGGCGACTGGCACCCGGTGCAGACCGTGCAGGTGGAGGTGCCGCACAAGGCGGTGGGGCGCGAGAAGCTCAGCCGGCTGCACCTGTGGATCGTGCCGGCGCACGCCGAAGGCCTGTGGTGCGGCGCGGGTGGGCGCTCGATGCGCCTGGCCCGCCACACCGACCGGGTGGATGGCACGCTGGCCGCCGGCGCGCAGGCGCAGGGCGCGGCCGGATTGCTGCGCGGCACCACTCTCGTGCTGCATGGCCACCCGGGCAGCACCGCCCGGCTGCAGGCGCAGGTGGAGCCGCAGGCGCTGCGCGTAACCGAGGCCGCGGGCCCCTGGGCCGCGTGGGGGCAGCAGGTGCTGCGCCCGGTCACAGGCAGCCGCTGCCCGGATTGACGACGCTGAATGCGCCGCGGGCGCATCGGCGGCATCGTCGGCCTCGCGAGCCTGCCTTCGCCGGGCTCCCGCGGAGGTCCCGGAGGATGCCCACTGCCCCCACCGTCGCTCGCTTTCGGCCCGCGGTAAGTTCGCCCGCGCCCCTGGGCCTGCACGATGCGCCCCGCCACGAGCCACCGGCTCTGCTCGCCCGGTTGCTGCAGCGTGCCGATGTGCGCACCGACGGCTCGCGCCCCTGGGACATGCAGGTGCACCACCCCCGGCTGTACAGGCGCGTGCTCACGAACTGGACTCTCGGCCTGGGCGATGCCTACGTGGACGGCGACTGGGACTGCGAGCGCCTGGACGAGCTCTTCACGCGGCTGCTGCGCGCAGACCTGGACCGCGACGGCGGCCCGCTCGCGCACCTGTGGGCTGCGGGGCTGCGCCTGCGCGAGGGGTTGCGCAACGCACAGCGGCCGGCGCGCGCCTTCATCGTGGGCGAGCGCCACTACGACATCGGCAACGACCTGTACGCGCGCATGCTCGACAGCCGCATGACCTACTCCTGCGGCTACTGGGAGCGGGCCGCAGACCTCGAGGAGGCGCAGGCAGACAAGCTGGAGATGATCGCGCGCAAGCTGCAACTCACCCCGGGGCAGCGGGTGCTGGAAATCGGCTGCGGCTGGGGCGGCCTGGCGCGCCACCTCGCGCTGCACCATGGGGTGGAGGTGACGGGGCTGACGGTCTCGCGCGAGCAGCAGACCCTCGCGCAGGACGCCTGCAGGGGGCTGCCGGTGCGCATCCTGTTGCAGGACTACCGCGCGGCCACCGGGCGCTACGACCGCATCGTCTCGGTGGGAATGTTCGAGCACGTGGGGCCGAAGAACCACGCCGCCTACTTCGACACCGCCTGGCGGCTGCTCGACCCGCAGGGCCTCATGCTGCTGCACACCATCGGCCTGAACCGGCCCGGTGCGGGCACGGACCCCTGGATCGAGCGCCACATCTTTCCGGGCGGGCGGCTGCCGGCGCCCCAGGAACTCGCGCGGGCCGCCAGCCGCCGCTTCGTCATCGAGGATTGGCACAACTTCGGCCCCGACTACGACCGCACGCTCATGAGCTGGCACGCGCGCTTCGAGGCCGCCTGGCCGCAGCTTGCGCCGCGCTACGGCGAGCGCTTCCGGCGAATGTGGCGCTACTACCTGCTGAGCTGCGCCGGGTTCTTCCGCGCGCGCCAGGGGCAGCTGTGGCAGCTGGTGCTGTCCAGGCGCGAGCGCGAGGAGCCGTATCGCTCGTGGCGCCCGGGTGCGGCGCCAGGCGCACCGGCCGGCCTCATGCGCTGAGGAAGGCCTCCAGCTCGGCGCAGAAGGCCTGCGGCTGCTCGAACCACGGAATGGCGCCGGTCGGGAACACGCTGAAGCGCCAGTTGGCGCGCCCCTCCACGGTGGAGCGGCCCCGGTAGTCGGTGAAGTCGCCGCGCACGCCGTGGCTCATCCACACGGGCTGCGCGAGACGCTCGTAGACGTCGCTGACGTCGGCGCTGAAGAGCCCGGCCGAGAGAAAGTGCAGCGGCGCGTGCTCGGCGCCGGGCTCGCGCGCGGTGAGCACGGCGTCGCGCCAGAGTTGCTCGTCGATCTGCCGGGTGCCGAAGGTGCGCCGCAGGAAGTAGCGCACCACGGCGGGCCGCGTGAGCTGGCGAAACAGCGGGCCGGCCAGCACGGGGGCCGCCAGCACCCGGTGCAGCCTTGGCAGCCCCAGAGTGCTGCCCGGCGCGCCGCGGCGCCGCCGCGTGCCGTTGAAGCCCGTGGGGCTGGCCAGCGCCAGGCGGTGGTAGTCGCCGGGCCGCTCCACGGCCGCGCGGGCGAGGAACTCGCACGACAGCGACAACGCCAGCGCGTCGACCTGCGGGGTGCCAAAGCGCGCACGCGTCCAGGCCACCACCTCGTGCAACGCGTCGGTCATCAGGCGCGGCGTGTAGGCGCGCGCGCTGCGCTCGGAGCGCCCGAAACCCGGCAGGTCGAAGGCCACCACCGGCCCGTGCGCGCAGCGTTGCTCGAAAACGGGCCGCACCTCCGCCACGGAAGCCGCGGCGTTGACACTGTGCAGCAGCACCAGCGGCACGGGCGGCGCGGCAGCGCCCTCCGCGCCTGTCGCGCGCTTGGCGGCACCGGCGCCCGCTGCGCCCAGGTAGACCCCGATACGGCCGCACGGCCCCTCCAGGAAGAGGGACTCCGCGTGCGCGAGGGTGGGCAGGAACATGGGTGCGATCAAGACATCAGTCGTGTAAGGGTCGTGCAATTCTGCGCGCTGGCGCCGTGACCCTTCGGATATAGTTCACTTGTTCGAGGCAAAAACCGGCCGCAGCAATGGGCGGACAAGGCGGAACCCGTACCCGCGCCGAGAACACCAACCGTCGTCGGCTGCCTCTGGCAGCGGATTTGCTTGGTGGGTCTGCCGTGCGATCCCCTGCTGCGCGGCCCCTCCCCGGGCCTGCCGATCTGGTCCAATGTCGCCGGTCACTGAACTTCCCGCTTCCCGGGACGACCTGCGCGTGAAAGACCTCTTCCTGCTCGACGGGAGCCTCGTCTTCCTGAACCACGGCTCCTTCGGCGCCTGCCCGAGGCCCGTTTTCGAGGCCTTCCAGCGCTGGCAGCTCGAACTCGAGCGCAACCCGGTGGAATTCCTCGGCCGGCGCTCGGCCGCGCTCCTGGCCGAGGCGCGCGGCGCCCTGGCCACCGAGCTCGGCGCGCAGCCGCAGGACCTCGTCTTCGTGCCCAACGCCACCACCGGGGTGAACGTGGTGGCGCGCTCGCTGCAGCTGCGACCGGGCGACGAGGTGCTGGCCACCGACCACGAATACGGTGCCTGCGACGCCACCTGGCAGCGGGTGTGCGAGGCCGCGGGGGCCACCTACCGCCGCGTGACGATCCCGCTGCCCTTCGAGCGCGAGGGCTTCGCGCAGCGGGTGCTGCAGGCCGCCGGGCCGCGCACGCGGCTGCTCTTCGTGAGCCACCTGACCTCCACCACGGCGCTCATCTTCCCGCTGCAGGAGCTGTGCGCGCAGGCGCGCGCGCGCGGGCTGCTCACGCTGGTGGACGGCGCGCACGCCCCCGGCCACGTGCCGCTGGCGCTGGACGCGCTGGGCGCGGACTTCTACACCGGCAACTGCCACAAGTGGCTGTGCGCGCCCAAGGGCAGCGCCTTCCTGCACACCCGGCCCGAGCACCACGAGTTGCTGCACGCCACCGTGACGAGCTGGGGCTACGTGGCGGGCCTGCAGGGCCACACCGGCTTCGATGCCTACACCGGCACCACCGTGCTGGAGCGGCGGCTGCAGTGGCAGGGCACGCGCGACATCGCGGCGTGGCTGGCGGTGCCCGCGGCGCTGGACTTCCTGCGCGAGCACGATTGGAACCCGGTGCGCACGCGCTGCCACGAGGCCGCCGTGGCGCTGATGCACCGCGTGGCGAGGCACCACGGCCTGCCGCCCATCGGGCAGGACGCAGACTTCGGCCAGATGGTGCCACTGCCCGTGCCTCACCAGGACGCCGCGGCACTGCGTGCACGCCTGTACGACGACCACCGCATCGAGGTGCCCGTGACCCAGCACGATGGACGCACCTTCGTGCGCGTGTCGGTGCAGGGCTACAACACCGAAGAAGACCTGCAGGCGCTGGAAGCCGCGCTGCAATGAGGACCCGCCCATGATCCCCTGCGCCCTGCCCTGCGGCACGCGTCGAAGCGTCCCGCGCACCCTGCTGGCTGCCGGCCTCGCGGCGCTGCTCGCCGGCCTGCCATGCCTGCCTGCCGGGGCCGCCGAGATCCGCCTGCGGATCCTGGAGACCACCGACATCCACATGAACCTGCTGTCCTGGGACTACTACCAGGACAAGGCCACCGAGGAGTACGGCCTGTCGCGCACGATCACCCTCATCAAGGCGGCACGCGCGGAGGCCCGGAACAGCCTGCTCTTCGACAACGGCGACTTGCTGCAAGGCAGCCCGCTGGGTGACTACGTGGCGCGCATCCGCCCGCTGCCCACGGGCGAGGTGCACCCGGCCTACAAGGTGCTGAACCTGCTGAACGTGGACGCCGCCAACATCGGCAACCACGAGTTCAACTTCGGCCTGCCCTTCCTGCGCCAGGCCATCGCGGGCGCGAACTTCCCCTACGTGAGCGCCAACGTGATGGTGGACGAGCCAGGCGTGCCGCGCGAGCAGGCGAAGCACGCCTTCACGCCCTACGTGATCCTCGACCGCAGTTTCACCGACGAAGCGGGCGCGAAGCACGTGCTGAAGGTGGGCGTGATCGGCTTCGTGCCGCCGCAGATCATGGTGTGGGACCGCGCGCACCTGGAGGGCCGCGTGTTCGCCACCGACATCCAGGAGACCGCGCGACGGCTCGTGCCCAAGATGCGCGCCGAAGGGGCACAGCTCGTGGTGGCGATCCCGCACTCGGGCTTCGAGCGCGGCGAGACGCCGCGCTTTGCCGAGAACTCGGTGGCGCGCCTGTCGGAGATTCCGGGCATCGACGCGATCCTCTTCGGGCACTCGCACGGCGAGTTTCCGGGGCGCTTCTTCGCCAGCTATCCGAAGGTGGACCTGACACGCGGCACGATCAACGGTGTGCCCTCAGTCATGCCCGGGCGCTGGGGTGACCACCTCGGGGTGATCGACCTCGTGCTGGACGACAGCTCGGGCAGCTGGAAGGTGAAGGACAGCCGCGCCCACCTGCGCCCGATCCGCGATCCCGCCACGCGGCGGGCCCTGGTGCAGCCCGATCCGATGGCAGAGCAGGCCATCGCCGCGGAGCACGCCGGCACGCTGGCGTACGTGCGAGCCGAGGTGGCGCAGACGAGCGCGCCCATCACGAGCTATTTCGCGCAGGTGGCCGACGACGCCTCGGTGCAGGTGGTCTCGCAAGCGCAGCTCGCCTACGCCCGGCGCGTGCTGCAGGGCACCGAGTACGAGCAGCTGCCGCTGCTGTCGGCTGCCGCCCCCTTCAAGGCCGGCGGGCGCCAGGGCTGGACGTACTACACCGATATCCCGGCCGGGCCCATTGCCGTGCGCAGCATCGCCGACCTGTACATCTACCCCAACACCGTGCAGGCGGTGCTCATCACCGGCGCGCAGGTGCGCGAGTGGCTGGAGATGTCGGCCGGCGCCCTCCACCGCATCGACCCCGCCGGCGCGCCCGAGCAGCGTCTCATCAACGAAGCCTTCCCCACCTACAACTTCGACACCATCGACGGCGTCACCTACGAGATCGACCTCACGCAGCCGGCCCGCTACGACCGCAGCGGCAAGCTGGTGTCGCCCCAGGCGCGGCGCATCGTCGACCTTCGCCACGGCGGCCAGCCCATCGACGACAGCCAGCGCTTCATCGTGGTGACCAACAACTACCGTGCCAGCGGCGGCGGCAACTTCCCCGGGCTGGACGGCAGCAACGTGGTGGTGCGCGCGCCCGACGAGAACCGCGAGGCGCTGGTGGAGTACTTCGCCAGCGTCAAGCGCTTCGACCCGACCGCGGACGGCAACTGGCGCATCCGGCCGGTGGCCGGCGTGAAGATGCGCTTCACCTCGGGCGCAGGCGGCATCTCGCACCTGGCGCGCCACCCGGGCATCCGGCTCGTGAAGGACAACGGCGACGGCTCGGCGCTGTACGAGCTCGCCCCTTAAGGACCCGGGGCGGGCTTCAGGCCAGCAAGCGGGCGAGCTCGCCGCTGTCGTGCAGCCTCTTCAGGTCCTCGTAGCCGCCCACCAGCGTGCCGCGCACGAAGACCATCGGGAAGGTGGACCAGCCGGTCCACATCTTCAGCGTGTTGCGACGGCGCCATTCGCTGAGGTAGCCGCCGTACTCGAGGTAGGCGTGCGCGATGCCGGCCTGGTCCAGCAGTGCACGGGCCTTGCGAGGGTAAGGGTTGAAGCGCATGCCGATCACCACCACCCGGTGCGCCGCGAGGGTCGCCTCGACCTCCGCCACCAGGCTGCGGCGCGGGTCACCGACCTGTGCGCGCACGGCCGGGTGGATGCGGGATTCGTCGAGGATGGGGCGGGTCATGGGCGTGGGGTAGCGGGGGATGCCGGGGTTGGCGTCCGGGGGCTGCAGGATGCGGTCGAGGCAGGACGAATTATCGGCCCGGCTGCCCTCTCGAGGCCGGGCCATACAGGGCCTGCAGCAGGATCCGGACCCACGGGCTACCATCATGGATCTCTCAGGAGGACGCGTTGAACAAGGACATGTCGGAACTGCTGGTGCGCACGGGTGCAGGCACGCCGATGGGCGCGCTCATGCGCCGCTATTGGGTGCCCGTGCTGTTGGCCGCCGAGATCGCCGAGCCGGACGGCCCGCAGGTTCGGGTGCAGATCCTGGGCGAGAAGCTGCTGGCCTTTCGTGACAGCGAGGGCCGCCCGGGCCTGATCTCGGAGTTCTGCTCGCACCGGGGTGTGTCGCTCTTCTTCGGCCGCAACGAGGAAGGCGGCATCCGCTGCGCCTACCACGGGCTGAAGTTCAACCGCCTGGGCGAGTGCGTGGAAGTGCCCTCGGCGCCGCACGCCTGCAAGCACATGGGCATCGCGGGCTACCCGTGCATCGAGCGCGCGGGCATCGTGTGGGCCTACATGGGGCCTGCGGGCCAGGAACCCGCGCCCCCGGACGTGGAGTGGTGCACCCTGCCCGCGAGCCACGTCTACGTGTCCAAGCGGCTGCAGGAGTGCAACTACCTGCAGGCCATGGAAGGGGGCATCGACACCGCGCACGTCTCCTACGTGCACCGCTTCGAGGTCGACAACGACCCCATGCACCGCGGCACGAAGGCACTCGACTACATCAAGGCCGACGGCAACGTGATCTTCGAGATCGAGAAGACCGATTTCGGCCTGACGCTCTACGGCCGGCGCAACGCCGATGCCCAGCACCACTACTGGCGCATCACGCAGTGGCTCTTCCCCTGGTACACGCTGATCCCGCCCTTCGGCGAGCACGCGCTGGGCGGCCACGTGTGGGTGCCCATCGACGACCACAGCTGCTGGGCCTGGAGCATCAACTTCCGCCCCGAGCGGCCGCTCACCGAGCAGGAACGCGCCGACATGGCCGCCGGCCTGGGCATCCACTGCGAGTACGAGCCGGGCAGCTGGCGGCCCAAGGCCAACAAGGACAACGACTACCTCATCGACCGCGTCGCGCAGAAGGAAAAGCGCGCCTACTCGGGCGTGTTCGGCTTCTCCGCGCAGGACGCCTCGCTGCAGGAGAGCATGGGGCCGATCCAGGATCACGAAAACGAGAAGCTGCTGCCCACCGACCGCGCGATCTCGATGGCCCGGCGCATGCTGCACGACAGCGCGCTGGCACTGGCGCGCGGCGAGGAGCCGCCCCCGGCGCTGGACGCTGCCTGCCAGCGCGTGCGCGCGGCAGGCGTGCTGCTGCCGCGCACCGACAAGCCCCAGGAGTGGGCACGCGAGCACCTCTTCGACGGGCGCGACCAGCCCGTGTTCTCGATCTGAGCCCGCGACCGACCCGCGCTGCCTGCCCTTGCCCCCTCAAGCATTCCTACCGGAGATCCTGATGTCCGTCACTCGCCACCTCCTGTCTGCCCGCCGCGCCCTGCTGGGGGCCTTCGCCGCGCTGCTGGCAGGCGCTCCGCATGGGGCCATGGCCCAGGAATGGGCGCCCACCAAGCCCGTGCGCATCATCGTGCCCATCGTGGGCAGCACCAACGACGTGCTGGCGCGCCTCGTGGCCCCGGAGCTGCAGAAGGTCTTCGGTCAGCCTTTCATCGTGGAGAACAAGGGTGGCGCAGGCGGCACGATCGCCGCCGCCGAAGTCGCGCGGGCCCCGGGCGACGGGCACACGCTGATGATCGCCTTCAACGGGCCGCTGGCGATCAACCCGACGCTGTACCCGAAGATCGCCTACGACCCCATCAAGGACTTCGCCCCCATCACGCTGATGGTGACGGCCTCGCAGTATCTGGTGGTGCACCCGAGCGTGCCGGCGAAGAACGTCGCCGAGCTGCTGGCGCTGGCCCGCACGCGTCCGCTGTCCTACGCCTCGGTGTCGGTGGGCAGCGCCTCGCACCTGACGATGGAGATGCTCAAGAGCGCGGCCAAGGTCGACCTCACGCACGTGCCCTACAAGGGTGCCGGGCCCGCGGTGGCCGACCTCGTGGGCGGGCAGGTGCAGGCCGCCTTCTTCGTGCCGGGCAACGTGCAGCAGTTCGCCAAGGAAGGCAAGCTGCGGCTCATCGCCTCCAGCGGCCCGAAACGCTTCGCGTCCACGCCCGAGGTGCCCACGATGATCGAGCAGGGCTTCCCCGGCTTCGTGGCGGTGTCTTGGATCGGCTTCGTGGCGCCCGGGACCACACCCAAGGCCATCGTCGACCGCTACCACCGGGAGATCACGCGCATCATCGCCACGCCCGAGATCAAGGCGAAGCTGGAGGCGATGGAGTTCGACATCGTGTCTTCCACGCCGCAGGGCTTTGCCGACTGGATCCAGTCGGAGATCCCGCGCTGGGGCAAGGTGATCCGCGAGACGGGCACGAAGGCGGAGTGAGCGCGACCCTGACCCCGCCCGGCGGCGGCCGCATGGCCGGCCGCGTGGCGCTCGTCACGGGTGCGGCGGCGGGGATCGGGGCAGCTTGCGCGAGCGTGTTCTGCGCCGAAGGCTCACGCGCGGTAGTGCTCGTCGACCGCGATGCGTCGGGCCTGGAGGCCACGCGACAGGTGCTGGAGCAGGCCTGGCCCGAGGTGCCCGTGCACGCCGCCACGGCGGAGGTGGCCGACACGGCCGCGCTGGCGGCGGCGATCGAGGAGGCCGTGGCGCGCTACGGGGCGCTGCACACGCTCGTCAACAACGCCGCGATGCGGCACCACGGGCCGCTGGCCGAGGCCGACGACGCGAACTGGCAGGCCGTGCTCGGCGTGAACCTCGTGGGCTCGGCGGCGGCGTGCCGGGCAGCGCTTCCAGCACTGCGCGAGAGCGGACGCGGCAGCATCGTGAACGTGTCCTCGTGCTACGCCTTGACGGGCCGGCGCGGCATGGGCCTGTACGACGCCACCAAGGCGGCGCTGCTGTCGCTCACCCGCACGCTTGCCGCCGAGGAGGCCACGCACGGTGTGCGCGTGAACGCCGTGTGCCCGGGCTCCACGCTCACCGCGTTCCACCTGCAGCGCGCGCAGGCCGCCGGCACGCCCGTGGAGGTGCTGCGGACGCAGCGACAGACCACCTCGATGCTCGGGCGCTGGGCCGAGCCGCAGGAGATCGCCTGGCCGGTGCTGTGGCTGGCCAGCGACGAGGCGAGCTACATCACGGGCACGACGCTGATGGTGGACGGCGGGCTGCACGCCCTGTAGGGGCGCTCAAGGGCCCACAAAGGCGCTCCAGGCAACGTCCAGACAACGGACCCGCGCCCCCGGCTGACGACTCAACGCACTGGGATGCGCGTGGCCAGCGGCTGCGCCACGTAGTCCGGCAAGAACCTGCACTCCGCGACGTTGGCGCCCGGCATCGTGCGGCAGCGCTGCGCGATGCCCGCGGGCGTGGGCTTCTCGCCCTGCTCCACCCAGCGCAGCAGCGCCTCGAACAGGGGCGGGTAGATCGCGTCTCCCAGGTAGCTGTGCTCGCGCGAGTCGACGAAGGTCTGCACCAGGCGCGCGCCGTTGCCGGCGGCTTCCATGCGCCGGCGCAGGGTGTCCTGGCCCTCGACGAAGACGGTGGAATCGCCGAAACCGTGGGTGGCTAGCACCGGCACCCGCAAGCGCCCGGCGTGGTCGGTGTCTGCCTTGAACTGCGCGGCAGCCTGCGGATCGGCCTTCACCCGTACCACGGCGGAATTTAGCGCTGCGTCGTCGCTCGAGCCGCTGTAGCGCACGCCTTCGTTGCCGAAGGGGCTGCGGCCGGCGGTGCGCTGCACCACGTCGCGCAGCGTGAAGGTACCCCAGTTGAGGTGGCCCTGGATCGAGTTCTCCGGGATGCGCACCACGTCGACGATGGTGCGGATCTTGCGGAGCTGCTCCGCGCTGCGCTGCGCGGCCGGCCGGCGCAGACCCAGGCACTCTTCGACCCGCGCGCTGAGTTCGGCGTTGTTCAGTTTGGAATCGACGGGCAGGCCCATCCACACCGGGTAGGCCGGATCGTCGGGCTTGGGATGGTTGCCGCACAGATGCTGGTAGATGGCGCGCAGGTCGAGCCGGAAGTCGTAGGTGGCCGGGCCCGCAACCACGCCGCTGGTGAGCAGGATGCCCTCCCAGGATGTCGGGAAGAGCTCGGCCGCGCGCGTGGCCACCATCGCGCCCCAGGACTGGCCGTGCAGCAGCGTGCGGCGCGGTTTGGCCACATGGTCGATGAAGATGCGGCGCACGCGTTCGGTGTCCTCGGCGGCGGTGGTCACGGCGAAGCCACCCTGGCGGAAGACCGACCCCGCCCACGCGTGGCCGAGCTGCACCGTGATGGCCCAGCGCTTGATGTCCTCGTCGGCACGCGAGGGCTGCGGCGTGCCGAGGCTCGGGCCACCGTGCGCGTGCACGACGAGTACGCCGCTCCACTTCTCGGGCATGACGATGAGGTAGTGGGACGTGGCCGAGTCCTGCCCGCGCAGGCATCGCGCACCGGCCGGCACGCCCTCCGGGCAGGGGGCGGTTGCGGGCGCAGCCTCCTTCGGCCAGGACGCTGTCGGTGCGTGGCCGGGCGAGTGGGCACATCCGGCGAGCACGCCGAGGGTAAGCAGCCCGCCCAGCCGCAGCAGCGCGCCATGCCTGCGGCTGCGCCGGGCCCGCGAGGATGTCAACGGGACGCGAGTTTCGGCAAGAGGGGCAGCGTGGAGGCGAGAGGTCATGGTCAGGGCGAAAAGAATCGGACGGATGAAGCGCAGCCACGGTGCGCAGGAATCGGCAGACCCAAATGCAGTCCGCAACTGTCTCGGAATTATGGGAGGCCGGCGGCAATCCACCATGCTCGCAACCACGAGTTGCCCACCCGAGGTGCGCTCGACTGTTTCATGATCGGACCACGCCGTCGAAAGCAGCGGCCCCACGCATGAAGGGCCGTCAGTTCTCCAACCGCAGCACCTGCCCCTCGTTGCCATCGGTGAGGATGTACAGCCAGCCGTCAGGCCCCTGGCGCACGTCGCGGATGCGCCGGTTGAAATCGCCGAGCAGGCGCTGCTCGTCGGTGACACGGCGGCCGTCCAGGCTCAGGCGGATGAGCACCTGCGCGCGCAGCGTGCCCATCACGAGGCTGCCCTTCCAGCCCGGATAGCGATCGCTCGTCACGAAGGCCAGGCCGCTGGGCGCCACCGACACCGGCGCCCAGTGGCGCAGCGGCATCTCGATGCCTGGGCGCGGGCCCTCCTCGCCAATGCGCGTGCCGGTGCCGTAGTTGCGGCCCTAGGTGACCACCGGCCAGCCGTAGTTGCGCCCGCCCTCCACGAGGTTGAGCTCGTCGCCGCCCTGCGGCCCGTGCTCGGTGGCCCAGAGCTCGCCCGTCACAGGGTGGGTGGCCAGGCCCTGGATGTTGCGGTGGCCCAGGCTCCAGACCTGAGCCTGCGGCCCGGGCCGTGTGCCGTAGGGGTTGTCGGCGGGCACGCCACCGTCGCGCGTGATGCGCACGACCTTGCCGATGTGGTTGTCCGCGACCTGCGCCGAATCCTTGGCGGAGAAGCGGTCGCCCAGGCCGACCCAGAGGTGCTCCTGCCGGTCGAAGGCGATGCGCGAGCCGCAGTGCAGCCCGCTGTCAATCTTGGGCTGCTGGCTGAAGATGACGCGCACGTCCACCAGCCGCTCCTGCCCGGGATCGCCTTCCAGCCGCGCCCGCGCCACCGCGGTGCTGTTACCGCCCGGGCCCGGCTCGGCAAAGGTCCAGTAGAGCAGCCGGTTCTCCACGAACTTCGGGTCGAGTACGAGGTCCAGCAGCCCGCACTGGCCGTTGTGGGACACCGCCGGCATGGCGGGCGAGGCCGGCAACGGCGCCGACAGGCGGCCCTGGGTATCGGCCACGCGGATGCGCCCGGCCTTCTCGGTGACGAGCATGCGCCCGTCGGGCAGGAAGGCCAGCGCCCAGGGCTGGGCCAGGCCCTTGACCACCGTCACGGGCTTGAGGTCGCGCGCCTGCGCATCAGAGACCAGGAGGGCCAGGAGAGTCAGGACGAGGCAGGCGAAGCCCGCGGTGGGCATGACAGATGCGCGGTTCATGCAGCCGATGGTGCCAGCAAGCCGGTTTCCTTGCTGGGGTGCGGGCTGCCGGGCTGGGCCTGCGGGAGGAGGTACCCGCCTCGGAATGTCCTACCGGGCACGAGGAGAAGCCTCCAGGGCTTGAAATCGGGTTGCCCGCCACGCAGCTTGAGGGGCAGGAGCATCCACCCATGCACATGATCTACGACTCAGACGCCTACGCGGTGCTGCACTTCCCGGTGCCGGTCACCGACGATGACGCGCCGCCACGCGGGCAGGGCGGCTTCGAGATCGTGGACAAGGCCGCCGGCCGCGAGATCTACCTGGAGGGGATACTGGCCGAGCGCTTCCAGGAAGGCGTGGAAGCACTGGTGCGGGACGGTGCGCGCTCCATCGAAGTCTTCGACGACTACCTTGCCCGCTACGGCGGCCTGGCACAGCACCCGCTGGCGGCGCACTGACGCGGCAACCGCGTCTGTCCGCCCGAAGCCTGCCCTGCGCGCGCGCTGATGCAACTCGTCTGGCTCAAGCGCGACCTGCGCCTGGACGACCACGCGCCGCTGCACGCCGCCAGTCTGGGCGGCCCGGCACTCGTGGTCTGGATCATCGAGCCCGAGTGGCTCGGCAGCCCGGAGTGCGCCCCGGCGCACGTGGCCTTTGCGCTGGACTGCGTGGCCGCGCTGCGCGCGCGCGGCCTGCCGGTGCTGGTGCGGGAAGGCCCGGCGGTGCCGGTGCTCGAGGCGCTGCGCCGCGAGTACGGGGTGAGCGAGCTGCTGAGCCACGAGGAGACCGGCCCGCTGTGGAGCTACGCCCGTGACCGCGAAGTGGCCCGCTGGTGCCAGACGCGCGGCCTGGGATGGCGCGAGTACACGCAGACCGGGGTGGTGCGGCGGCTGCGCCAACGTCAGGGCTGGGCCGGGCGCTGGCAGGCGCGCATGGACGCGCCGGCCCTGCCGGCGGTGGACCCTGCCGCCTGGCGCTCGCCAGCAGGGCTCGCGGTCGCGCCACTGCCCTCGCTCGCCTCGCTGGGCCTGCCGCCCCACGGGAAGTCCCTGCAGGCCCCGGGTGAGGACGCAGCCTGGCGCACGCTGGAGAGCTTTCTCGGCGGGCGCGGGCGCGACTACCGGCGCGCCCTGTCCAGCCCGCTCACGGCCGAGGACGGCTGCAGCCGGCTCAGCCCGCACCTGGCCTTCGGCACCCTCTCGATGCGCCGCGTGCACCAGGCTACCGAAGCCCGCATCGCCACGCTGGCCGCACGGCCCGACCCCGCCGAGCGCGCCTTCGCGCACGCGCTGCACGGCTTCGCCGGCCGGCTGCGCTGGCACTGCCACTTCATGCAGAAGCTCGAGGACGAACCCGAGGTGGAACTGCGCAACTTCGCGCGCAGCGCCGACGGGCTGCGCCCGGGTGACCACAGCGTGCCGATGAGCGACCTCGACCACGAGCGCCTGGCCGCCTGGCGCGAGGGGCGCACCGGCTTCCCGATGGTGGACGCCTGCATGCGCAGCCTGCACGCCACCGGGTGGCTGAACTTCCGCATGCGCGCGATGCTGGTGAGCTTCGCCGCGTACCATCTGTGGCTGCACTGGCGCGAGCCGGGCCTGTGGCTCGCGCGCGAGTTTCTCGACTTCGAGCCCGGCATCCACTGGAGCCAGATGCAGATGCAGTCGGGCACCACCGGAATCAACACGCTGCGCATGTACTCCCCTGGCAAGCAGATGCGCGACCACGATCCGCAGGGCGACTTCGTGCGCCACTGGGTGCCCGAGTGGGGCACGCCCGCCTACCCGGCGCCGATCGTCGAGGAGCGCGCCGCGCTGGCCGCCGCCAAGGAGCGCCTGTACGGCCTGCGGGGCACGAGCGGCGCACGCGCGGAGGCCGACGCCATCCAGCAGCGCCACGGCTCCCGGCTGAGCGGCCTGCCGCGCAGCGGCGCGCGCGCCGCGCCGCCCGGCCGCCGCCGCAAGCAGCCCGCGCCGCCTTCGCCCCAGCAGGAGCTCTTCTGATGGCCGAGCGGCCCGACACGCGCGGCTTCAAGGGCAACAAGGCCCAGCTGCCGAGCAAGCCCTGCCAGGTGTGCGGGCGGCCCATGAGCTGGCGCAAGGCCTGGGCGAAGAACTGGGACGAGGTGAAGGTCTGCTCCGAGGCCTGCCGGCGCGGGAGGAAACGTTGATGCCGGACGCGCCCGTGCGCCACCTCGTGGTCATCCTCGGCGACCAGCTCAACCGAGACGCCAGCGCATGGGACGGGTTCGACGCCACGCGCGACCTCGCCTGGATGTGCGAGGCACGCGAGGAGGCCACGCACGTGCCCTCGAGCCTGCCGCGCACCGTGCTCTTCCTGAGCGCGATGCGGCACTTCGCCGTGGCGCTGCATGAAGAGGGTGTGCCCCTGCAGTACCTGCGCGGACACGAGGGCAGCCTCGCGCAGGCCCTGGGCGAGACGCTGGCCACGCGCCGCGTGGACCGCGTGGTGCTGACGCAGCCCGGCGAGTGGCGCGTGCAACAGGCGCTGCAGGAGGCGGCCGCGGCCGCCGGAGTGCCGCTGGAAATCCGCGAAGACCGGCACTTCCTGTGCAGCCGCGCGGACTTCGAGCGCCACGCACGCGGCCGCCGGCAGCTGCGCATGGAGTACTTCTACCGCGAGATGCGCCAGCGCCACCGCGTGCTGATGGAGGGCGACGAGCCGGCAGGCGGGCAGTGGAATTTCGACGCCGACAACCGCGCGTCCTTCGGGCGCGACGGCCCCGGCCTCATGCCCGCGCCGCTGCGCATCGAGCCCGACGCCCTCACGCGCGAGGTGATCGAGGAGGTGCGTACGCGCGACGCCGGCCACCCCGGCGTACCCGGCCGACTGGCGCATTTCGGCTGGCCGGTCACACGCGCGCAGGCTCGAGCGGCGTGGCAGGACTTCGTCGAGCACCGGCTGCCGGACTTCGGGCGCTGGCAGGACGCGATGTGGGCCGGCCAGCCCTGGCTGTACCACGCGCTGATCTCCTCCTCGCTGAACCTGAAGCTGCTCGATCCGCGCGAGGTGGTGGAAGATGTCGAGCGGGCCTGGCGCAGCGGGCGCGTGCCGCTGGCCGCCGCCGAGGGCTTCATCCGCCAGGTGCTGGGCTGGCGCGAGTACGTGCGCGGGGTGTACTGGCTGCGGATGCCGGGCTACCTCGAGCTGAACGCGCTGGACGCACACGAGCCGCTGCCGGCCTTCTACTGGAGCGGGCGCACGCCCATGCGCTGTCTGGCCGATGCCATCGGGCAGACGCTGGAGCATGGCTACGCGCACCACATCCAGCGCCTCATGGTCACGGGGCTGTACGCCCTGCTGCTGGGCGTGGAGCCGCGCCAGGTGCACGAGTGGTACCTCGCGGTGTACGTGGACGCGGTGGAGTGGGTGGAGCTGCCCAACACGCTGGGCATGAGCCAGCACGCCGATGCCGGCCCGGCGCCCGGCTCCGGTGCCCCGCGCGAGCCCTTCGGGCCGATGGCCAGCAAGCCCTACGTGGCCACCGGTCAGTACATCGCGCGCATGAGCAACCACTGCCGTGGCTGCCGCTTCGACCCGGCACAGCGCACGGGCGAGCGCGCCTGCCCCTTCACCACCCTGTACTGGGACTTCCTGGCCCGCCACGAGCCGCGCCTGGCCGCCAACCCGCGCATGGCGCTGCAGGTGAAAAACCTGCGCCGCATCGAGGCCACCGAACTGCAGGCCATCCGCGAGCGCGCCGCCGCGCTGCGCAGTGGCCAGGTCCCCACCGGTGACTGAAGTCGCGCCCGGCCACCCGACTGCGCATCGGAAGTTCGAGCCCACGCCCGAGTCGGCGCTTGAGAGGCTGGCGGCGGTGCAGCCGGCGGCCTACGCGCTCACGCGCAACCACCTGGACGGTGCGGTCACGCGGCTGTCGCCCTACCTCACGCACGGCCTGCTCACGCTGCACGAGGTGGTGCACCACCTGCGCAAGCATCACGGCCTGGACCTCGGGCACAAGCTCATGCAGGAACTCGGCTGGCGTGCCTGGTGGCACCACGCCTGGCGGCACCGCGGCGAGGCGATCTTCGAGTCGCTGCACGAAGGCCCCTTGCCCGAGCAGGCCTATGCGCGCGCCCTGCCCCCGGATGTCCGGCTCGCCTGCACGGGCGTGCCGGTGATCGACGAGTCGGTCCGCACGCTGCGGGCCAGCGGCTACCTGCACAACCACGCCCGCATGTGGCTGGCGTCGTATCTCGTGCACGTGCGCCACGTGCACTGGCGCACCGGCGCGGACTGGATGCACGCCCACCTGCTGGACGGCGACCTCGCCAGCAACCACCTGAGCTGGCAGTGGATCGCCGGCACCGGCAGCCACCAGCCCTACCTCTTCAACGCCGACAACGTGGCCCGGTACGCGCCGTCGGTGTGGCACAGCCCCGGCACGGTGGTGGACACCTCCTACGAGGCGTTGGCTGCGCGTGCGGCAGGCGGGGGGCTGCGGGCCGCTGGGGCCGAAGCCGTCCAGACCAGGGTGGCGGACCGCGCGGCGCCGGCTGGTGGCGATCCCATCAGCCACCGGCCGGGCTCCGCCTGCCCGGCTCCCGACGCAGCCGCCTTCGAGGGGCGCGAGGTCTGGCTCGTGCACCCCTGGTCACTGGACGGGCCGCCAGCCGATCTGCCTGGCGGCACCCTGGTGGCCGGCCTGTGGCTCGAGGAGTACCACGCGCGCTGGCCCTGGAGCCCGCTGCGCTGGGATTTCGTCGGCACCCGCATGGATGCGCTCACCCCACAGCAAGGGCGCGGCACGGCAGCGCAGTGGCGCGCGGCCCTGGCCGGCGCGGCGTCGGTACGGGGCTGGGACGACCCGCACCTGGGCGGGCTCGGCGGGCAGATCGGGCTGAGGCCGCGCGCGGCCGCATTCCCGGAACCAGCCGGGGCGTGCCGCTCGTTCTCGCAGTATTGGCGGGAAGTAACGCGGGCGGCCTGAGCCGCGTCTCAGGCGGCCGTCACCGTCCAGCTCAGTGCCCAGTAGTGGGCCCACGCCCGGTACGAGACATCCTCACCCAGGCCTGAGAGCTCCCGTCTCAACTCGGCTTCCTCGGGAAAGTTCTTCAGCACACGGTGCTGCGTGCCGTCGGCCAGCTGCCTCAGCTGCCAGGTATCCCCGTCGTCGTCCCGGTGGGACAGCGGCGTGCTGCTGCCCGGCACGTAGAGGTTGTCCAGCATCACCACCCGGGCACCGGGCGCGAGCACGGCGCACCACTCGCGCAGGAAGGCCGCGCGCCGCCGCCTGGACACGTGCGAGATCCAGAAGCCGGCGAAGGCGGCGTCGAAGCGGCCGCTGTCGGCGCCGAGGGCCGCCTTCAGGTCGTAGGCGTCGCCCTGCACCAGCCGCACCCGATCGGGCGGAACGCGGGAGGCAGCCAGGTTCAGGGTCTCCTCGGCCGCATCCAGCCCGAGCACGTGCGCCGCCACCGGGGCGATGAAGCGTGTCCACCAGCCCGTGCCGCAGGCCACCTCCAGCACGTGCCGGCCGGCGAAGTGCGGAGGCAGCCAGGCCTCGATCGCACGCAGGTCGGCCTGCCGCTCGGGCTTGAGGTAGATGCGGTCGTACTCGGCGGCGCGGGCGGCGTAGTAGCCCTTCATCGCCTCAGCTCTTCTTGCGCGGCGGCAGCCCCGTGTGCTGCGTCAGCAGCCGCCCCTTCGTGACGGGGGACACCTTGGCCCCGGCGGGCGTGGAGTTCTTGCGCCGCGCGCTCGTGTAGGTGCCATCGGTGGCGGGCTGGTAGCTCGGGATCAGCTGGTGGCGGCCGTTGCCGATGAGGTCGGCGCGGCCCATCTTCTTCAGCGCCTCGCGCAGCAGCGGCCAGTTGTTCGGGTCGTGGTAGCGCAGGAAGGCCTTGTGCAGGCGGCGGCGCTTCTCGCCGCGCACGATGTCCACGCGCTCGGCGCGCGCGGGGTCGCGGCTGATGCCCTTGAGCGGGTTGAGCTCGGTGTGGTACATCGCGGTGGCGGTGGCCATCGGGCTCGGGTAGAAGGTCTGCACCTGGTCGGCCTTGAAGCCGTTTCGCTTCAGCCACAGCGCCAGGTTCATCATGTCCTCGTCGCCCGTGCCGGGGTGCGCGGCGATGAAGTACGGGATCAGGTACTGCTTCTTGCCCGCCGCCGCCGAGGCCTCGTCGAACATCTTCTTGAAGCGGTCGTAGGTGCCGATGCCCGGCTTCATCATCTTCGACAGCGGCCCGCCTTCGGTGTGCTCCGGGGCGATCTTCAGGTACCCGCCCACGTGGTGCGTGGCGAGTTCGCGCACGTACTCGGGCGACTCCACCGCCAGGTCGTAGCGCAGCCCCGAGCCGATCAGGATCTTCTTCACGCCGCGCAGCGTCCGCGCGCGGCGGTACAGCTTGATGAGCGGCCCGTGGTCGGTGTTCAGGTTCGGGCAGATGCCAGGGTAGACGCAGCTGGGCTTGCGGCAGGCCGCCTCGATCTCGCGGCTCTTGCAGCCGATGCGCCACATGTTGGCCGTCGGTCCGCCGAGGTCGCTGATGACGCCGGTGAAGCCTGCCACCTTGTCGCGGATGTCCTCGATCTCGCGGATGATCGAGTCCTCGCTGCGACTCTGGATGATGCGGCCCTCGTGCTCGGTGATCGAGCAGAAGGTGCAGCCGCCGAAGCAGCCGCGCATGATGTTCACGCTGAAGCGGATCATCTCCCAGGCCGGAATCTTGGTCGGCCCGTCGTGGCCGCCTGTCTCGTCGGCATAGACCGGGTGCGGGCTGCGCGCATACGGCAGGTCGAACACGTGGTCCATCTCGGCCGTGGCGAGCGGGATGGGAGGCGGGTTGATCCACACCTCGCGTGCGGTCGGCCCCTCGCCGTGGCGCTGAACCAGCGCCCGCGCGTTGCCGGGGTTCGTCTCCAGGTGCAGCACGCGGCTCGCGTGGGCGTAGAGCACGGGGTCGGCGCGCACACGCTCGAAGTCGGGCAGGCGGATCACCGTGCGATCGCGCGGGGGCAGCGTGATGCGGCCGGCCTTGCGCGAAACAGGCATGGCCACCACGGCCACACCCGCCTGGCCGGGCTGCGGCTGCGCATCGCCCCCCTCGGCCCGCGCGCAGCTCTCGCCTTGCGCCTGCGCCGCGTCTTCGGGCATGAGGTAGGGGTTGATGTGCTCGTCGATGCGCCCGGGCCGGTCGACCTCGGTGGAATCGAGCTCGAACCAGCCCTGGGCGGACGGGTCACCGGCGCGGCGGATGAAGGCCGTGCCGCGTACGTCGGTGATGGAGGCGATGGGCTCGCGCCGGGCCAGGCGGTGCGTGACCTCGATGATCGCGCGCTCGGCGTTGCCGTACAGCAGCAGGTCGGCCTTGCTGTCCACGAGCACCGATCGGCGCACCTTCTCCTGCCAGTAGTCGTAGTGCGCGATGCGTCGCAGGCTCGCCTCGATGCCGCCGATGATCACCGGCACCTCGCCATAGGCCTCCTTGCAGCGCTGCGTGTAGACGAGCGTGGCGCGGTCCGGGCGCTTGCCGGCCACGCCACCGGGCGTGTAGGCATCGTCACGGCGGATCTTCCGGTCGGCCGTGTAGTGGTTGATCATCGAATCCATGTTTCCGGCGGCCACGCCGAAATACAGGTTCGGGCGGCCGAGCGCGCGAAATGCATTTGCGCTCTGCCAGTCGGGCTGGGCGATGATGCCCACGCGAAAACCCTGCGCCTCCAGCGTACGGCCGATCACCGCCATGCCGAAGCTCGGATGGTCCACGTAGGCGTCGCCAGTGACGATGATCACGTCGCAGCTGTCCCAGCCGAGCTGCTCCATCTCCGCCCTGCTCATCGGGAGGAATGGGGCGGGGCCGAAGCGCTTGGCCCAGAACGGGCGGTAGCTGGTCAGCGCGCGGGCGCCCTGTGCGGGTTTGTCGACGACGGTACTCACGACGGTATTGTCGCGGCGCGCGGCCTCACTCGACTTCCTCGCCGATGAAACCCCCACTCTGGTGCGCCCACAGCCGCGCGTAGATGCCCCCGCGCGCCAGGAGTTCGGCGTGCGTGCCCTCCTCCACGACGCGGCCGCGGTCCATCACGATCAACCGGTCCATCGCCGCGATGGTCGACAGCCGGTGCGCGATGGCCACCACCGTCTTGCCCTCCATGAGGCGGTACAGGCTCGCCTGGATCGCCACCTCCACCTCGCTGTCCAGCGCGCTCGTGGCCTCGTCCAGCAGCAGGATGGGGGCGTCCTTGAGCATCACGCGGGCAATCGCCACGCGCTGGCGCTGGCCCCCGGAGAGCTTCACGCCACGCTCGCCCACGTGGGCGTCGTAGCCGCGCCGGCCCTTCGGGTCCACCAGGTCGGGGATGAAGTCGTGGGCCTCGGCGCGCAGGGCCGCGCGTATCATGTCTTCGTCGGTGGCGTCGGGCCGGCCGTAGACGATGTTCTCGCGCACCGAGCGGTGCAGCAGCGAGGTGTCCTGCGTGACCATGCCGATCTGCGCACGAAGCGACTCCTGCGTCACGCCCGCGACATCCTGCCCGTCGATGAGGATGCGGCCCTGCTGCAGGTCGTAGAAGCGCAGCAGCAGGTTCACGATCGTGCTCTTGCCCGCGCCCGAGCGGCCCACCAGGCCGATCTTCTCGCCCGGGCGTATCACGAGGTTCAGGTCCTCGATGACGCGCCGGCCGTTCGGGTAGGCGAAGTTCACGCCCTCGAAGCGCACCTCCCCGCGCGAGACGGCAAGCTTGCCCGCGCCGGGCTGGTCGGTGATGGCATTGGGCCGCGAGAGCAGTTCCATGCCGTCCTGCACCGTGCCCACGTGCTCGAACAGGGAGGCCATCTCCCACATCACCCAGTGCGAGATGCCGTTCAGGCGCAGCGCCATGGCGATCGACGCCGCCACTGCCCCCACACCGACCTCGCCGCGGGCCCAGAACCACAACGCCAGGCCCGCGGTGCTCGCGATCAGCAGCACCGACAGCACCTGGTTGACGATCTCGAAGCCGCTGACGAGGCGCATCTGCGTGTACGCGGTCTTCAGGAAATCCTGCATCGCCGAGCGCGCGAAGCCCGCCTCGCGGTTGGCATGCGAAAAGAGCTTGACGGTGGCGATGTTGGTGTACGCGTCGGTCACGCGGCCCGTCATCAGCGAGCGCGCGTCGGCCTGCTGCTGCGCGGTGCGCGCCAGGCGCGGCACGAAGAAGCGCATCGAGACCACGTAAAGCGTCAGCCAGCCAGCGAAGGGCGCCACCATCCACAGCCGGAAGTCCCCGAGCACAGCCACCATCGTGACGAAGTAGATGACCACGTACAGCAGGATGTCGGTGAGGATCATCCAGGTGTCGCGCACGGCCAGCGCCGTCTGCATCACCTTCGTGGCAATGCGGCCGGCGAACTCGTCCTGGTAGAAGCCCATGCTCTGGCCGAGCATCATCCGGTGGAAGTTCCAGCGCAGCCGCATCGGGAAGTTGCCCGACAGCGCCTGGTGCTTGAACATCGTCTGCATCGCCGCCAGCCCGATGCTGCCGGCCAGCACCACGGCCAGCACCATCAGCGTGCCCCCCTCGCGCGCCCACAACTGGGCCGGGGGCACCGCGGCCAGCCAGTCGACGATGCGGCCCATCATGGCGAACAGCAGCGCCTCGAAGGCACCGATGGCCGCGGAAAAGAGCGTCATCAGTGCGATGTACGGGCGCATCCCCGCGCTGCAGGCCCAGATGAAGGGCCAGAAGCGTTGCGGCAGCCGCGCAGGCGGCGTGGCCGGGTAGGGGTCGACGAGGCGTTCGAAGCGCTGGAACACGGGCAGGGCGGCTCGGGAAAACCCGACAGTGTGCCTGTATTCCGGCCGTTCGGCTCAGTCAGCGGCGGGCTTGAGCAGCAGCGTCCCGCCGCGCCGGGTGTCCGGCCCCGCGGGCCACAGCGGCACGTAACTTCCCTCGGCCCAGGGCTGCACGAAGGCGCGGTACGTGCCGGCCCAGGGCAGCCCGCTCTGGCCGCTGGAGTGCATCACCCGCGAGCGGCTGCGGTCGGCCACGTCGTACAGCGCGCGCAGGCTCGGACCATGCGTGGTGCGGTAGCGCCGGGCATCGGTCTCGCCCAGGCCGACGCGCATGGCGTTGACGGTGTAGGTGTCTCCGCCCACGGGCACCGACAGGTGGAACAGCGGAGCCAGCGCCCCGACGTTGGAGAACGGCCGGTGCTCGGCCTGCACCCGGTGCGCATCGCCCCAGCGCCACTTCGACACTTCCGGGCCGAAGCGCGCGGACAGCTCGTCCAGCGCCGCAGCCAGCGCACGGTCGACCTGCTGCGCGCAGGTCTCGGCCACGGGGGTGGTCTTGTCGTCGCACCACCAGGCGTCGTCGCGCTCGAGGATGCCCTCGAGCGTGTCCTGGAAGGTGCGGCCGGAGAAGCTGCGGTCGAACAGGGAAGACCCGGCCTCGTCAGCCAGCACCGCGCGCGCCAGCGCGCGCTGCCAGGCCCAGAAGACGAGCGGGGCGGCGCGGTCTGCCGCCATGGTGCCGTCGAAGCCGGCGAGCTCACGCTGCGCCGCCTCAGCCAGCGGGTGCGCGGGGCGGGCCCGCTGCAGCCACGGTAACAGCCGCACGGCGGCGAGCGAGCGCACATCGGCCTGCATGCGGGCCAGGTCCTCGATGGAGTGGCGCGGGCGGGCCTCCAGCAGTTGCTCGATGCGCTGCTGGCGGTAGGGCAGGCTCCAGTCGCTGCCCAGGTAGTGGGGGTAGTCGGGCGCGTGGATGCGCTGGTTCGCGGTGGCGATCCAGCCGCGCGCGGGGTCGCGCTCTCGCGGCGTCTGCGCCGCGGGCACCCAGCCCGTCCAGTCGTAGCGGGCCTCCCAGCCCGGGGCCGGGGCGCGGCCCTGCAGGTCGTTGTCGGGGCCGCGCACCGGCACCCGGCCGGCGGCCACGAAGGCCACCGTGCCGTCGGCGTCGGCCACGACCATGTTCTGCATCGGTGCCACCCAGTCCTGCGCGGCCTGCACGAAGGCCGGTACGGACGTGGCGCGCATCATCGCCAGCGAGGTGGCCATGACGTCGCTGTCGGCGTCCAGGGCCGTCCAGCGCATGGCCAGCACGTGGCGCGCGCCGAGGGCGTCGTCCAGCGTGCCAGCGTCGGAGATCACCGGCCCGTGGCGCGTGCGGCGCACGGCGAGCTTCACGTCCGGGCCGCCGCGCACGCGGATGGTCTCCTCGAAGCGCTCGAAGGCAGCCGTGCCCTCGGGCGTGCGGTAGCGCGGCGGCGAGGTCGGCACGATCTCCTCGATGTAGAGGTCCTGCACATCGGGGCCGGTGTTGGTGAAGCCCCAGGCCAGGCGCGCGTTCTGCCCCAGCACCACGCCGGGCAGGCCGGGTATGGTCGCGCCGGCCACATCCAGCCCCGGGGCCTGGAGCCGGGCGAAGTACCACAGGGCGGGGGTGTTCAGGCCCAGGTGCGGGTCATTGGCCAGCAGGGGCCTGCCCGTGGTGGTGCGGCTGCCCGCCAGCACCCAGTTGTTCGAGCCCACGCCTTCCACGCCCGAGGGCGGTGCGATCTCGGGAAGTTGCAGCCACGCCTGGCGCACCGCGCCCTGGTTCAGCCCGAGCTCGCGGTACAGCGCCGCGTAGTCGCGCACGACGGGTGCGCGCTCGCCCTGGTAAGGCGGCAGGAACTCGTCGATGCGCGCCACGGGCAGCTTCGCCGACAGGCGCAGCCGCTGCATCTCGGTGGTCCAGTTGCCGCCCAGGTCCCAGGCCATCATCACCGCCCAGGCCAGGCTGTCCACCGGGTCCCAGGGCTCGGGCTGCAGGCCCAGCAAGACGAACTCCGGCGGCCGCGCGCCCATCGCGCGCGCGATCACCGCGTTGACGCCGGCGGTGTAGGCCACGAGTGCTGCCCGGCTGTCGGCGGAGGCGCGCTCCCACTGCGCCTGCGCCGCGCGCCGCACGCCCAGGGCCCGCAGGAAGCGGTCGTTGTTCAGGGCGGGCGGCCCGAAGGCCTCGGCCAGGCGCCCGGCGCCAATGCGCCGGTGCGTCTCCATCTGCCACAGCCGGTCCTGGGCGTGGACCACCCCCAGGCCGAAGAGCGCATCTTCCAGGCTGCCGGCGCGGATGGTAGGGATGCCGTGGGCATCGCGCTCGATGCGCACCTCGGCCTTCAGGCCGGGGAGGTCGAGCGTGCCTTCGGTGCGCGGCGAGGCGCGCCAGCCATACCACCCCGCCACCACCACCGCCAGCCCCAGCAGCGTTAACACGAGCCACGCCGACCGCACAACCCACCGCACCAGGGGTCCCCTCCCGCGCCGCCCACTCACGGCTGGCGCCATGATTCCGATGTCGTTCGCGAGGCGCCATGATAGGGTGCGCGGCGGCTGAGCGGCTGCGCGCCCCGAGGACGGCGCGCCGCAGGGGAGCACGACGGGAGTGGCTGATTCGGGGATGTTGCGCGCGCGTCCGGGCATGAGGCCCGCGGGGCGGGCTTCCTGGGCTGCGCTGGGTCTGGCCGTGGCCTGCCTGGCGGCGGCCCTGCCGGCGTTGGGCCAGCCGAAGCCGGCGCGGGAATGGCCGTTCACCCCCGTGATGCGGATACCAGTGGCCGAGCGCCCCATCGAGTGGACGGCCACGCAGGTGCGCGCCCGCGTGCAGGGCACGCTCGCCGTCACGCAGCTCACGCTGACCTTCCGCAACCCCAACACCCGCGAGCTGGAGGGCCAGCTCGAGTTCCCGCTGCGCCCTGGCCAGGACGTCACCGGCCTGGCGCTGCAGAGCCTGGACGGCCCGCAGATGCTCCCGGCCACGGTGGTCGACAAGACCCGCGCGCGCCAGGCGCTGGAGCAGACCATCCGCACCACCGCCGACCCCGCGCTGCTGGAGCAGACCGAAGGCCGCCACTTCCGGCTGCGGGTGTATCCGCTGCTTCCCCGGCAGTCGCGGCAGGTGCGCCTGGAGATCACCGAGACGCTGCGGCCCGGCCGAGACGGGCTGCTCAGCTTCGCCCCGCCGACTGGCCCGGCTGGGCCCGGCGCGCCCCGGCCCGACGTGCAGGTGGAGATCGACGGCGCGCCGGCTGCCCGCCTCGCCCGGCCCGGGTCCGAGCCGGGCGCCTGGCGCTGGAGGCCCGCGGCCGCGCCACAGGTGGTGGTCGAGGAATTCGAGGGCCAGCGCTACTTCCTCGCCGAGGTCCCCTGGCGGGCGGCCGCGGCGAATCGGCCGCCGCCGGCGCGCATCGTGCTCCTGTGGGACGCCTCGGGCTCGGCGGCGCAGCGCGACCGCGGCCGCGAGCTGCAGGCGCTGGACGCCTACCTGCGCAGCCTCGGGCAGGTGACGGTCACCCTGATCGTGGCGCGCGACCGCGCCGAGCCGCCGCGGACCTTCGAGGTGCGTGGCGGGCGTTGGGACGCGCTGCGCGACGCGCTGGAGGCTGCCGTGCCCGACGGCGCCAGCAACCCGGCGGCGTGGCTGCCCCCGCCGGGCCTGGACCCGCGCACCACCGTGGCCCTGCTCGTCAGCGACGGCCTGGCAAACTGGGGCGAGGCCGGTCCCCTGCCCGCCCCCACGGTGCCGCTGCACACCCTGAGCGCGGCGCCGGGGGCCGACATCGCCCGGCTGCAGGCGCTGTCCGCCTCGAGCCCCGGTGGTCGCCACCTGGACCTGCTGTCGGTGGACGCGCGGGAAGCCGCGCGCGCCCTGCGCGAGCAGCCCGCGCCCGCCGTGGTGGCGCGCAGCTTCGAGGCGCGCGAGCTGCAGCTGGACACGAGCCGCCTGCGCGACGGGGTGCTGCAGGTCGCCGGCGTGCTGGGCGCCGGGCCGGCGCGCGTGGAGATCGAGGCCCGCGGTGCGGGCGGCCCGCTGGTGCGACGGCAGATCGAAGTGCCTGCTGCTGCAGCCGGCACGGGCGCCAACGGCGCGGGCCTGGCGGCGCGGCGCTGGGCCTCGCTGCGCGTGCAGGCGCTGGAGGTCGACCGCCGGCTGCACCGCGCCGAGATCACGCGGCTGGGGGTGCGCTTCGGCATCGTCACGGCCTGGACCTCGCTGCTCGTGCTGGAGTCGCTCGAGGACCACCTGCGCTTCGACATCCCGCCGCCCGCCGGCCCGATGCGCGAGCAGTTCCTCGCCCGGCGGCGCGGCACCCAGGAGTCCCAGGCGGCCGAACGCAGCCGCCACCTGGACGGGCTCGCGGCGCGCTGGCGCAGCCGGGCCCAGTGGTGGGAGCAGCACTTCTCCAAGGGCGCACCGCCGCCGAAGGTCGTCACCTTCAGCCAGGTGTCCGATCCGAACTCGCAGGAAGAACTGGATTTCGAGACGTCCAGTGGCCCGCCCCGTACAGCACCGGTGGCGCAGCCGGCGCCCGCCGCGGCGGTGGCCGCGGCGCCGCCCCAACCCGCAACGGCCCTGGCGGCCATGCCCGGGGCCGCGTCAGCCACCGGCGCGCCAAGTGCGGCCATGCGCGTGCAGCGCTGGCAGCCTACGGCGCAGTGGGCGCAGCGCCTGCGCGCGGCCGACCCCGCGCAGCGCTACGCGGTCTACCTCGACGAGCGCCCCGGCCAGGCCGGCAGCCCCGCCTTCTACCTCGACGCCGCAGAGGTCTTCTTCGAGAAGGGCGAGACCGAGCTCGGCCTGCGCATCCTGTCGAACCTGGCCGAGATCCAGCTCGAGGACCGCCGCGTGCTGCGGGTGCTGGCCTACCGCCTGCTGCAGGCCGGGCAGGCACGGCTGGCCCTGCCGCTGCTGGAGCGCGTGCGCGAGATCGCGCCGGAGGAGCCGCAGTCCTGGCGCGACCTCGGCCTGGCCCTGGAGGCCGCCGGCCGCCTGCAGGAGAGCCTGGAGGCGCTCTGGGAGACGGCCTCGCGGCCCTGGCCGCAGCGCTTTGCCGACATCGACCTCATCGCGCTGAACGAGCTCAATGCGCTGGCGGCGCGGCACCCGGGGCTGGACGTGTCGCGCGTGGACGAGCGGCTGCGTCGCAACCTGCCTGTGGGCCTGCGTGTGGTGCTGAGCTGGGACGCCGACGACACCGACATCGATCTGTGGGTGGTGGACCCCAACGCCGAGCTCGCCTACTTTGCCCACCCCCGCACCCACCAGGGCGGCCTGATGTCGCGCGACTTCACCGCCGGCTACGGCCCGGAGGAGTTCGTGCTGCGCCAGCCCAAGCCCGGGCGCTACGAGGTGCGGGCGAACTTCTACGGCCACCGCCAGCAGCTCATCGCCCCCCACACGACGCTGCTCGTGCGCCTGTACACGGACTTCGGCGAACCCGGCCAGCGCCAGGAGCAGATCGTGCTGCGCCTGGCCACGGGGGGAGACAAGGTGCTCGTGGGCACTTTCGAAGTTCCCGAGCGGGCCAAGCCTGCCGCCCCGCAATAGGGGCTGCCACCTCCACCACGGCCCGGCTGCCCCGGCAGAATGGGGCCATGAAACTCTCCGTCCTGGACCAGTCCGCCGCCGCCGCCGGGCGCGGCGAGGATGCCGCCCTGCGCGACACGCTGGAGCTGGCCGCGCACTGCGAGGCGCTGGGCTACGAGCGCTTCTGGGTGAGCGAGCACCACGGCATGCCCACCATCGTGGGCACCGCCCCCGAGGTGCTGATGGCGGCCATCGCCGCGCGCACGCGCCGCATCCGCATCGGCAGCGCCGGCGTGATGCTGCCCCACTACTCGGCCTACAAGGTGGCCGAGGCCTTTCGCGTGCTGGACGCCCTGGCGCCCGGGCGCATCGACCTGGGCGTGGGCCGCGCCCCGGGCAGCGACCGCCGCACCGCACAGGCCCTCAACCCGCATGTCTCGGGCATGGCCGAGGACTTCCCCGAGCAGGTGCTAGACCTGCAGGCCTGGGTGAGCGGGCTGCCGCACCGCGGGCTCGTCGCCCACCCCTGCCCGCCGCCGGGCGAGCCCGGGCGCACGCCGCAGGTGTGGATCCTGGGCAGCTCGGACTACGGTGCGCAGCTCGCCGCGCACCTCGGGCTGCCCTACGCCTTCGCCTACTTCTTCATGGACGGCCAGGGTGTGGAGCAGGCGATGGAGCTGTACCGCAGGCTCTACCGCCCGAGTGCGCGCCACCCGCGTCCGCAGCCCACGATCTGCGTGTGGGCGCTGGCCGCCGACACCGACGAGCAGGCGCGCCACCATGCGCTCAGCCGCGAGCGCTGGCGCGTGGACCGCATGCGCGGCCTGCTCGGCCCGCTGCGGCCGCCCGCGTCCATCGAGGAAGAGGGCTTCACGGTCGCGGAGCTGCCCACCGTGCAGGCCCTGCGCGCGCGGGCCTTCGTGGGCAGCGCGCCGCGCGTGGCGCAGCAGCTGCGGGAGCTCGCCGCCTCGCTCGCGCTGGACGAGCTCGTGATCAACACCTGGGCGCACGACCCGGCCGTGCGGCGCCGCTCCTACGCGCTGCTGGCGGCCGAGTTCGGCCTCGGCGACACGCAGGCGTCGCGGGCCGTTGCGCCACCTGCGGTAGCCGCCACATTGGGGTGAACTCCCCAGCCCGCCCCGGCTAGCATCCGCTCAGCGAGGAGGACTGCCCGTGGAAGACACGTTCGACTACATCATCGTCGGCGGCGGCTCGGCCGGCTGCGTGCTGGCCGGCCGGCTCAGCGAGGACCCCGCCGTGCGGGTGTGCCTGCTGGAAGCCGGCGGGCCGGACACCAGCGTGCTCATCCACTGCCCGGCCGGGGTGGCGGCGATGACCAAGGTGAAGGCCGTGAACTGGGGCTTCGAGACCGAGCCCCAGCCCGGGCTGAACGGACGACGCGGCTACCAGCCGCGCGGCCGCGTGCTCGGCGGCTCCAGCTCGATCAACGCCATGATCTACGCGCGCGGCCACCGCAGCGACTACGACCACTGGGCCGCGCAAGGCAACCCGGGCTGGTCCTGGGACGAGGTGCTGCCGTACTTCCGGCGCGCGGAGCACAACGAGCGCGGCGCCGATGCCTTCCATGGCACCGGCGGGCCGCTGAACGTCATGGACGTGCGCAGCCCCTGCCGCCATGCCGACGACTTCGTGCGCGCGGGCGTGCAGGCCGGCTTTCCCGAGACCGCCGACTTCAACGGCGCGCAGTTCGAGGGCGTGGGCCGCTACCAGGTGACGCACCGCAACGGCGAGCGCTTCAGCGCCGCCAAGGCCTACCTGACGCCGCACCTGGGCCGCGCCAACCTGCGGGTGCTCACCGGCGCGCACACCACCCGCGTGCTGTTCGACGGCCGCCGCGCCGTGGGCGTGGAACTGCTGCTCGACGGGCAGCGGATGTCGCTGCGCGCCCGGTGCGAGGTGCTGCTGTGCGCCGGGGCGCTGCAGTCGCCGCAGCTGCTCATGCTCTCCGGGGTGGGGCCTGGCGGCCACCTGCAGGGCCTGGGCCTGCCCGTGGTGCACGAGCTGCCGGGCGTGGGGCAGCAGCTGCACGACCACATCGACGTGGTGCAGGTGGTGAACGCACCGCAGCTGCGCGACCTCGTCGGCCTGAGCCTGTCGGGCCTCGTGCGGCTGCTCGCCGGCATCGGGCAGTGGCGGCGCGAGCGCCGCGGCATGCTCACCACGAACTTCGCAGAATCTGGCGGCTTCGTGCGCAGCAGCCCCGAGGAGGCCGTGCCCGACCTGCAGTTCCACTTCGTCATCGCCAAGATCGTCGACCACGCGCGCAAGACGGTTTTCGGCAACGGCTACTCCTGCCACGTGTGCGTGCTGCGCCCGAAGAGCCGCGGCAGCGTCACGCTGCACAGCGCCGACCCCCTGGCCGCGCCGCGCATCGACCCGGCCTTCCTGAGCGAGGGCGACGACGTGCAGCGCCTGGTACGGGGCTTTCGCCTCATGCGCCAGGTGCTGCAGCAGCCGGCGCTGGCGCAGCTCGGCGGGCAGGAATCGCAGGCCTCGGCCTGGGCGAAGAGCGACGAGGAGATCGAGCGCTTCGTGCGCGACCACGCCGACACCGTCTACCACCCGGTGGGCAGCTGCCGCATGGGCCCGGGGCCGCAGGATGTGGTGGACGCCCAGCTGCGCGTGCACGGGGTGCAGGCGCTGCGCGTGGTGGATGCCTCGATCATGCCGCGCATCGTCAGCGGCAACACCAACGCGCCGGTCATCATGATCGCGGAGAAGGCGGCGGACATGATCCGCGCAGCACGAGCCTGAAGGGCCCGGAACGGCGCCTGCGCACGCAGCCTGCAGCCCTCTGAGGTCTGCTACCCGCGCGCGGCAGCCTCAGCCCGCAGGACGCAGCAGCCGCGCCACCAGCGGCGCCATGCGCGCCTGCACCTCGGCGTCCTGGCGGATGGCGCGGCCCCACTCGCGCGTGGTCTCGCCCGGCCACTTGTTGGTCGCGTCCAGGCCCATCTTGCCGCCCAGGCCGCTGACGGGCGAGGCGAAGTCCAGGTAGTCGATGGGCGTGGAGTCGACGAGCGTGGTGTCGCGCACCGGATCCATGCGCGTGGTGATCGCCCAGACCACCTCCTTCCAGTTGCGGATGTCCACGTCGTCGTCGGTGACGACGATGAACTTGGTGTACATGAACTGGCGCAGGAAGCTCCACAGCCCGAACATCACGCGCTTGGCGTGGCCGGGGTAGGCCTTGCGGATGGAGATCACCGCCATGCGGTAGCTGCAGCCCTCGGGCGGCAGATAGAAGTCGGTGATCTCCGGAAACTGCTTGCGCAGGATCGGCACGAACACCTCGTTGAGCGCCACGCCCAGCACGGCCGGCTCGTCCGGCGGCTTGCCGGTGTAGGTGGTGTGGTAGATCGGGGCGTCGCGGTGGGTCAGGCGGTCGACCTCGAAGACCGGGAACCAGTCCTGCTCGTTGTAGTAGCCGGTGTGGTCGCCGAAGGGGCCCTCGAGCGCGTGCAGGTAGCCACCCTGCTCGCGCAGCCGCACGCCGTGCTCGCTCACGCCCTCGAAGCCCGGTGCGGCCACCGGGATGTGCCCCTCCAGCACGATCTCGGCACTGGCGGGCACCTGCAGCGGCCAGCCGGGCTCACCCACGGCGCTTTCGGCCAGCTCGGTGCGACCCCCGCGCAACAGACCGGCGAACTGGTACTCCGACAGCGTGTCGGGCACGGGCGTCACCGCACCCAGGATGGTGGCTGGGTCCGCACCCAGGGCCACGGCAATGGGAAAGGGCCGACCCGGGCAGGCCTGTGCGAACTCGCGGAAGTCCAGCGCGCCGCCGCGGTGGGCGAGCCAGCGCATGATCACCTGACGCCGGCCGATCACCTGCTGGCGGTAGATGCCGAGGTTCTGGCGCCGGCGCGGCTGCGCCACGCCCTGGGGCCCGCGCGTGATGACGAGCCCCCAGGTGATGAGCGGGCCGGCGTCCCCGGGCCAGCAGGTCTGCACCGGCAGGCGGCCCAGATCGACTTCCTGCCCGCGCTGCTCGTGGCGCTGGCACGGCGCGCTGCGCACCACGGCGGGCTTCATGTCCCACACCGCCTTGGCCATGTGCAGCAGCTTGCCCGCGTCCTTCAGGCCGCGCACCGGCTCGGGCTCCTTGAGTGCAGCCAGCAGCCGGCCCACCTCGCGCAGGTCTTCCACCGAGTCGGCTCCCATGCCCAGGGCGACGCGGCGGGGCGTGCCGAAGAGGTTGGCCAGGCAGGGCATCGCTGCGCCCGTGGGGCGCTCGAAGAGCAGGGCCGGGCCGCCGGCCTGCAGCACCGCGTCGGCCACGCCGGTCATCTCCAGCTTCGGGGAGACGGCGTCGGGCACCCGGCGCAGTTCGCCCTGGCTCTCGAGCTGGTCGATGAAGTCGCGCAGGTCGCGGTAGGACATGGGGTTCAGGGACCGCGCGGGCGGGCGTGGTTGCGGGCGCGCCGGATTATGGCCTTCGCAAGCGGCCGGTGTCCCCCGGTGCGCCGGGGGGCCTCCGCTACACTGGAAATCGAACTTCACAAGACCCGCCGCCGACCATGTTCGACCGCAGCCAGCACACGATCGCCCACGTGGACCCCGAGATCTGGGCAGCCGTCCAGGCGGAGAACGCGCGCCAGGAAGCCCACATCGAGCTCATCGCCTCCGAGAACTACACCTCCCCGGCCGTGATGGCCGCGCAGGGCTCGCAGCTCACCAACAAGTACGCCGAGGGCTACCCCGGCAAGCGGTACTACGGGGGCTGCGAGCACGTGGACGTGGTCGAGCAGCTGGCCATCGACCGCCTGAAGGAGCTCTTCGGCGCGAACTTCGCCAATGTGCAGCCCAACTCCGGCTCGCAGGCCAACCAGGGTGTGTTCTTCGGGCTGCTGAACCCCGGCGACACGATCATGGGCATGAGTCTGGCCGAGGGCGGGCACCTCACGCACGGCATGCCGCTGAACATGAGCGGCAAGTGGTTCAAGGTGGTGAGCTACGGCCTGGACGCCGACGAGGTGATCGACTACGCGCAGATGGAGCGCCTGGCCCATGAGCATCGCCCGAAGCTGATCATCGCCGGGGCCTCGGCCTACAGCCTGCGCATCGACTTCGAGCGCTTCGCCAAGGTGGCACGCGACATCGGCGCGATCTTCATGGTGGACATGGCGCACTACGCAGGGCTGATCGCCGCAGGCGTCTACCCCAACCCCGTGCCCCACGCCGATGTCGTCACCTCCACCACCCACAAGAGCCTGCGCGGGCCGCGGGGGGGCATCATCCTGATGAACGACGAGGCCATCGCGAAGAAGATCAACAGCGCCATCTTCCCCGGCATCCAGGGCGGGCCGCTGATGCACGTGATCGC
>JBMOGN010000008.1:0-35554 GCA_049318345.1 Rubrivivax sp. | reverse complement strand
CCTGCGCCTGCGCCTGCACCTGCACCTGCACCTGCACCTGCACCTGCACCTGCACCTGCACCTGCACCTGCGCCTGCGCCTGCGCCTGCGCCTGCGCCTGCGCCTGCGCCTGCCGAGGATCCCATTCCCCTTTCCCGTCGCACGGACTGGACGGTGACTGGGGTGCCTGGAGGGATTCCTGCGCGCACGAAGGTGTGCGCGACGTTTGCGCCGGGGGCGAGCGTGTCGGCGATCAATGCGGCCATTGCGGGGTGCAGCGAGGGTGTGGTGCAGCTGGGCGCGGGGACGTACAACGTGACGGGGATCAACGTGTCGGCCAGCAACGTGACGCTGCGCGGGGCGGGTGCGGACCAGACGGTGCTCAAGGGCTGCAACGCGGTGCGCATGGGCGCGGGCAGCGCGAACGCTTCGGGCATTGCGATCACCGGTGGCGGGGCGAAGGACTCGCGCACGATCACGGTGGCCTCCACGGCGGGGCTGGCGGTGGGGCGGATGATCGAGCTGGACCGGGACAACGAGGCGGGGCTGGTGGTGAGCACGGTGGGGGGTTCGCGCCACATGAGGCAGCTCAACGTGATCACGGGCATCAGCGGCAACGAGGTGACGCTGCGCAACCCGCTGCTGTGGGACTACGGGGTGGGCAACGCGCGGGTGAAGTTCACGTACAGCAACACGCGGCGCAGCGGGGTGGAGGATCTGAAGATCGACCACAGCGGGGCCAGCGGGTGCACGAACTTCATGGTGCAGTACTGCGACAGCTGCTGGATCAAGGGGGTGGACTCGTACATGGCCGCGGGGTACCACTTCACGATGCTGGGCACGCTCAACGGGGAGTTCCGGGACTCGGTGGTGCGCGAGACGCAGAGCTGGGGGCCGAACAACGCGGGGCTGCAGGTGTACGGCAGCCCGACGTACGGCTCCAACAGCAGCTGGAGGATCGAGAACAACATCTTCAACCGCACGTTCCCGGCGATCGAGCTGCAGAACAGCTCCAGCGGGTTCTACATGGGCTACAACTTCAGCTACGGCTCGGCCAGCGAGAGCGGGACGAACCAGCCGGTGACGTGGACGTTCGACGACAACCACGGGCCGCACGACATGATGAACCTGTGGGAGGGCAACGTCGGGGAGATGTTCGGCTCGGACGGGTACTACGGCGGGGGCAGCCACGCCACGGTGTTCCGCAACCACCTGCTGGGGTTCAACCGCAACTCCGGGCGCAGCGACGAGCCGGTGAGGCTGAACCGGCTGAGCTACGCGTACAACATCGTGGGCAACGTGCTGGGGGTGAGCCTGTGGACGCCGGCGAAGTACGAGCAGGCGGCTGAAGCGTGCACGGGCGGTGCGGGGGTGTACCGGCTGGGGTACCCGAACATCGGCAACTGCAGCCTGAAGGACACGACGGGGTATGCGGTGCCGGGGGGGATGAGCTACCCGGATGCGAAGGTGGCGGGGTCGCTGCTGAGGTGGGGGAACTACGACACGTACAACAAGGCGGTGAGGTGGGCGGCGGCGGAGGTGCCGGCTGGGGTGGCGGTGCCGGGCAGCCAGGTGCTCAGGGCGTCGTATGTGCACGCGAGCCGGCCGGCGTGGTTCGCCGCGACGGCGGCCTGGCCGCCCATCGGGCCGGAGGTGACCGGGGGCACGGGCTTCGGCGACGCCACCGGACGCGTGCACCGCATACCGGCTGCCGTGTGCTGGGACGCCCGCAACCTCCTGGCGGGCGGCTCCTTCAACCGGGCAGCCTGCTATCCGGGCAGCTGAGGCCTTGAAGCCCCGGCCTGAAGAGGCCGGGTCAGCGTGCACCGCCTGAAGGCCCCGCGAGGGGCCTTCCTTCGTTTGAAGGCCCCGCGAGGGGCCTTCCTTCGTTTCCGCTGCTGCCATTGATCATGCCGCATGCCTGACCCCTAGCTTGCCGATTGCCCCGCCGCAGGGCCCCACCCACACTGGCCGCATGCAGACAAGACGCGTGGCGCACGGGGCGCTGCGGTTCACCTGGAGCAACATATGCCGGTAGCGGATTCGGTGGCCATGGGGGAGGGGGTACAGGTCTTCCAGCCCGCGCTGGTGAACCTGTACGGATGCAGCATCGGGGCGGGCACCCGCATCGGCGCCTTCGTCGAGATCCAGAAGAACGCGCACATCGGGCCGCGCTGCAAGATCTCCTCGCACGCCTTCGTCTGCGAGGGCGTGCGCATCGACGCCGAGGTCTTCGTCGGCCACGGGGTAATGTTCACCAACGACAGCCACCCCCGGGCCACCAACGGCGACGGGGCGCTGCAGTCGGAGGCCGACTGGAAGGTGGAGCCCACCTGGGTGAAGCGCCGCGCCTCCATCGGCAGCAACGCCACCATCCGCGGGGGCGTGACCATCGGCGAAGGCGCGCTGATCGGGGCCGGTGCCGTGGTGGTGGCCGATGTGCCCGACCATGCCATCGTGGCCGGCGTGCCGGCACGTGTCATTGGCGACATGCGGCTGCGCGAGGCCGAACGCGCGCAGAAGCAGGCCCGCGCGCTGGCAGCCGACACCCCGCTGCCGACCTCGGCCGTGGCCGCCACGCTGCCCGCGACCCTGGCCGCGCGCACGGCCCGGCAGGTGACGCGCGCGCAGACGGGGGCCGTCTGATGGTGAACATTGCCGTCGTGGGCTACGGCTACTGGGGCCCGAACCTGGTGCGCAATTTCGCCGAGACGCCCGGTGCTCGCGTGGCTGCCGTGGCGGACCTGGACCCGGCCCGGCTCGCGCTGGTGGAGCGCCGCTTCCCCGGCGTGAAGACCACCACCGACCTGGAGGTCATCCTCGCCGACCAGGACATCGACGCGGTGGCCGTGGCCACGCCGGCGGCCACGCACTTTCCGCTGGGCATGCGCGTGCTGCAGGCCGGCAAGCACCTGTGGCTGGAAAAGCCGATGACCGAGACCAGCGAGCAGGCGCAGGCCCTCAACGA
This sequence comes from Rubrivivax sp., assembly GCA_049318345.1. GTDB lineage: Bacteria > Pseudomonadota > Gammaproteobacteria > Burkholderiales > Burkholderiaceae_C > Rubrivivax. Next base: position 32,607 of record JBMOGN010000008.1, on the reverse strand, counting down.
GGAGGCGCGCCGGCGCGGCCGCGTGCTGATCGTGGACCACACCTTCGTCTACACGCCGGCGGTGCGCAAGATGGCCGAACTCATCGGCAGCGGGGAGATCGGCGACGTGTACTACTACGACTCCACGCGCGTGAACCTGGGCCTGTTCCAGCGCGACGTGAGCGTGATCTGCGACCTCGCGGTGCACGACTTCGCGATCCTGGACTACCTGCTCGGGCGCTCGCCGCAGGCCGTCTCGGCAAGCGGCATGAACCACTTTCCGGGCACGCCGGAGAACCTGGCCTTCGTGACCCTCTTCTACGACGGCGGCACCATCGGACACGTCAACGTGAGCTGGCTCGCGCCGGTGAAGGTGCGCCAGATCATGGTGGGCGGCAGCCGCCGGATGATCGCCTACGACGACCTGGAGCCCAGCGAGAAGCTGCGCGTCTACGACAAGGGCGTGGACGTGAGCGACGACCCGCAGCGCCAGCGCGAGATGCGCGTGGGCTACCGCAGCGGCGACATGTGGGCGCCACGCATCGGCATGGACGAGGCGCTGCGCCTGGAAGGCGAGCACTTCGTCGACTGCATCGGCAACGGCAAGACCGCCACCACCGACGGCGAATTCGGGCTGCGCATGGTGCGGCTCATCGAGGCCGCCAACCGTTCCATGCGCCGCAAGGGCGAGACAACCTACCTCCAGGAGGGTTCCCCATCGTGATGTCCCCAGACCCCGAAATCCCCTTCGTCGACCTGAAGGCGCAGATGCGCTCGATCCGCGGCGAGATCGACGAGGCCATCGGCCGCGTGCTCGACAGCTGCCACTTCACCCTCGGGCCCGAGGTGGCCGCCTTCGAGGACGAGTTTGCCGCGTACTGCCGGCGCAAGCAGGCGGTGGCGGTGAACACCGGCACGAGCGCGCTGCACCTGGCCCTGCTGGCCGCGGGCATCGGAGCGGGCGACGAGGTCGTGACCGTGCCCTTCACCTTCGTGGCCACGGCCTCGGCCATCGACTACACCGGGGCGAAGCCGGTATTCGTCGACATCGACCCGGCCACCCTCACGATGGACCCGCGCGCCCTGGAGGCCGCGATCACGCCGCGCACGCGGGCGATCCTGCCCGTGCACCTGTACGGCATGACGGCCGACATGGACCCGATCCTGGCCATCGCGCGCCGCCACGGGCTGCTCGTGATCGAGGATGCGGCGCAGGCGCACGGGGCGCAGTACAAGGGCCGGCCCGCCGGCAGCCTGGGCGACATGGCCTGCTTCAGCTTCTACCCGGGCAAGAACCTCGGCGCCTGTGGCGAAGGCGGGATGGTGGTGACCAACGACGAGGGCTGGGCGCGCCGGCTGCGCATGCTGCGCGACTGGGGCGCAGAGCAGAAGTACCACCACGTCATCAAGGGCTACAACTTCCGCATGGAGGCCATCCAGGGTGCGGTGCTGCGCGCCAAGTTGCGCCATCTGGAGGCGTGGACGGAAGCCCGGCGCCGCGCTGCAGCAGGCTACGACGCGTTGCTGGCCGCATCAAACCTGCCGGCGCAGGCGGTGCCGGCGGACCGGCGCCACGTGTACCACGTCTATGCGGTGCGCAGCCCCGCGCGTGCGGCCTGGCAGCAGGCGCTGCAGCAGCAGGGCATTCACACCGGCATCCACTACCCGACGCCCGTGCACCTGCTGCCGGCCTTTGCGGAACTGGGCGGGCAACCTGGGCAGTTTCCGCACGCTGAGGCGGCGGCGCGCGAGGTGCTGTCGCTGCCGATGTACCCGGAGCTCGCTCCCGAGCAGGTGCAGCGCGTGGGGCAGGCTGTGCGGGCGCTGGCAGGGCTCGAGCCGGTACAGACGGCCGCGGCGCGTCGCCCGGCGCCGCGCCCTGCCTCCGAGGCCACCCCCGGGCTGCGCCATGCTCCAGCCTGAGGGCGCGCGGGCGGCGCAGCCGCTGCTGGTCTTCCCGTGCAACGGCAACGCGCGGGAGGCACTGGGCTGCCTGACGCCGCACTGGAAGCTTCAGGCTTTCATCGACGACACACCCTTGCGCCAGGCCGACGGCTTCCAGGGGCATGCGGTACTCGGGCGGGCGGCGCTGCGGCGCTGGGCCGAGGTGCCCGTGCTGGCCGTGCCAGGCAGCTCCCGCAGCTACCGCGCTCGGCGCGCGCTTGTCGACTCGCTCGAGGTGCCCGCGGACCGCTGGGCGCGGGTGATCCATCCCCGCGCGACGGTCTCGCCGCTGGCGCGCATCGGGCGCAACGTGCTCGTGATGGCTGGGGTGGTGATCACCTCCGACGCGGTCATTGGTGACCACGTGTGCGTGCTGCCCAACACCGTCATCCACCACGGCGCGACCGTGGGTCCGTGGACCCTGATCGGCTCGGGCGTGACGCTGGCAGGGGATGTGCAGGTGGGCGAGAACTGCTACCTGGGCAGCGGCACGCGGGTGAGGGAGGGCGTGCGCATCGGCGACGGTGCGCTCACGGGAATGGGCAGCACGGTGATCCGGCACGTGCCCGCCGCAGCGCGCGTGGCCGGGACGCCGACGAGGGTGCTTTCATGACGACGACCGTGCACAAGCCGCAGGCTGCGCCTGCGCAGGGCGAATTCGAGGATCTGGTGGAAGGCATGCGCGCCGCCGCTCGCGTGCTGTGGCGCCGTCGCGCCCTGGCGCTGGGCAGCGCCTGCGTCGTGGCGGCGCTGGGCATGCTGCTGGTGCCGCTGGTGCCCGAGCGGCACGAAGCCAGCGCGCGGCTGGTGGTGGACACGCAGTCGCCCCTGCGGCCGCTCATCTCGGGCATGACGGTGCAGTCGGCCGAGACCGAGCGTCAGGCGCGTCTGCTCGCGCGCCGGGTGGTGGCCAGCCCGCAGCTCAGCCGGCTGCTCGACCGCGGCGGCCTCGGCCTGCCGGTGGGCTCGCCGCAGGAGCGCGAGGACTCGCTCGTGACCCTCATCGCGCGCACGCGGCTGACTGCCGACGAAAACGGCATCCACACGGTGAGCTGGCGCGATACCGACCCCGTTCGTGCGCTGCGCGTGGTGCAGGGGCTGGTGGACCTGTTCCTGGAGGTGGGCGAGGGCGAGAAGCGGCGCGAGGTGGGCGAGGCCAGCCGCTTTCTCAGGGAACAGATGCAGGCTGCCGAGAGGCGCCTCATGGAGGCCGAGCGGCGCCTGACCGACTACAAGGTGCGCCACTTCGGCGTGAGTGGCGTCTCCAAGGAGGATCACTTCGCGCGTACGGCGGCGTTGCAGGACGCGCTGGCCCGGCTGCGGGCCGAGCTGGGCGCGGCCGAGCAGACACGTGAGGCGTATCGGGCGGAGCTGCAGCGCGAGGATCCGCAGCTGCCGCTGGACCTGGAGCTCGCCGGCCGCCGCAAGGCGCTGGACGAGATGCTGCAGCGCCTGGGTGACCAGCATCCCGACGTGCTGGCGGCGCGCGATTCGATCCAGCGAATCGAAGAGCAGCGGCGCGAGCGCGAGCGCGATTCCGACCCCTCGCGTGCCGGCAGCCCGACCAACCCGGTGTACCAGCGCATCCGCGGCCAGCTCGCCGAGGCCGAGGCCCAGGCGGCGGCGCTGCGCGCACGCGTGGCGGTGGCGCAGCGCAGGCTGCAGGAGGTGCGGGCGACGGCTGATCGCGCGCCGGAGATCGAGTCGGAGCTCGCGCAGCTCGGGCTGGAGGTGGAGTTCGCGCGCAAGACCTATGACCAGCTGCTGGCCAAGGGCGAGAGCGCCACCCTCGGGCTGAAGGCCGATGAGTCCACACGCGGGGCGGAGTTCCGCGTCATCGAGCCGGCCCGTGCCGGTGCGGGGCCGGTCTTTCCCGGGCACGCCGAACTCGGCTGGCTGAGCGCGCTGCTGACGCTCGTGGCCGGGCTGGGCGTGCCGTTGGCCGTGGAGCGCCTGAACCCGACCTTCGAGGATGCGCGGGCGCTGGCCCGCGCCACGGGGCGGCCGGTGCTGGGCGAGATTGCGGCCTGGCCGCGTCCGGTGGCCCAGGATCAACGTGCCCAGGGCTGGCGGCTGGCCGCGGGCGTCGCGGCACTGGTGGCGATGCAGGGGTTGTGGCTGGCCTGGCTGCAGCACCTGGTGTGAACAGGGGAGGAACGGGCATGAGCATCATCGAACAGGCCGCACGCCGGCTGGACGCGCTGCAGCGCGCGGGCATCGCCGTTCCCTGGGAGGCGGCGGGAACACAGGCGCGCGAGGTCGTGGCGCAGTTGCGCCAGGAAGCGCCGGTGCGGCCGGCTGGTCTGGCCGACGGCGGCGCGACACTCCGCCAGCTGACGCTGGATCTGCCTTACCTGGAGGCCCAGGGCTTCCTCGTCCCCGGCCTGGAGGGCTCGGCGCTGGCTGACGACTTCCGCCGCGCCAAGCGCGCGCTGCTGGAGCAGCTGCGCAATGCGGGGCGATCGCGCCAGGCCGGTGGCGCGGTCATCGTCGTCACGAGCCCGACCGAGGGGCCAGGGCGCGCTCGGGTGGCCATCAACCTGGCCCTGAGCATGTCGATGGAGGTCGACACCTCGGTGCTGCTGGTGGAGGCCGACACGCGCGCGCCCTCGCTGCTGACGCGACTGGGCGGGGAGGCCGGCCCGGGCCTGGTCGACCTGCTGATGGACCCCGGACTCGGCCTGCCGCGGGCGGTGCTGCAGACCAGCCTGCCGGCGCTGTCGTTGCTTCCCGCGGGCACGCCCAGTGACCGGTCGCACGAGCTCTATGCCAGCCCCGGCATGCGCAGCCTGCTCGCGCAGCTGGCCGGAGCGGGACCGGGCCGGGTGGTGATCGTCGATGCGCCGCCCCTGCTGCGGGGGACCGACGCGCGCACGCTTGCCGCGATGGCGAGCCAGGTGGTGGTGGTGGTCGAGGCGCTGCGCACGCCGCGCGCCACGGTGCGCGCGGCCTTCGACGAGCTCCAGGGCTGCCCCGCGGTGGTGTCGCTGCTGGACCACGCTGCCTCTGGCGTACCGGCCTGAGGACGCGCGCATGTTCGAAGCGCGTTTCGGGCTGGACAGCCCGCCCTTCCAGCTCAGCCCCGACCCGGATATCTGGTACGAGAGCCGCGGCCATTCGCAGGCGATGTCGTACCTGAAGTTCGGCGTCTTCCAGCGTGAGGGCTTCATCGTCGTGACCGGGGAGATCGGCGCGGGCAAGACGACGCTGGTGAAGTCGCTGTTGCAGAAGATCGATCCTGCGCAGGTGGTGGCCGCTGAGGTCACCAACACGCAGCTCGATGCCGGCGAGTTGCTCCGCGCCATCGGGCAGGGCTTCGGCGTGCCCATGCCGGGGACCTCCAAGGCCCGCATGCTCGGCACCCTGGAGGCCTTCTTCACGGCGGTGGCCGCCAGCGGCCGGCGAGCGCTGCTGATCGTGGACGAGGCGCAGAACCTGGGACCTACCGAGATCGAGGAGCTGCGCATGCTGTCGAACTTCCAGATCGGCAAGCGCGCGTTGCTGCAGAGCTTTCTCGTCGGGCAGCCCGGGCTGCGCCGGTTGCTTCAGCAGCCCCAGCTCGAGCAGCTGCGGCAGCGCGTGATCGCTGCCTGCCACCTTGGGCCCCTGACCTTGCAGGAGACGCAGTCCTACATCGACTTCCGCCTGCGGCGCGCGGGGTGGTCGGGCGAGAACCTCTTCGATGCCGAGGCCGTGGCCGCGGTCCATGGGCGCGCAGGCGGGGTGCCTCGGCGCATCAACCTGCTGTGCAGCCGGCTGCTGCTGACGGCAGCGCTGGAGGACCGCAGCCATATCGACGGGCCCTTCAGCGCGAGGATCGCCGATGAACTGCAGGCGGAGGTCGGCACCCCGGCTCTGGCCTGAGCGCGGCGTGGCCTGGCGCGTCGGCCCCGGCTTGCCTGCCGAGCTGGTCGCCCTGGGGCTGCTGCTGGGCTGCTCGGGCGGTGCCGGGGCGGGGCCCGTGGCCGCGCCCGAGCCCGATCCCGTACCCGAGCCTGCTCCCGTCCTGTCACAAGAAGAGGATCCCATTCCCCTTTCCCGTCGCACGGACTGGACGGTGACTGGGGTGCCTGGAGGGATTCCTGCGCGCACGAAGGTGTGCGCGACGTTTGCGCCGGGGGCGAGCGTGTCGGCGATCAATGCGGCCATTGCGGGGTGCAGCGAGGGTGTGGTGCAGCTGGGCGCGGGGACGTACAACGTGACGGGGATCAACGTGTCGGCCAGCAACGTGACGCTGCGCGGGGCGGGTGCGGACCAGACGGTGCTCAAGGGCTGCAACGCGGTGCGCATGGGCGCGGGCAGCGCGAACGCTTCGGGCATTGCGATCACCGGTGGCGGGGCGAAGGACTCGCGCACGATCACGGTGGCCTCCACGGCGGGGCTGGCGGTGGGGCGGATGATCGAGCTGGACCGGGACAACGAGGCGGGGCTGGTGGTGAGCACGGTGGGGGGTTCGCGCCACATGAGGCAGCTCAACGTGATCACGGGCATCAGCGGCAACGAGGTGACGCTGCGCAACCCGCTGCTGTGGGACTACGGGGTGGGCAACGCGCGGGTGAAGTTCACGTACAGCAACACGCGGCGCAGCGGGGTGGAGGATCTGAAGATCGACCACAGCGGGGCCAGCGGGTGCACGAACTTCATGGTGCAGTACTGCGACAGCTGCTGGATCAAGGGGGTGGACTCGTACATGGCCGCGGGGTACCACTTCACGATGCTGGGCACGCTCAACGGGGAGTTCCGGGACTCGGTGGTGCGCGAGACGCAGAGCTGGGGGCCGAACAACGCGGGGCTGCAGGTGTACGGCAGCCCGACGTACGGCTCCAACAGCAGCTGGAGGATCGAGAACAACATCTTCAACCGCACGTTCCCGGCGATCGAGCTGCAGAACAGCTCCAGCGGGTTCTACATGGGCTACAACTTCAGCTACGGCTCGGCCAGCGAGAGCGGGACGAACCAGCCGGTGACGTGGACGTTCGACGACAACCACGGGCCGCACGACATGATGAACCTGTGGGAGGGCAACGTCGGGGAGATGTTCGGCTCGGACGGGTACTACGGCGGGGGCAGCCACGCCACGGTGTTCCGCAACCACCTGCTGGGGTTCAACCGCAACTCCGGGCGCAGCGACGAGCCGGTGAGGCTGAACCGGCTGAGCTACGCGTACAACATCGTGGGCAACGTGCTGGGGGTGAGCCTGTGGACGCCGGCGAAGTACGAGCAGGCGGCTGAAGCGTGCACGGGCGGTGCGGGGGTGTACCGGCTGGGGTACCCGAACATCGGCAACTGCAGCCTGAAGGACACGACGGGGTATGCGGTGCCGGGGGGGATGAGCTACCCGGATGCGAAGGTGGCGGGGTCGCTGCTGAGGTGGGGGAACTACGACACGTACAACAAGGCGGTGAGGTGGGCGGCGGCGGAGGTGCCGGCTGGGGTGGCGGTGCCGGGCAGCCAGGTGCTCAGGGCGTCGTATGTGCACGCGAGCCGGCCGGCGTGGTTCGCCGCGACGGCGGCCTGGCCGCCCATCGGGCCGGAGGTGACCGGGGGCACGGGCTTCGGCGACGCCACCGGACGCGTGCACCGCATACCGGCTGCCGTGTGCTGGGAGACCCTCGCACCCGAAGGCAGCGGGCCCTTCAGCGCGGCGCGCTGCTACGCGCCGCGTTGAGCGGCCTCATCGGGCCGCCCGCGGGCGGCTCTTAACCTGCGGGCATGTCTGGTGTCCTTCCGAGCGCTTCTCAGGCTGCCGCGCCCGCCCCGCGGCCGGCGCTGGATGTGGCCATGGTGGCGTACTCGGACTACGAGCGCGACAACCGCGTGATGCGCGTGGCGCGCGCCCTGGCCGAGCGCGGCGACCGCGTCCAGGTGCTGGCGCTGCGCACCGAGCCGGGGCTGCCCGCCCGCCAGATGATCGACGGCGTGCTCCTGCACCGCATCCAGGATCGCCTGCACAAGGAGGAGGGCGGCGCGCTGGCGGCCCTGGCTCCGCTGCTGCGCTTCACCCTGGCGGCCGCGCGCCAGCTCGCGCGCGCGCAGGCGCAGCTCCCGGGTGGTGCCTTCGACCTCGTGCATGTGCACAACGTGCCTGACTTCCTGGTCCTCGCGGCCTGGCCGGCGAAGCTGCGTGGCGCCCGGCTCATCCTCGACCTGCACGACCTGGTGCCGGAGTTCTATGCCAGCCGCTTCGGCGCGCGGGCAGCCTCGCCTCTCGTGGCCGCGCTGCGCCTGTGCGAGCGCGCCTCGGCGGCGCTGGCCGACCATGTCATCGTCTCCAACCACCTGTGGTGCCGCAAGGTGGCGGCGCGCTCGGCCGCTCCGCAAAAGTGCTCGGTGATGATCAACCACGTGGACGAGCGGGTGTTCCGGATGCGTCCGCGCCAGCGTGTATTCGGCGAAGGCGGGCCGCTCATCGTCTTTCCCGGCGGCATGCAGGCCCACCAGGGCCTGGAGGTGGCGCTGCAGGCCTTTGCGCTGCTTCACCGCGAGCGGCCCGATGCACGGCTGCACCTGTACGGGGACGGTCCGCAGCGCCCGGCGCTGCAGGCCCTCGCCCGCGAGCTCGGCCTGGACGGCAGCGTGCGCTTCTTCCCGCCGCGCCCGCTGCGGGACATCGCCGACATCATGGCGCAGGCCGATCTCGGCATCGTGCCCAAGCTCGCTTCGGGATTCGGCAACGAGGCCTACAGCACCAAGATCATGGAGTTCATGGCGCTGGGCGTGCCGCTGGTGGTCTCGCGCACGCGCATCGACCGCCACTACTTCGACGACTCGATGGTGCGCTTCTTCGACTCGGGTGATGCGCCCTCGATGGCCCGGGCGATGCATGAGGTGCTGCACGACGAGGCGCTGCGCACGCGCCTGGTCGAGGGCGGCCTGGCCTGCGCCTCGGGGCAGCGCTGGGGGATGCACCGCCCGCGCTACCTGGCGCTGGTGGATGGCCTGGTGTCGAGCCGGCGTGAGGCGCCGCGGCGCTGGGCGGAGGCCGGCCGATGAGCCGCGACACCGGACGCGACGACCCGGCGCTGCGCCTGGAGCGGGGGCTGCAGCAGCTGCTGGCCTGGCTCGACGGGCGGGACATCTCCGTGCTGGAGGCTGTGGTACGCGCCTCCGCGCATCTGCTGCGCCACGCCTGCAGCGACGACGCCCACGAGGCCGAGCAGGCACGCGCCCTGCTGCAGCGCGCAGGCGAGCGCGGCGTGCCGCCGCACCTGGCGCACCAGACCTTGTTCGCACAAGTCTGCCTGCAGGCCAACGAGGTGCTGGGAGACCGCCGCTTCCTGGATGCCGCGCACAGCGTGTGCGAAGGCCTGCTGCACTGGCCGCGCGACGAGAACGGGGCCGGGGCGTGCCTGAGCGCGGTGCCGGGCCGCCTGATGAAAGTGCACCACGCCAACCTGCAGGCCGCCGCGGTGCTGGCCGAGGTGGGCCTGCGCGAGGGGCGCGACGAGTTCCTGGCGCTGGCGCGGCGGGCAGCGGCATACAGCTGCGCCCGGCAGCAGCCCGACGGCTCGTGGCAGCACGGCGAGGCGCCGCACCTGCGCTGGATCGATCACTTCCACCTGGGCAGTCAGGTCGCGAGCCTGGCCGCACTGGCCCGCTCGGACGTGGCCCCGCAGGCGCCTGCCGCCCTGGACCGGGCTGCCGCGCGGCTGGTGGCAGCGCACTTCGATGCCCAGGGCCGCCCGAAGGTCGAGGCCCGCGCCACCCCGCCGGTGGAGGCCGACGTGCTCGTGGCCGCCGATGCCCTGGACGCCCTCGGCCACCTCGTGGACGCCACGCCTGCCTTGGTGCCGCTCGTGGCGCGCATGGCCGACTGGACGGCTCGCCACCTGCAGCCCTGGAGCCTGTGGCGTGACCCGGCCACCCCTCATGGCCCGGCGCGCATCGCCCGTGCGCTGGCGCGCGCGCAGGCCGTTCTGCTCGAACACCCTCGGCCGCAGGTCGCCTGGGCCGGATCTCCGGTGCCCGCCCGCTTGGGCCGTGGTGAACAGGTTGAGGCGAGATGCCACGGATGAGCCACGCCGAGTTGCCTGGCTTCGTGCTCGTGACCCCGGCGCGCAACGAGGCCGCCCATATCGGGCAGACGATCGACAGCGTGGTGGCGCAGACCGTTCGGCCGCTGCGCTGGGTGATCGTGAGCGACGGCTCCACCGACGGCACCGACGACATCGTGGCCCGGCAGGCCCTGCGCCACGACTGGATCGAGTTGCTGCGCCTGCCCGAGCGCCGGGACCGGCAGTTCGCGGCCAAGGTTCAGGCCTTCGGCGCCGGGCTGCAGCGCCTGGCCGGCCTGCCCTACGAGGTGCTGGGCAACCTGGACGCGGACATCACGTTCGGCCCGCGCTACTTCGAGTGCCTGCTGCGGCATTTCGCCGACGAGCCGCGCCTGGGCGTGGCAGGCACGCCCTATGTGGAGGACTTCGCCCGTCCCGAGCGCCATGCCTACGCCCACCGTGGTGCGAACCTCGAGCATGTCTCGGGTGCCTGCCAGCTGTTCCGCCGCGCCTGCTTCGAGCAGATCGGGGGCTACCGCGCGGTGCCGGGCGGGGGCATCGACACCATCGCCGGGCTGGCCGCGCGCATGCACGGCTGGCAGACCCGCACCTTCACCGATCAGGTCTGCTTCCACCACCGGCCGGTGGGCACGGCCGAGCGCGGTCGCCTGGCGGCCCGCTTCCAGCGCGGCCTGCGCGCGTGGACCGTGGGCGGCCATCCCCTGTGGGAGATGCTGCGCGGGCTGGCCGACATGCGGCGCCCGCCCTTCGTGCTGGTGGGCGCAAGCCATCTCGCGGGCTTCGGATGGGGCTGGCTGCACGACGTGCCGCGCGTGTTGCCGCCGGCCCTGGTGGCCTTCCACCGGCGCGAGCAGCTCGGCCGGCTGGCCGCGGTGACCGGCATGCGGCCCTCGACGGGCGCGACAGCGCACGTGGAGGTGAGCCGCCGCGGCAAGGTGGCGCAGCGGCCCGCTGCATCGGTCAACGGCGTCACGGTGGTGGCCGAGGACGGCTGGCTGCGTCGCAGCGTCGTCCTGGACGAGGACTGGCTGGCGGCGCCGCCCGTGTCCGACCCCGCTGCCTTCGTGAAGGCGCTGCGGGCCAGCGGCCTGGCGGCCGACCTCTTCAGCTTCAGGACGCAGGGGCCCGCGGCCCCGCTGCGCCTGGCGGATCACCCCTGGCGCATCGACCCCGACAACCTCGCCTGCATCGACGTGCGCGATGTGCCGGCCTGGTGGGAGGGCTTGCCACAGCAGACGCGCAAGAACGTGCGCCGCGCAGCCAAGAAGGACCTGGTGGTGCGGGTGGCGCCCTTCGACGAGGCCTTCGCCCGCGGCATCCAGCGCGTCTACGACGAGACCCCGATCCGCCAGGGCCGACCCTTCTGGCACCACGGCAAGAGCCTGGAGGCGGTGCAGCGAGAGAACGCCACCTTCCTCGATCGCGCGGTGTTCATCGGGGCGTGGGTGGGTGAGGAGTTCGTGGGCTTCATCAAGGCCGTGCGGGTGGGCCGCACCCTGCGAATCATGCAGATCCTGGCCCTGGTGAGCGAGCAGGATCGCCGCCCGACCATGGCGCTCATCGCCCACGCGGTGGAGCTGGCGCATCGATCGGGGCTGGACACGCTCGTCTACGACAAGATGGTCTACGGCAACAAGTTCGACAGCCCGATGACCGAGTTCAAGCGGCGCATGGGCTTCCGGGCGGTGCCCGATCCGCGCTGCACCGTGGCGCTGACCTGGCGCGGGCGCGTGGCGCTTGCCCTCGGGCTGCACCGGCGCTGGCAGGACCGCCTCCCCGGCCCGATCGTGGATCGCGTGCTGCGCCTGCGCCGCTGGGCGCTGGCGCAGGCCGCGCAGGTCCGACTTCCCTTTTCCAAGGCCGGTGTAGCTCAGCGGTAGAGCAGCCATCTCGTGATTGGCAGATGAAGCGTTCGACTCCTTCCACCGGCTCCAGTCATTTCCCTCCTGTCACTTCCCTCTGCGGGCTTCAGCGGCCCGGCCTCAACCCTGGAGCGCGCGGCAGGCCTCCCGCACGGGTAGCACGCGCGAGCCAGTGAGCAGGGCGTGGCGCAGCACCGCGTCCAGGAAGGCGGGCGTGCACCCCCAGCGCGAAGGCTCGGGCGCAACATCGTGCGTGGCCAGGATCAGCCAGCCGCGCGCGCGGGCATTGCGCTCCACGAGGTGGCGCAGGAAGGTCAGGCTCGCCTTCGCATGCCGATCCAGGTAGCAGGCCTGCAGCAGGTTGAGGTCGGCCTGGCCCTCGTTGCCCCGCTGCCCGCCGTGGCGGCAGCACAGGAAGCGGCGCGCCAGCGCCGGCTTGACCGCCGCCACCGCCCCGCTGCGCGGGTAGGCGAAGGTCTCGAAACGGGCACCGGGCAGGTGGGCGGCCAGCGCCTGCGCGTTGGCGTCCACCGAGTCGATGTAGCGGTACCAGGGCGTGTGCCAGGCATCGAGGTGGTCGTAGGTGTGGCAGCCCAGCTCGTGGCCGGCCTGCGCGGCATCGCGCACCTCCTGCAGCGTGGCGATGGGGCCGCTCGGCCCGGGCTGGCCGAGCAGGCCCAGGCTGAGGTAGTAGGTGCCGCGCACGCCGTGACGCTCCAGGACATGGCGGCCGGCCAGCAGGGCCGAGCGCGGCGCGTCGTCGAAAGTGAAGCTCACCAGGGGCTGTGCCGGCGCGATGCGCACGCGCCGCTGGTGCAGCCGCTGCGCCAGCTCGCGCCGGCTGCGGTCCAGCACGCGCTGCAGGACGGGGCGGGGGGCGTGGCTCATCGGCGAAGTACTCGCGTGTCCAGAATGCCCACGAGCGCGAGCATCCACATGGCGTTCATGCCGTAGAAGGCGGCCTCGCTCCAGTTGTAGAGCGCCGCCGACGCGACGCAGCACAGCTTCAGCATCCCGCCAGCTGGATCGCTCTGCATCTGGCGGCGCGCACCCACCACCCCGACAGCCAGCAGCGCAACCATGAAGGCCGCGCCGATCCACCCGAGGTTCAGGTACTGCTCGATGTAGCCGTTGTGCGCCTGCAGGATGGGCGCCTTCAGCGCGGTCCAGATCTCCTGCAGGCGCGGCCCGCTCCAGAAGCTCATGTAGCCCTCGCCGATCAGCGGCTGCGAGGGCATGGCCAGCAGCACACGCCAGATGCCGGTGCGGTGGGTGAGCGTCGGGTCGCGGCCGGCCCAGGCAAGCACCGTCTCGCGCAGCCCGAAGGCGGCATCGGCCGCGAAGGCGGCGCCGCCGGCCACCACTGCCAGCGCCACCACCCGCGCCGGCCGCGTGCGCACCACCGGCAGCCGGGCCCCCACCAGCAGAGCCGCCACCAGGGCCAGGCAGGCCATGGCGGTGCGGCTGTCCGACATCACCAGCAAGGTGGCGCCCATGGCCGTCAGGCCCAGCCCGACGAGGCGGTCGGCCGGGGCAGGCCGCGGCCCTGTGAGTCCTGGGCGCCCCGGGCTCAGCGCGCTCCACAGCGCGGCCATGCCAAGCACCAGGCACAGGCGGCCGAGCTCGTTCTTCTGGTTCGTCACGCCGGTGTACATCAGCACCCCGCCGGGGCTGCGTGCCGTGCCCAGCTGCGGGTAGGCGACGATGAAGAGCACCGACAAGGGCAGCAGCACGATCGCCAGGCGCCGCATCAGCGTCAGGTAGGCCTGCAGGGGCTGCGCCTCGGTGAGCAGCACCAGGGCCATGACGCCGTGCCCCATGTCCTTGAGCAGCCGGCGCTGCGCCAGCAGCGGTGATTCGGCCCACATCGTGCTGGCGGCGCAGTACAGCGCGTACAGCACGAGCAGCTTGTTTACCGCCATCAGGTCGGCCCAGGGCAGCCGCCGCGCGCGCAGCACGAGCACGCCGGCCACGATGAGTGCGAAGAGGGCCGCGCGGTCGATCGGGCTGCCGTCGGCAAAGGCCTGCGCCGATCCGCGCGGCGCGCCCACGCCGATCCAGTCCGACAGGGCCCGCGAACTGCACAGGGCGAGCCACAGGAAGGGCACCCACCCGGCCAGGCTGCCGCCGTGTGCACGCTGGTCCCGCCACAGCAGCGCGGCCACCAGCGCCAGGCAGGCTGCGGTCATCGTCACGGCGTCCATGCTGTGGTCGGTACCCCTCTGTCGTTCAGGACGGCACGCGCTCGCGCACCGGGCGCAGCCCGCACACGGCCATCAGCTTGCCCAGGTGGTCGCAGTCCCGCACCAGCGCGTGCATGAAGAGGTCGTGGCGGGTCAGGGCCAGCGCCGGCAGCATCAACGAGTACAAGAGCGCGGCCAGCAGCGACTTCGCCACATCCAGGCTCAGCAGCGACACGCGCTCGGCGTTCACCACGCCGCGCAGCAGCGCGCGTCGCAGGAAGTAGCGGCGTGTCAGCCGTGACGCCGGCACCCCCTCCCACACCGGGGCTTCCTGGCACCACACGAAGACATCGCCCCGCGCCAGGCGCCGCCGGAAGAAGTCGGTGTCCTCGCCGCCGGTGCGGCCCAGCGCCGGATCGAAGGGGCCGACCTCGGCCAGCAGCGAGGCCCGGCGGATGAGCAGGTTGCCGGTGCGCGTCTGCCGGGGGCGGGTCAGCAAGGTGCCGGTGGCATGGCTCGGGCGCTCGCAGAAGCCCCCGCGCAGCACCCACGACGGCGGCGGGGCCTCGTACTGCGGACGCACCGGGCCGAGCACGCCGTCGGCGCGCCGCGCCTGCAGGGTGCGAAGCAGCTGCAGCAGCCAGTCCTCGGCGGGCAGCTCGTCGTCGTCAATCATCGCCACCAGCGCGCCGCGCGCCATCGACACCGCGCGGTTGCGGGCGCGCGCGATGTTGGGCTCGGGCTCGTGCGCGTAGCGCAGCACCAGCCGCGAGCGGGCGGCGAAGGTCCGCACCACGGCGGCGGCGCTGGCCTCGGGGTCGTTGTCGACGACGATCACCTCGTGCACGAACCGACCGTCGGTGCGCTGCGACTCCAGCGCCCGCAGCAGCCGCGCCAGCCGGTGCGGGCGCCGGTGCGTGCAGATGCACACGTCGATGCGGGCTGTGGCCACCAGATGCAGGAGCTCGCTCACGGCACGGCTCCCTGCGGCCCGAGCAGCTCGCGGTGGATGAACTCCGTGCTGAGGGCCCGGTGCAGCGCCAGGGTGTGGTTGGCGCGCCCGGCCAGGTGCGCGTCCACCATGCCGCGCAGGACCGCCGGGCGCATCACGCTGCGCCCGAGGGCGGCCGGCGACAGCAGCACCTCGCGCAGCAGCGGCCCGAAGTGCTCGCGGTACCAGAGCCTGAAGTGGTAGAACTTGTGCCGCCCGAGGAACAGCCGCTCGGGGTGCAGCGGCGCGAGCACGCCTTCCACGCGCGCGAGCCAGGGCGGCATGCCCACGTCCCAGGCGTACTCGGCCTTGAGCGCCAGGGTCTGCAGGCTCTCGCGCAGGCGGTCGGTGGGCGAGGGCTCTCCGCCGACGAGTCCGCGGTCGGTGGGGATGCGGGCCAGGCCCGGCGCGGCCTGGCTGATGAGTTTCAGCGACAGCCCCGCGCCCTGGCGCCATCCCGGCGGGGCGCGGTACATGAGCCCCACCAGGTCGTTGTCGAGGAAGGGCGAGCGCACCGTCAGCTGCGACTGTTCGAGCGACAGCCGCGCATGGTGGTGCCACGGCACCTGGGCGAAGGCGATGAAGCTCAGGTCGTGCTGCGCGCGCGCGGCCTGCCAGGCCTGCGCGGCGGCGGGGAGCTCACGCGCGAAGTCCGGTTCGAAGAGACCCGCGTCCAGCGCCCGCGGCCGGAAGGCCACATGCCCGCGCAGGATCTCCGAGCCGTAGTTGCCGGTCAGACGAACCGGCGCGATCTCCCGCGCGAGCTCGTTGACATGCAGCTCGACCGCGCCCGAGACATCCATCTCGCCGTCGGACAGGTAGACCGCGCGTGCGGCCAGCTCCCCGAACCCGCGCAGGAAGTCGCGGCCCACGCGCAGCGTGCGATGCGGCTGGCCGCAGGCCTGGGCGACGCGCCGGGCCAGCACCACGTCCACGCAGTCGCGCACCGGCCCGCCGAAGGAGTAGCAGGGCAGGGTGCCGGGCGGCTGCGGGGCCCAGGCCATGAGCAGGCGGCCATCCAGCCCCCCGGTGAGCGACATCGCCATCGGCTGCGGGCCGCGCAGGTAGGCCGGCAGCCGGCGCGCGAGCACCTCGCGCAACTGCTCCTCGAACTGTGGCGGCGCCAGCGTCGGCTGGTCTTCCCAGGCGCGGCGATCGAACCAGGCCTGGCGCCGCACCGATCCGTCGGGCGAGAGTTGCCAGGCCGAGCCCGGGGGCAGCAGGTCCAGGCCCGGATACAGGGTGCGGTTGTCCAGCACGCAGCCGAAGGCGTGCACCTGCGCCAGGCTCGACGCCTCGATGCGACGCAGCGCCGGGAAGACGCGCAGCAGGGCCTTGGCCTCCGAGGCGAAGTACAGGCCGTCGAGCGTCTCGTGCACGTGCAGGCGCGACAGCCCGTAGCGGTCGTTGAAGAGCACGGCCCGGCGCGCCGGCAGGTCCACGAGCACGCCGCTGAACCAGCCGTTGAACTGCGCCAGCGCAGCCAAGCCCTGCTCCTCGACCAGGTGCACGAGGTGGCTCGCATCGGCCTCGCCGAAGCGGTGGCCGAGCGTACGCAGCGCCTGCAACTGCTCGGCACTGGCGAAGGTCTCGCCCGTCAGGATGAGGCACAGGGTGCCCGCCTCGTTCCAGATGGGCGCACAGTCTGCGAAGCTGCCGCGGTGGTGCGACCAGGCCAGGTGCAGCCTCAGCCCGGGCTGGTCCAACTGCCCGCGCGAGGCGCCATGGTCCGGCCCGAGCGTGGCCGCCATCGACGCCACACGCGCTCGCGCACGCGGATCGGGGCTGAAGGCTCCTGCGATTCCGGGCATCGCAGGCCTCAGGCGCCGGCAGCCAGCGGCGGCAGCCGCGTCTTGCCGCGCTTGCGGCCCTCGCGCAGCACGGCCGCGCGCCGGTGCTGCTCCCACAGCAGGCCGAGCTTGCGGCGCAGGAAGCTGCCCCGCGTGCGCCAGCCGCCCGCCTGCAGGTGCACGCCGTAGTCGCCGAAGCGGTGCCACTGCCGCTCGTCGCACACATCCTCGGGGAAGAGCACGGTCACCGGCGGCTGCTGGCGCGGGTACTCGGCCAGCGTGCGCGACACCAGGCCCGGTCCGGTGGTGTCGTAGACGACGAACTCGCGCCGCATCAGCCAGGGCAGCGGCTGCAGCATCGATCCGCTCCAGGCGGGGTCCTGCCGGGCGCGCACGCAGTTGTCGATCACCGCCGCGAGAAAGGGGTGGCCCGGTGCGGCGCCGAAGGCGTAGTTGCCGATCTCCCAGTCCATGCCGTACTCGCGGCTGAGGAAGGGCTGCAGGCTCAGCTCCTCGAAGGGAAAGACGCAGCCCAGCTCGAGCAGATCCTGCAGGCCGCGGGCCAGCAGCACGTCCAGATCCAGGTAGAAGCCGCCCAGCCGGTACACCGCCAGGTAGCGGAAGAAGTCGTACTTCTGGATGGGCACCGGAAAGCTGTCGAAGACGCGCCGGTACCGGGGGAACTCCTGGTCGATGAAGGCCTCCACCTGGGCGTCGTCGAAGTACAGCCACTCGAAGTCCGGGTTCAGGAGCCTGAGGTTGGCCACGACCGCCTGTTCCTGCAGGGGCAGCCTGCGGCTGGGGCCGGTCTGGATGAGGCGTCGGGGAATGCGGTGGGGCACAGCGGGGGGGGGGGGGCGGGCGTTGGGCGGCGGCTGGAAGGTGTCAACTGCGGGGACGAGCGAAGGCGGCGATGCGAGCGCCGTGCGTCACGGACTGTGCGGCCCCAGGCCCCACCGGTGCTTGAGCGGGCGCAGCGCCAGGCGCGGTCGGCCCAGCAGCGCGCGCCAGCAGGCGCCGGCGGCCTGCAGCGGGTGGCCGGTTTGCCAGTCCAGTCGCGCCTGCGCGAGCCGCAGGTCGGCGCGCTGGTCCGGCGCCAGGGGCTGCCGGGCATCGGCCTCGCGCAGCGCCTGCAAGAGGCTGCGTGCCGCCCCGATGTCGCCGGCGTCACCCAGGCTTCGGATGCTGGTGAGGGCCGCGCGGGCGAAGGCCCGGGCCTGCTGGGGCGGCGTGATGCCCAGCGCCTCGAGCACCTGCTCGTCCAGCGCGACGGCACCGTCCAGCGGGTCCGGGCGGCCGCTGCGGCGCGCCTGGGCGCTGGCCCGTGCGGCGAGGTTCGACAGCGCCTGCTGTCGGAAGTGGCGGATGGAGACCTGCTGCGCATGGCGGCGGTAGCGCAGCAGCGGCTGCGGGAGGTTGTCGAGCCCCCCCACTTCGCCCATGCGCAGCCACAGGTCGAAGTCCTCCGCATGCGGCACGCCGGGGCGGTAGCCGCCCACGGCCTCGAAGAGCACGCGGCGCATCATCACGCTCGGGTGGACAAGCGGGCAGGTGCCGGCCAGCAGGGCGCGCATCAGCCGCGCGTGCCCGAGCAGCGTGCGCTCTACGGGCAGCGGGCGGTCCTGCGCGTCGATGAACTCGACCGCGCAGCCGAGCACGCCCAGGCTCGGGTGCGCCTCCAGGTGCGCCACCTGCTGGGCCAGCCGCGTGGGCAGGGCGATGTCGTCGGCGTCCATGCGCGCGAGGTAGCGCCCGCGTGCCTGTGCGCAGCCGAAGTTCAGCGACCCGACCAGTCCGGCATGCGGCCGGCGGAACAGGCGCAAGCGCGGGTCGCAGGCCGCCACGCGCTCGAGCATCGCCCCCGAGTCGTCCTGCGAGCCGTCGTCCACGACGATGAACTCCAGCGCCTGCAGCGTCTGCCCGAGGATGCCGAGCACGGCCGGTGCGAGAAAGCGCGCGCCGTCGTGCACGCTCATCACCACCGAGACCTGGGGTTGCTCGCCGTGCATGCCTGTCCCGTGGCCTCAGGCCGGCGTGCGCAGCCGCCGCCACGCGGCGCCCAGCGTGTCCAGGCGGAGGCGACGCCACCATCTCAGCCCCAGCCGGCGCTTGGTCCGCCAGCGCAGCCACGCGCCCGTTCGTCGCACCTCGGGCGAAGCCCGAAGGGCCAGCTGCTCCAGACGCTGGCTGGCGGCCGGCTGGCCAGCATCCAGGGCGCCGCTGGCCGCCGACAGCGCGTCGCGGGCCAGCGCCCGGTGCAGGTGCCGGCGCAGGCGGGGAGCCTGCGGCAGCCCCGCCCCCGGGCCGGCGAGGAAGGACGCGATCGCGTCCTGCCGGGCCAGCAGGTCGGGCAGCCGGCTGTCGGCCGCCCAGGCGCGGGACATGTTGCTCGCATGGCAGCGGTACGCGGCCTGCTCGTCGGCGAGCACACCCACATCGGCCTCGGCCGCCAGGCGCAGCCACATGTGCATGTCGGCGGTGTGCGGCAGGGCAGGGTCGTAGCCGCCCGTTCGCGCCTGCACCGTGCAGCGCACCACCGCAGTGGGCGTGGGCACGGCATTGCGCGCCCCACAGGCCTCGATGAACTCGGCCCCCGTCAGCACGCGCCAGGCGCCGGGCGCGCCGCCGCGACCCAGCCCTGGCAGGGGCTCGGGCCACGGTGCGAAGCGCGGCGCCTCGCCCGCCACGCCTTCGAGTGCGAGCCGGGCGCGCCCGAAGACCAGGCCCACCTTCGGGTGCGCGTCCAGCAGGCGTAGCGCGCGCCGCAGCGCGCCGGGCAGCAGCCAGTCGTCGGCCGACAGCAGCAGCAGCGCGCGCGCGCCGCTGTCCACGGCCCATCGCAGCCCCTCGTTGTAGGTGCGGATGTGGCCCTGGTTGAGCGCATGCCGGCGCACCTGCACGCGCGCGTCCTCGCCGGCCAGTGCCTGTGCCACCTGCGCGGTGTCGTCGGTCGAGGCGTCGTCGATCACCAGCACCCGCACCGCCACCCCGTCCTGACCGAGTGCGCTGTCCACGCAGCGGCGCAGGAAGCGCCCGTATTCGTGACAGGGCACGATGACGGCCACGTCCGCGGCGCTGTCTTGCGCCGCGCGGCCCGCCCGGCCGTCCCCGCTCACAGCCCCCTCCGCACCAGCCACCGTGCCAGCCTGCCCTCGGGCACCAGGCGCGCCAGCGTGCGCAGCGACCAGGCCGACAACGCCAGTGTGGCCGCCAGGCCCACCACCAGCCCCGCGTCGTGCGGCAGCAGCTGCAGCGCGAGGAAGGTGCCAACCACCGTGGGCAGCACGACCCGCGCGGTGCGAAAGTTGGCGCGTGACCACCGCATGCCGCTGGTCCGCCGCACCAGCGTGGCCAGCAGCACGGCCTGCACCGCATAGGCGCCGAAGAAGGCCATTCCCGCTCCGGTGAGGCCGAATGCGCCCACGAGCAGCGCGGCCAGGCCGACATGCGCGGCGGCCCACACGGCCTCGGTGGCGACGAAGCAGCGCGACGCGCCCTTGGCCACCAGGATGTAGCCCATCGGCCAGGTGAGCACGCGCAGCGTCATGCCCAGGCACAGCCAGCGCAGCACCTCTTCCGTCCCGCCGAAGGCGCGGCTGTACAGCAGCGGCACGGCCACCGGGGCCAGCGTCATCGTGGCCATCACGCCCACACCGGCCAGCAGCAGGCTCACCTGCGTCTGCTCGTTGACGAGCTGGTTGATCTGGCTGTGGTCGCGTGCCACGCTCACCAGGCGCGGATAGAAGTCCGCGCCCATCGCCTGCAGGATCACGCCCACCCCCAGCCCCGAGAGCGTCCAGGCCGACTGGTACAGCCCCGCCTCGGCCAGGCCGGCGTGGCGCACGAGGACCATGCGTACCCCCCAGGCCGCGCCGAGGGTGAGGAGGCTGCCGCCCATCATGGCCAGGCCCATGCGCAGCAGGGCCCTGACCTCGGCACCGAGCTCGGCCCGCGGCACCGCCTGCCTGGGCAGCCCGGCGCGCCGGCTCGCCCACCACGAGGTCAGAGCCGAAACCGCCGCGATCGCCAGCAGCGCCGGCGCCACGCCGTCCTCGTGCAACACTGCCACGAGGCCGACCGCGATCACGGAGCCGAAGAACACCGCCATCAGGTCGGCCCGCGCCATGTCGGCGATGCGGCGCATGCCGTGTACGAGTGCCCCGTACCCGTCGGCCACGAGGCGAAAGAAGATGACCGCGCCGAGCACGGCGACCTGCGGCCAGCGGTCCGTCGTGCCGAAGGTCAGCTGCGACACCCAGGGCGAGGCCAGGGCGAGCGCCAGCCCGCCTGCGGCGCCGAGCACGTAGGCCGTGGCGCGCAGCGCCGCCACCGTTCGCGCCATGCGCGCGGCGTCCTGCTCGGCTGCCGACTCGGCGATCTGCCGCACGCCGCTCTGGTTCAGGCCCAGGCTGGCCACGCTGCGCGCGAGGTCGGCGGTGGTGCCGAGCACGCCCATGAGACCGACGCCCGAGGGCCCGAGCCACAGCGCGAAGAGCTTGGTGCGCACCAGCCCGATGGCCATGTTCAGCAGCGAGGCGCTGCCCATGACCGTGGACGAGCGCAGGATCTGCCGGTAGCTGAGCCCGGCTCCGGCCTGCGGTGCCCTCACCGTGGCGCCGTGCATGCCGGGGCGGTGGCGCAGGCGCGCGCCAGCGAATCGGCCACGAGCTCCTGCTCGGCCGCGGTCATGCCGGGAAACAGCGGCAGCAGGATGCAGCCGTCCTGTGCCGACTCCGAGTGCGTCAGGGCATGGGGCAGCGGCAGCCCGGCCCAGGCGTCCTCGCGGTGGCTGCACATGATGCCGCGGCGCGTGGCCACGCCGTCCTCGAGCAGAGCCTGCATCACCTCGCGCTGGTGCACCTCGCGCGGCAGCCTCACGCAGTAGCTCTGCCAGTTGCTGCGGGCCCAGGCAGGCTCCTGCGGCAGGGTGAGCCCCGGCACCTGCGCCAGCAGCCCGCCGTAGCGCTGCGCCAGGGTGCGGCGCTCGCGCACGAGCGCGGGCAGCCGCGCGAGCTGCTCACGGCCCACGGCTGCCTGGATGTCGGTAAGGCGGTAGTTGTAGCCCACCACCGGATAGCGCTCGAACACCACCTGCGAGGCGCCGTGGCGCGCGGTGTCGGGCACGCTCATGCCGTGCTGGCGCAGCAGCCGCAGCTGCCGGTCCCAGTCGGCATGGCGCGTGGTGATCATGCCGCCGTCTCCGGTGCTGATGACCTTGCGCGGGTGGAAGGAGAAGCAGGCGATGTCGCCGTGGGGCCGCCCGATGGCCTGCCACTGCCCGTCCCACAGGATCTGGCTGCCGGCCGCGCAGGCGGCGTCCTCCACCAGCGGCAGCTCGAAGCGCTGCGCCAGGCCCGTGAGTCGCCGCAGGTCGCAGGGCAGGCCCATCTGGTGCACGCACAGGATGGCGCGCGTGCGCGGCGTGATGGCGCGTTCAACCAGGGCCGGATCGAGGTTCCAGGTGTCGGGCTCGATGTCCACGAAGACCGGGGTCGCGCCGCAGTGCCCGATGGCGTTGGCAGTGGCGATGAAGGAGTGGCTCGCGGTGACCACCTCGTCGCCGGGCCGCACGCCCGCGACCTGCAGCGCCAGGTGCAGCGCCGTGGTGCAGCTCGACACCGCGCAGGCGTGGGGGGCGCCCACGGCCTGGGCGAATCCTTCCTCGAAGGCCTGCACCTCGGGGCCCTGTGTGGTCCAGCCGCTGAGGATCGCGCGCCTTGCGGCGGCCGCCTCCGCTTCGCCCAGGACCGGGCGGCTGATGGGGATCATGCGCCCACCGCCTGCGCCTGCGCGACGGCGGCGCGCGGGCGCGCGGCGGCGTGCCCGTCGCGTTGCGCGGACCACCACTGCACCAGCCTGCGCAGCCCGTCTTCCAGCGGCACCTGCGCCTGGAAGCCCAGCACGGCCTGCGCCTGTGAGACATCAGCCAGGCGCCGCGTGACCGGGCTGATCTGGCGCGGCGGGCCGTACTCGGGCTGGAGGCTGGAGCCCATCGCGCGCAGCAGGCCCTGGGCGAGGCCCGCCAGGCTCGTCTCGGTGCCGCTGGCCACATTGAAGGCCCCGGTCTCGCAGTCCGAGCGCAGGGCGGCCAGTGTGGCCCGGGCCACATCCTCGACATAGACGAAGTCCATGGTCTGCCGCCCATCTCCCTGGATGAGCGGCGGACGGCCGTCGGCGATGCGCTCCATCCAGCGGATCAGCACCTCGGTGTACGCCCCTTCGGTGTCCATGCGCGGCCCGTAGACGTTGAAGTAGCGCAGCGACACCCCCGCCAGCCCGTGCATCGCACGGTAGGCGCGCAGCAGCCCCTCGAGCATGAGCTTGGTGGTGCCGTACCAGGTGTCGTTGCCCCAGGGGTGGTGGTCTTCCGTGGTCGGAAAGGTCTCGGCCTGGCCGTAGATCGAGGCCGAGGAGGCCGCCACCACCTTGCGCACGCCGGCCGCGGCGGCCGCCTCCACCACGTTGAAGCTGCCGTGGCACATCACCTGCAGCGCCTCGCGCGGATCGGCGGCGCAGGCCGTGATGCGCAGCGCGGCCAGGTGCAGCACGGCGTCCATGCCGCGCATGGCGCTGCGCACCACCGCCGGGTCGCGCACATCGCCTCGCACGAAGCGCACGCGCGGGTCGCGCAGCGCCTGCTGCAGGTGGTCCAGCCTGCCGCGCGAGAGGTTGTCCAGCACCACCACCTCCTTCGGGTCGTGCTCGCGCAGGAGCTGGTCGATGGTGGTGGAGCCGATGAGGCCGGCGCCTCCGGTCACGAGAAGTCGGGTGCCGTCGATCTGCATGGTCCTCCGCAGGTGGTTGTTCGTTCAGCGGGCGCCGTCGCCGCGCAACACGACGAAGACGGTTCGGGCGAGCAGCCGCAGGTCCCTCCCGGGCGAGGCGTGCTCGAGATAGGCCAGGTCCATGCGCACCATCTCGTCGAAGGGCACGCGGCTGCGGCCGTCCACCTGCCAGGGCCCGGTGATACCGGGCTTGCCCGCCAGGCGGCGACGCTGCCAGGCGCTGTACTGGGCGGCCTCGTAGGGCAGGGGGGGGCGCGGCCCCACGAGGCTCATGTCCCCGCGCAGCACGTTGAGAAACTGCGGCAGCTCGTCCAGGCTCGTGCGCCGCAGGAAGCGGCCCAGTGGCGTGATGCGCGGGTCCTCCTGCAGCTTGAAGCCTTCGCTGCGGTTGTCTGCTGCCGGGCTGTCGATCGGCTCGCCGCGGATCAGGCGGGCGACGAAGTCACGGTGCACGCCGTCGTCGGCACCGTGGAACATGGTGCGGAACTTGTAGAAGACAAAGGGCCGGCCGTGCAGGCCCACGCGCTCCTGCCTGAAGACCACCGGCCCACGCGAGGTCAGCGCCACCGCGGCGGCCACCGCGGCCATCACGGGCGCCAGCAGGACCAGCGCCACCGCCGACCCCGCCAGGTCGAGCAGGCGCTTGCCCGGGTATCCCGCGCGACGGACGCCCAGGGCGCCCGTCGCGGACGATTCGGGCACCGGGGTCAGTGCCGCTGAGGGTCGCAGCGGGGCGGGGTCCGGCACGGGGTGCAAGCTGCCGCTTTCTGCCGTGTGCGCCGTGGGGCGAGTGATCACGCGGCTGCTGGCCGCCTGTCCCGTGTTCATGGCTGCAGTTCAGCACGCACCCTCGTGCCGGCCCATCCCCATGACTAGGGGCAGGCGCTGAGCAGGCTGAGCAATGGCGGTGCATCGTGGGGAGGGACTTCCGCCGGGGGCTCGCGTACGGTGCCCGCCCATGTCCTCCGCGCGGCGGGGGCCTGGCAAGGAGCGTCATGGACAGCCCAGTGGAAGCAGGAGCAGGAGCAGGAGCAGGATCGAGTGCCCGGTTCCGTCGAGCCGGCTCTGGCGCTGAGGCGAGGGCTGTTCCCGTGCTGCTGGCGTGCGTGGCCGCCGCAGGAGCGGTCCTGCTGTCGGGCTGCGGCGGCGGCGAGGACCCTCCTTCCGCCTCGGCCGCCACGTCCTCAACTTCCGTCTCGCCGCCGCTTCCCAACCCGGACCCGGCGTCCGCTGCACAGAGCCTTGCGCGGACCGTGCCTGCGGTGCCCGCGCTGGCCGCACCATCCGCCGGCATCACGGTGCTGGCGGTGAGCGCGGACGGCGCGCAACTCGCGCTGGCCAGCCGCACCGACGCCGGCGTGCGCGTGCTGGACATCGCCAGCGGCCGCGTGCGGCAGTCCTGGGCAGTGGCGCCCGAGCGCGCCTGGGTGGGCGCGGCCTTCCTGCCCGACGGCGCGGGCCTGGTGGCGGCCAGCCGCGACAGCACGGTGTCGCTCTGGGACAGCGCCCGTGGCGTGTCGCGGCTGGTGCTGGCCGGGTCGGCGCAACCGCTGCGCGCCCTGGCGCTGAGCCGCGACGGCCGCCGCGTGGCCGCCGCCGGCGAGGACGGCCGCGTCCTGCTGTGGGACCTGGAGCGTGGCCGGCTGCAGTGGGGGGTGCCGCTGCAGGCGGGGTTCGTGCTCGCGCTGGCCTTCAGCCCCGATGGGCAGACGCTGGCTGCGGGCAGCGCCGACGGGCGGCTGTGCCTGCTCGACGCCCGCTCGGGCCGGGTGCGCGCCCAGGTCGCTGCGCATGCGGGGGCGCTGCAGGCCCTGGCCTACAGCCCCGACGGCGCCTGGCTCGCCTCCGGGGGCGCGGACGGCCG
This sequence comes from Rubrivivax sp., assembly GCA_049318345.1. Classification (GTDB taxonomy): domain Bacteria; phylum Pseudomonadota; class Gammaproteobacteria; order Burkholderiales; family Burkholderiaceae_C; genus Rubrivivax. The sequence continues at coordinate 7,194 of JBMOGN010000008.1, read as the reverse complement.
CGTGCGCGCCTGGGACGCCGCCGGGCAAGTCGGGGGCGTGTGGCAGGTGCATGCCGCAGCGGTGCGCGCGCTGTCCTTCAGCCCGCAGGGCGCGTGGCTGGTCAGCGGCGGGGCCGACGGACAGGTGATGCAGTGGAACGTGGCCGCTTCACGCCTGGCACGCAGCCTGAACGCCGACGCGGCGGTGTCGGCGGTGGCCTTTGCCGGCGCGCGCGGCGAGCAGCTGGTGGCGGCCACGGCCGACAACCGGCTGGTGCAGTGGGCGCCGGGCTCCGGGGGGGCGCCATGAAGCTGCTGCTCGGTTGGAGGGCCCGGACTTCCCGGATGGCCCTGACGCTGCGTCAACGCCTGTCCCGGGCCTGCGGCGCCACCCCGGCCAGGTGGCGGGCCGCGATCCTGTTCGCCGCGCTGCTGGCGCAGTCTGCCGCCTGGGCCGGCCCGGCCGACGGGCCCGGCGGCCCGCTCCTCGTGGTGGCCTCGCCGGCACTGCCCTTCAGCACGGTGTATGCCGAGATCCTGCGCACCGAAGGCTTCAATGCCTTCCGCGTGGCCGACGCCTCCGCGCTCACCCCCGCCTCGCTGGCCGCGCATGACGTGGTGGTGCTGCCACGCATGGCGCTCGCCGCGGCGCAACTCACCGCACTCACCGACTGGGTGAACGCCGGGGGCAGCCTGATCGCGATGGCGCCCGACCCCTCGCTCGCCCCGCTGCTCGGCCTGAGCGCCACCGGCTCGACGCTGGCCGACGCCTGGTTCCAGGTGGACACCTCTTCGGCCCCCGGCGCCGGCCTGACCGCCGTGACGATGCAGTTCCACGGCACCGCGCAGCGCTACGCGCTGGCTGGCGCCACGGCGCTGGCCACGCTCTACAGCAACTCGGGCACCGCCACCACCTCCCCGGCGCTGACGCTGCGCACCGTGGGCGCCGGGCGCGCGGCGGCCTTCGCCTGGGATGTGGCCACCTCCATCGTGCTGACGCGCCAGGGCAATCCGGCCTGGGCCGCGCAGGAGCGCGACGGCCTGGCTCCGATCCGCTCCGGCGACAAGTTCTATGGCGCGGCCGCCGGCGACCTGCGCCCCGACTGGGTGGACCTCACGCGCCTGGGCATCCCGCAGGCCGACGAGCTGCAGCGCCTGCTGTCCAACCTCGTCGTGCACATGAGCCAGGCGCGCAAGCCGCTGCCCCGCTTCTGGCTGCTGCCGCGTGGCGCGAAGGCAGCTGTGGTGATGACCGGCGACGACCACGGCAACGGCGGCACGGCCGGCCGCTTCGACCGCTACCTCGCCGCGAGCCCCGCGGGCTGCTCGGTGGCCGACTGGCAGTGCGTCCGCGCCACCTCCTACCTGTACCCCGACACCCCGCTGAGCGACGCCCAGGTGGCGGCCTACCAGGCCCAGGGCTTCGAGTTCAGCCCGCACATCAGCACCGGCTGCGCGGACTTCACGCGCGCCTCGCTGGAGGCCAACTACACCGACCAGCTCGCACAGTGGCGCAGCCGCTTCCCGAGCGCCACGCCGCCGCGCACCCAACGCCACCACTGCGTGGTGTGGAGCGACTGGGACAGCGGCGCACTCGTGCAGGCGGCCAACGGCATGCGGCTGGACACGAGCTACTACCACTGGCCCGGCAGCTGGCTCGGCACGACCCCGGGCTACCTCACTGGCTCGGCCCTGCCGATGCGCTTCGCGGCGCTGGACGGCACGCTCATCGACGTCTTCCAGGCCGCCACGCAGATGACCGACGAGTCGTCGCAGCCGTGGCCCCAGACCGTGGACACGCTGCTGGACCGGGCGCTGGGCAGCGAGGGCTACTTTGGCGTGTTCACCGTCAACGCGCACCACGACACCGCGGCCTCCGCGGAGGCCGAGGCGGTGCTCGTCTCGGCGCAGGCGCGCGGGGTGCCGGTGATCTCGGCGCGCCAGTTGCTGGACTGGCTCGATGCGCGCAATGCCTCGAGCTTCGGTGGCTTCACATGGGACGGGCAGGTGCTCGGCTTCACGCTCACCGCCGACGCGGGCGCCCGCGGGCTGCGGGCGATGCTGCCGCTGTCGCATGCCGGGCGCAGCCTCACCGCGCTCAGCCGTGCCGGCGTGGCCGTGCCCTGGACCGCGCTCACCGTCAAGGGCGTGCGTGTGGCGATGTTCGAGGCAGCCTCCGGCGCGTGGAGCGCCACCTACGGCACCGTCGACCCAGGCACCTCGAACTGCCCCTGCAGCGCCTGGCCCGCCACCGCCACGCCCACCAACGCCTCCTGGCCCGACACCGCCGCCGTGGAGCTGGGCGTGCGCCTGCGCACCGACGTGGACGGCGTGATCAGCGGCGTGCGCTTCTACAAGGGCACGGCCAACACCGGTACCCACGTGGGCTCGCTGTGGAGCACCACCGGCCAGTTGCTGGCGCGGGCCACCTTCAGCAGCGAGACGGCCAGCGGCTGGCAGCAGGTGAATTTCGCCACGCCCGTGGCGGTGAAGGCCGGCACCGTCTACGTGGCCTCGTACTTCGCACCGCGCGGCGGCTACGCGGTGAACACCGGGGCCTTCGCCACCCAGGGCGTGGACAACGGGCCGGTGCACCTGCTGCGCGACGGCCTGGCCGGGGCCAACGGCCTGTACGCCTACGCCGCCTCCCCCACCTTCCCGGCCTCGAGCTACCGCTCGAGCAACTACTGGGTGGACGTCGTCTTCTCGCCCACCGCCACACCGCCTCCGCCCCCGACTGCCGACCCCTGCACGAGCCCGGCCAACGCCATCGTGGCCGAGAACTGCCTGGCCGGCACGCCGCGCAGCCAGTGGGACATCACCGGCGCGGGCGACCTCAGCATCCAGGGCTACGCCACGCGCATGAGCGTGAACCGCGGCTCGGCCATCGGCTTCAAGGTGAAGACCGACGCGCGCGCCTGGCGCCTGGACATCCACCGCCTGGGCTGGTACGCGGGCAACGGCGCGCGCCTGGTGGCTTCCGTGCTGCCCTCGGTGGCGCTGCCGCAGACGCAGCCCGCGTGCCTCACCCAGGCCGCCACCGGCCTCATCGACTGCGGCAACTGGGCCCAGTCGGCCTCCTGGACCGTGCCGGCGGCGGCCACCTCCGGCATCTACGTGGCCCGCCTCGTGCGCACCGACACCGGCGGGGCCAGCCACATCGTCTTCGTCGTGCGCGACGACGCCAGCACCTCCACGTTGCTGTTCCAGACCTCCGACACCACCTGGCAGGCCTACAACGACTGGGGCGGCAACAGCCTGTACACCGGCAGCCCCGCCGGGCGCGCCTACAAGGTCAGCTACAACCGGCCCTTCAACACGCGCGCGGTGGCCGGCGGGCAGGACTGGCTCTTCAACAGCGAGTACCCGATGCTGCGCTGGCTGGAGGCCAACGGCTACGACCTGAGCTACACGAGCGGGGCGGACGTGGACCGCGCGGGTGCGCTGCTGCGCAACCACCGCGTCTTCCTGTCGGTGGGGCACGACGAGTACTGGTCGGCCGCGCAGCGTGCGGCGGTGGAGGCTGCGCGCGGCGCGGGCGTGCACCTGGCCTTCTTCAGCGGCAACGAGATCTTCTGGAAGACGCGCTGGGAGCCGAGCATCGACGCCTCGGCCACGCCTCAGCGCACGCTCGTGAGCTACAAGGAGACGCTGGCCTCGGCCAAGATAGATCCCGACCCGGCCTGGACCGGCACCTGGCGCGATGCCCGTTTCTCGCCCCCCGCCGATGGCGGCCGCCCCGAGAACGCCCTGACCGGCACGCTCTTCATGGTCAACGATGGCGCCACCACCGCCATCACCGTGCCCGCGGCCGAGGGCCGGCTGCGCCTGTGGCGCAACACGGCCCTGGCGGCGTTGCCGGCGGGCTCCAGCGCGACCCTGGCCGCCGGCAGCCTCGGCTACGAGTGGGACATCGACGCCGACAACGCGGCCCGCCCGGCGGGCCTCATGCGCCTGTCGCGCACCACTGTGTCGGGCGCGCCGGTGCTGCAGGACAACGGCGGCACCTACGCCAGCGGCACCGCCACGCACGCGCTCACCCTGTACCGCCACGCCAGCGGCGCGCTCGTCTTCGGCGCCGGCACGGTCCAGTGGCCCTGGGGCCTGGACGCCACGCACGACCGCGCGGGCACGCCCGTGGACGTGCGCATGCAGCAGGCTACCGTGAACCTGCTGGCCGATATGGGCGTGCAGCCCCGCACGCTGCAGCCCGGGCTGCAGGCTGCAAGCGCTTCCACCGACACCACGGCGCCGGTGTCCGCGCTCCTGCTGCCGGCCGCCGGGGCGGCGCTGGTCGTGGGCGTGCCGGTGACGGTTTCCGGCACGGCACTGGACAGCGGTGGCGGCCTCGTGGGCGGCGTGGAGGTGTCGGTGGACGGCGGGCAGACCTGGCGCCGCGCCGAGGGCCGCGAAACCTGGTCTTTCACCTGGACGCCATCGGCGGCCGGTACCTACACGCTGCGCAGCCGCGCGGTGGATGACAGCGGCAACCTCGAGTCACCGGCGCCCGGCCGCACCGTGACGGTCTCGCCACCCGTGGCCACCGCCTGCCCCTGCACGCTGTGGCCGGCAGGTGCCGTGCCCCTGAACCCGTCGGTGAGCGATGCGGCCGGCGTCAATCTCGGCGTACGCGTGACCGTGCTGCGCGACGGCTTCATCAGCGGCGTGCGCTTCTACAAGGGCACCGGCAACACCGGCACCCACACGGGCGCACTGTGGAGCACGGGCGGCCAGCTGCTGGCCTCGGCAACCTTTGCCGGCGAGACGGCCACCGGCTGGCAGCAGGTGAACTTCGCCAGCCCGGTGGCCGTGTCGGCGGGCACCACCGTCATTGCGTCGTACTTCGCGCCGTCCGGGCGCTACGCGGGCGACAACGACGCCTTCGCCACCGCCCTCGTCGCGCGCGGCCCGCTCGTGGCGCCCGCGAGCACGGCCACCGCCGGCAACGGGCTGTACCGCTACGGCGCGGCGCTGGCCTTCCCCGACGCCACGTGGCGGGCGAGCAATTACTGGGTGGACGTGGTGTTCGGGCCCTAGCGTCCACGAGGCCTACTCTGGCACCATCGCGCCATGGCCACGCTGCATACCGACGAGATCGCCCACTACCAGCGCGAAGGCTGGGTCGTGCCCCGCTTCCGGCTGCCGGCGCCGCGCGTGGCGCAGATGGCCGCCGCGCTCGACGAGCTCTTGCGCCTGAACCCGGGCGTGCGCCCGGAAAAGCTCGTCTCCGCGCATGTGGAGGGCGACAACGGCGAAGGCGTGCGCGGCGTGAGCCAGTTCCTCGACCTCGCGCGTGACCCCGAGATCGTCGAACTCGTGAGCGGCGTGATCGGGGAGGACGTGATCCTCTGGGGCTGCCACGTCTTCTGCAAGCCTGCGGGGCAGGGCTACGAGACGCCCTGGCATCAGGACGGCCACTACTGGCCCATCCGCCCGCTGGCCACCTGCACGGTGTGGGTGGCGCTGGAGCCCTCCACGCGCGAGAACGGCTGCCTGCGTGTCATCCCGCGCTCGCACGCGGGCCAGCAGCTGCACGCGCACCTGCACGAGGAGCGCACCGACCTCACGCTCAACCAGCGCATGGCCGACGGCACCTTCGACGAGGCCACCGCGGTGGACCTGGAACTGCAGCCCGGCCAGATGTCGCTGCACGACGTGTACATGATCCACGGCGCGGCTGCCAACACCTCCGGCCAGCGCCGCACCGGCGTGGCCCTGCGCTACATGCCCGCCACCTCGGTGTTCGAGCGCGACCTGCGCCCGGTGGACGGACAGACCGGCGTGCCGGTGAACTTCGCCCGGCGCCCGATCTGGCTGCTGCGCGGCGTGGACCGCAGCGGGCGCAACGACTTCAGCGTCGGCCACCGAAGCTGAGCACGCCGGTGGCCAGCGCGGTGCCCAGCAGGATCACACTGCCGGCAGCCACCATCGTCGGCGTCACCGCCTCCCCGAGGAAGACCGCCCCCCACAGGGTGCCGAAGAAGGGGATGAGGAAGGTCACCGAGATCGCGCGTGCCGGTCCGAGCCGCGCGATGAGACGAAAGTACAGGAAGTACGCCGCGCCCGTGCACAGCACGCCCAGCGCCACGACCCCCGCCCAGGCGAGCGCAGAAGGTGCGCGCGCCGGCCAGGCCCACCAGGCCAGGGGCGCGAGCACGAGCGCGCCGAGCAGCTGGCTGCCCGCGGCCACCGCCACCGGCGGCACGCCCGACAGCGAGCGCTTGACCAGGTTCGCGCCCACCCCGTAGCCCAGCGTCGCGCCCAGGCAGGCCAGCACGGCCCAGCCGGTGGTCGCGCCCTGCGCGTCGGGGCGGAAGCGGGCCTCGCCGCCGGCCAGCGCCACCACCCCGGCCAGGCCGATGAGCAGGCCCAGCGCGCGCAGCCGCGTGGGGCGCTCGCCCAGCCACCACCAGGCGATAGCCGCCGCCCACAGCGGCGAGGTGGCGTTGAACACCGCCGACAGCCCCGTGGTGACCGCCAGCGCCGCGTAGCCGTAGGCGATGAAGGGCAGCACCGAGTTGACGATGCCCACCGCCCCGATCGCCCGGCCGTGCCCGCGCAGCGCACCGGCCAGCGCAGCCGCCCCGGCCAGGGGCGCCAGCACGAGCGCGGCCAGGGCCATGCGCACCCACGTCATCGCCACGGGCCCGAAGTCGGCTGCACCCAGGCGCATGAAGAGAAAGGAGGCCCCCCACAGCGCCGCCAGGGCAAGCAGTTCCAGGATGTCGGAGATTTTCAAGGCGCAGGCGGCCCGGGGGGAGCGGGCCGGCCCATCTTATCGGCTCAACCCGCCGCGCCCGCCGCCATGGAACAATCCGTGACCCCGCCCTCCATCCCTTCCACCGCCTTCACTCCGGACCCTTCCCATGCGCGTGCACGCCTCGATCTTCAAGGCCTATGACATCCGCGGCATCGTCGGCCAGACGATCGACGAGCGCTTTGCCGAACACCTTGGCCGCGCCTTCGGCAGCGAGGCCGTGGCCGCCGGCGAGCGCGCCGTGGCCGTGGGCCGCGACGGCCGCGTGTCGGGCCCGGGCCTCGCCGCCGCGCTGATCCGCGGCCTGGCCTCCACGGGGCTGGATGTTGTCGACCTCGGCCCCGTCACCACCCCAATGCTGTACTACGTGGCCGCCACGCGCGGCGCGCACGGCTGCCGCTCGGGCATCCAGGTCACGGGCAGCCACAACCCGAAGGACTACAACGGCTTCAAGATGG